>NZ_JBSGBQ010000034.1:22410-98568 GCF_053601335.1 Amycolatopsis sp. NPDC004747 | reverse complement strand
ACCCCCCGGATCATGGGTTCGACTGGGGGCGCAAGTCATGCCGGGCCTGGTGACCACAGCTCCTTGATCAGGAACTACGAAAACGGTAACGGGGGTGCCGCTGTCACCGGAGGGCAGCCAGCAAAGCGGGGTAGGCGTCCGCCGCGGTGAGCGCCGGCGCCCCGCGGCTTGCCGCGAACCCGGCGACCGCGGTATACGCCTGGTCCAGTTCCCGCTCGGTCAGCGGCGCCACGGCCTCGATCTCCGACGAACCGCGCGCGGTGAAGCGGCGGCGAGCGACGTCGCGGCCCGGCAGGAGCACCAGCTCGTGGAAGGTCGCTCCGCATTCGCTCGCCACGTCCTCGAGGCGTTCCGGGAATCCCGGCCGGGCCACCAGCTGCGGCACCACCACGTCATGGCCCGCGGCGAGGTGGGTCCGCGCCGCCGCCAAGGCGATCTCCCTGGCCAGCAGGCCGGCTTCGCCCGGGGACCCGCGCCAGCCGCCCAGCATGGCGCGGATCCGGTCCACGTCCAGGGCCAACGCCGGCGGGTGGTCCTCGGCGTAGCGCCGGGCGAGCGTCGACTTGCCGCTGCCCGGCGGGCCGTTGAGCAGGATCAGCCTCACCGGACCGGCGGCAGGAACCCGATCCGCTGGTAGGTCTTGGCCAGCGTCTTCGACGCCACCTCGCGGGCGCGCTCGGCGCCCACCGCGAGCACCTTGTCCAGCTCCGCCACATCGTCCAAATAGGACTTCGCGCGCTCCTGGATCGGGGTCACCCACTCGACGAAGACCTCGCCGAGATCCTTCTTCAGGTCGCCGTAGCCCTTGCCCTCGTACGCCGCTTCGAGGTCCGGGATCGTGCGGTCGGTCAGGGCCGAGTAGATCGTCAGCAGGTTCGACACGCCCGCCTTGTTCTCCACGTCGAACCTGACCTCGCGGCCGGTGTCGGTGACCGCCGAGCGGATCTTCTTCGCCGAGCGCTTCGGGTCCTCGAGCAGCTCGATGATGCCGTTGACGTTCGACGCCGACTTGCTCATCTTGGCCGTCGGTTCCTGCAGGTCGTAGATCTTCGCCGTGTCCTTGATGATGTACGGCTCCGGCACCACGAACGTCTTGCCCAGCCGGTTGTTGAAGCGCTGCGCGAGGTCGCGCGTCAGCTCCAGGTGCTGGCGCTGGTCCTCGCCGACCGGCACGGCGTCCGCCTGGTACAGCAGGATGTCCGCGGCCTGCAGGACCGGGTAGGTGAACAGGCCGACGCTGGAGCGGTCGGAGCCCTGCTTCGCCGACTTGTCCTTGAACTGCGTCATCCGGCCGGCCTCGCCGAAGCCGGTCTGGCACTCCAGCACCCAGCTCAGCTGGGCGTGCTCCGGGACGTGGCTCTGCACGAACAGGGCGCTGCGCTGGGGGTCGATGCCGATGGCGAGCAGCTGGGCGGCGGAGACGCGGGTGCGCTGCCGCAGCACCTTCGGGTCCTGCTCGACGGTGATCGCGTGCAGGTCGACCACGCTGTAGAACGTTTCGTGCGTGTCCTGCAGCCGCACCCACTGGCGCAGCGCACCGAGGTAGTTGCCGAGGTGGAACGAGTCGGCGGTGGGCTGGATCCCGGACAGGACCCGCGGGCGGCGCTCTGCTGCGACGGTCTGTTCTTCGGACACGCCAGGATTCTTCCAGGCCGGGGCGAGCGGCGGGCGCCGAGGGCCCTCAGGCGTTCGGGCGCTGGGTGAGGAACGGGCGGGTCGGCGTCGCGTCGGGCTCACCGAGGACGGCTTCGGCCATCGCCGTGACCGGATCGGGGACCTCCGGCACGGCGGGGGCGGCCTCGGCCAGGCGGGTCTTGCGTCGCTGCCGCAGCACACCGAGCGTCATGCCGACGATGCCGAGCGCGACCGCGACCAGCCCGACGGGGCCGAGCACGCCGAAGGCCTCCACGCTGGTGTCGGCCTGCGCTGTCGTCGTGACGGCGGCGAACGCGCTACCGCCGGCCACGAACAGGCCGGCCGGGACGAGCGCGAGCACCACGGCCGCGCGGAATCCGCGCAGGGTGGACCGCAACAGGGTTCGACCTGGGTTGCGCACCGGAGTGCCTCCCGCGAGTAACGCTCACCCATCCGAGTGAGACGTTGCGTGCTACTGGTCAGAAAACTACCGAGCGTGTCAAGACCTGCCGGTTCTGATCAACTCGGATTTCGAGGGTAGCGCTCAATCCGTAATACGCCCCGGGCGCCCCCAGGGTTCACTTTAGCCACCCGTTCGGGGGAATCGGTTACCGCCCGCGGTGGAGTGTGCCCGAAGAGTGCACGATCGCGTGTCACCCATTCGATCCGGTTCGTTCGGTTCACCCAATCGTGGTCTTACCGACCGGGGTAGTCGATGTCGTAGGTCGCGGTGACCGGCGCGTGGTCGGACCAGCGCTGGTCGTAGGCGGCGGCCCGTTCGACGACGACGTCGACGACCTTCTCGGCCAGCCCGGGCGTGGCGAGCTGGCAGTCGATGCGCCAGCCGGAGTCGTTGTCGAAGGCCTGGCCGCGGTAGGACCACCAGGTGTACGGGCCGGGGCCTTCGGGGTCGAGGCGGCGCTGGACGTCGGTGTAGCCGGCCTCGGTGTAGACGCGGCCGAGCCAGGCGCGTTCTTCGGGCAGGAAGCCGGAGTTCTTGCGGTTGCCGCGCCAGTTCTTGAGGTCGACGGTGTCGTAGGCGATGTTCCAGTCCCCGACGACGACGGCCTCCCGCCCGGCCGCGGCGGCCTTCGCCCGCAGCTCGACGAGGTAGGGCAGGAACGCGGCCATGAAGCGTTCCTTTTCGTCCTGCCGTTCGGTGCCGACGTCCCCACTGGGCAGGTAGAGGCTCGCCACGACGACGTTCGGCAGGTGCACTTCGAGGTACCGCCCGCTGTCCTCGAACTCGGGCTCGCCGAAGCCGACGCGGACTTCTTCGGGCTCGACGCGGCTGTAGACGGCAACACCGTTGCGCCCCTTGACCGACGATGGAGCGTGCACCGCGAACCACCCGTCGGGTTCGACGACGGCGGCGGGCAGCTGACTGGCTTCGGCCCGCACCTCCTGGCAGGCGACGACATCGGCCTTCGTGGCGGCAAGCCATTCGACGAAGCCCTTTTTGGCGGCGGCGCGGAGGCCGTTGACGTTCACGGTGGAGACGGTCAGCACCCGCAGCACGCTACCGGCCGAGGTACCGCGGCCGTCGGTTGCTCTGCCACACTGCCGCGCATGGGCGAAGCGGGGAGCCGGGTGGTCGTGCTGGGCAGTTGCGGCGCGTGGCCGGAGCCCGGCCGCGCGTGCGCCGGATTCCTGCTGACGCACAACGGTTTCCGCGTCGTGCTCGACCTCGGGTACGGCACCGCGCCACGCTTGTTCACGCACTGCCGCGACGGGTTGCCCGACGCGGTGGTGGTGACGCACGAGCACCCCGACCACTGCGCGGACGTCAGCGCACTGGGGCGTGCGTGGCACTACACGGTCCAGGCGGACGCGCCCTCGGAACGGCTGCCGCTGCACTGCACACCCGGCACGCTCCGTCGGCTCGAGGCGATGGAGCCCCGGCCGCACCCGGAGACGCTGTTCGAGGTGCGCGACCTCGCGGAGCCGGCCGAGGTCGGGCCGTTCGGGTTGACGCCGTACGAGCTGCCCCACCACCAGCCGAACTTCGGCGTCCGCCTCGCGGCCCCCGGGCTGACGGTGGCGTACACCGGTGACACGGGACCGTCGCCAAGGCTGGCCGAGCTCGCCCGCGACGCGGACCTGTTCATCTGCGACGCCACCCTCCGCACCCCACCACCGGAGGGCGAGCCCCGCTACCTGATGACGGCGGCGGAGGCGGGCCACTGGGCGGAGAGGGCGGGCGCCCGCCGGCTCCTGCTCACCCACTTCTGGCCGGGCACGAACCGCGAGGAGGCCGCCGCGGAGGCCCGCACGGAGTTCGGCGGTGAGGTGCTGGTCGCGGAGGAGGACCTCGCGATCGAGCTCTGACGCTCTCCGGGGCGCGGCGCGGGCCCGCGGCACGCCCCCGCCGGGCACGGACTGGCTCCGCGCGCCCGGAAGGCTTCGCACCGCTCGGCGCGGGTGCACTGCTCGGCACGGCGCACCGCCCGGAGCCGACTCCGCTCGGCGCGAGCGCACTGCTCGATGCAGTTTGCCGCCCGGCCACCCCGAGCCAAGCCCGCTCGCCGCGGGCGCGCTGCCCGACGTGGCGCGCAGCCCGAAGCCGCCTCAACTCGGCGCAAGCGCACTGCTCGAGGTAGCCCACTGCCCAGTCGGCCCGAGCCAAACCCCCACAGCCACTGGCCCGGAGACGGTCCCGCACCGCGAAGTCCGTGGCGCCCGGCAGGCCCCTCCCCGTCCCACCGGCAGGGCACCACGCACCGCAGCACCCGGCCCGCCGGAGAACGCGCCCCGACCCCCATCGGAGCGCGGCCCCCGGCCCGGAGCACCTCCCCGGCACCAGGCCCACCGCGGATCCAGCCCAAGCACGGTCCCCCGGCCCGATCCCCACCGAACCGCCGTGCCCCGACCAACCCCGGCTCCAGCCCGCGAGACTCCCCCTGGAGACCCCACGGACACCACCGCCCCATGCCGAGATTCAGTTGTCGCCCGCCCCCGGACGTTGCCTCCTTCCCGGTGCGGCCCAACGCCGTCACCTGCGGTTTTCACTGCGATCAGTTCTAGCACCCACCACCGACAAAAACCGGCCCTTGACCCCGAAAGCTACGAGCATTAGCTTTAAAGCTATGCCAAGTAGCCACAATGTCACCTAGGGTCGGGCTCACCACCGAAGCGGTGGTGGACCTCGCCATCAGCCTCGTCGACGAACTCGGTCCCGGCGGGCTCACCCTCGCCAAGGTCGCCGAGCGCGCCGGGGTGGCCGCGCCCTCGCTCTACAAGCACGTCAAGAACCTCGCCGGCCTGCGGCGGCTGATCGACCTCCGGGTCGTCACGGAAATGGGCGAAACCCTCCGGACCGCCGCCACCGGCCGCGAGGGTGGCGACGCGATCGGCGCCATCGCCGACGCCTATCGCGCCTACCTGCGGCGCCACCCGCACCGCAGCCACGCGCTCGTCACCGCACCCGACGAAACCGACGTCGAACTCAGCCGGGCCACGCACGCCGTTGCCGAGGTCGTCTTCGCCGTTCTCCGCCCCTTCGGCTTCGACCACGCCCAGGCCGTGCACGGCACGCGGTGCCTGCGCGCCGCCGTCCAGGGGTTTGCCGGGCTCGAAGCGTCCGGCGGGTTCGGCCGTCCGGAAGACGTCGACAAGAGCTTCGAAGTCCTGAAGAACATGCTCGTCCAAGGCCTCACGATTTACGCGCGGAAAGCAGAGAAATGACCTTCATACTCGCCGTCCTCCTCTTCACCGTCGGGCTCGGTGTGCTCGACGCCCGTTTCCCCTGGACGGAGGCCCGCAGATGATCGCCGGGCACTTCGGGCTGGCCGCCGCCGTCAAGGCGGGCCGCCCCGCGATCCCCGTCTGGACGCTCATGCTCGCCACCGCCTGGCTCGACGTCGTCTTCGTTCCGCTCTACCTGAGCGGCATCGAGACGATCGACGGCGAGGGCTACGGCGGCGGTGTCATCCACGCCGACTACACGCACTCCCTCGTCGGCGCGCTCGTGCTCGCCGCCCTCTTCGGCGCGGTCGCCGCGTACCGGCTCGGCCGGCAGGCCGGGCTCGTCCTCGGCGGTGTCGTGTTCTCGCACTGGCTGCTCGACCTCGTCGTGCACCGCGCCGACCTGCCGATCCTGCCCGGCAACGCCGGCGATCTGCCCGTCTTCGGCTTCGGGCTCTGGCGGCTGCCCACCGTCTCGGCCGTCGTCGAGCTGCTCATGCTGGCGGTCGGCATCGGCCTCTACTGGCGCGCCGCCGCCAAACGGGACCCGAACCGCGCCAGGACGCTCGGCCTGTCGGCGGCGGCCTTCGGCGTCGTCACGCTCGCGGCCGACCTGATCGGCCTCTGAAAGCTCAGCAGGCGGAGCCGGCGACGGGCTGGGTGAACTCGGCCGCCACCCACTTGTTGTCGGCCACCTTGCGGAAGCCGTTCTGCACGCCCGGCAGCGCGTCGAACTGGGCGTCCCGCAGGTACTTGCCGACGACCTTCGCGTTGCCGTCCGCCGCCTCACGGGCGTTCAGGACGTCCGCGGTCACGGTCACCGTGCAGCCGGTGGCCGATGCCCCCGACGCCTGCTTGCCCGTGTTCATGGCGTACACGATGACGACCAGGACGAGCGCGCCCAAGATGAGCAGAGTCTTCTTCGACATGCTTCCTCCATCCCACGAGCCCGTCCCCACGCCAAGGGTAGGCAATCCTTTACCCGGACGGCAGCGCCGGACGCAGCAACCACCCGGAGGCGCCAGCGTTCCACCGCGAGGTGACACCGCGTGATCACGCGAAAGGCCCCCTCCCCGGCGAACCGGGAAGGGGGCCTCCACGAGGAAAACCTCAGCCCTGGGCGATCTTCTTCGCCAGGTTGTCGTCCAGCGTCGCGAGGAACTCCTCGGTCGTCTGCCACGGCTGGTCCTTGCTGATCAGCAGCGCGAGGTCCTTCGTCATCTGGCCGCTCTCGACGGTCTCGACGACGACCTGCTCCAGCTTGTTCGCGAAGCCGATCAGCTCCTGGTTGCCGTCCAGCTTGCCGCGGTGCTCGAGGCCGCGCGTCCAGGCGTAGATCGACGCGATCGGGTTCGTCGAGGTCGGCTTGCCCTGCTGGTGCTGGCGGTAGTGCCGGGTCACCGTGCCGTGCGCGGCCTCGGCCTCGACGGTCCGGCCGTCCGGCGTGCGCAGCACCGACGTCATCAGGCCGAGCGAGCCGAAGCCCTGCGCGACCGTGTCGGACTGGACGTCACCGTCGTAGTTCTTGCACGCCCAGACGTAGCCGCCCTCCCACTTCATCGCCGCGGCGACCATGTCGTCGATCAGGCGGTGCTCGTAGGAAATGCCCTTGGCGTCGAAGTCGGCCTTGAACTCGTTCTGGAAGATCTCCTCGAACACGTCCTTGAACTGGCCGTCGTAGGCCTTGAGGATGGTGTTCTTGGTGGAGAGGTAGACCGGCAGGCCGCGGTCCAGGCCGTACTGCAGGGACGCGCGCGCGAAGTCCTCGATCGACTTCTTGAAGTTGTACATCCCCATGGCGACGCCGCCGCCCTCGGGGAACTGCGCGACCTGGAACTCCATCGGCTCGGAGCCGTCGTCCGGGGTGTAGGTCACGGTCAGCTTGCCCGGGCCGGGCACCTTGAAGTTGGTGGCCTTGTACTGGTCGCCGTGGGCGTGGCGGCCGATGATGATCGGCTTCGTCCAGGTCGGCACCAGCCGCGGGATGTTCTGGATGACGATCGGCTCGCGGAAGATGACCCCGCCGAGGATGTTGCGGATGGTCCCGTTCGGGGACAGCCACATCTTCTTGAGGCCGAACTCCTCGACCCGCGCCTCGTCCGGCGTGATCGTGGCGCACTTGACGCCGACGCCGTGCTTCTTGATGGCGTTCGCGGAGTCGATGGTGACCTGGTCGTCGGTGCGGTCCCGCTCCTCGATGCCCAGGTCGTAGTAGTCCAGGTTCACGTCCAGGTACGGGTGGATCAGCTTGTCCTTGATGAACTGCCAGATGATGCGGGTCATCTCATCGCCGTCGAGTTCGACGACGGTGCCCTGGACCTTGATCTTGGCCATGAGCAGCGGTGCTCCTTCCGCGGATCTTCGCGTTCTTCTTTAAGTCTCGCCGGTAGCGGTACAAGCGTACTGCTTGACGGAGCTGGATGGTTCCAGTAGTGGTCGGCATCAAGTCTCCACCCGCGCTTTGTGGCACGGATCACCGGGCACGAACCCGCCGGTCAGCCGATCCGACCGCTCGCCGAGCGACCATCGCTTTCGGGCCTGAACCAGGGCACGATGCCACCCGTGAATCCATCATGCGGGAGGTGACGGCCATGTCGACCCATCGGTACGCCGACTACGAAGGCGACTACGAGAACGACTACCCGGACTCCGGCGACACCGGTGAGGTGCTCGACGAGCGGCCGCGCCGCGGTGCCGCGCACGTCGTCAGCGCGCTCGGCGGGCTCGTGCTCACGCCGGTCGCCCTGGGGCTGCTCAGCTGGGGCGGGCTGCGCCAGCAGCAGCTGATCCAGGCCACGCTGAGCACCAACCGCGACCCGCTCGGCATCGCGCTGCTGGCCGGCGGGGCGATCCTGCTGCTGATCGTCGCCGCGCTCGGCGCGCTGTCGGCGGTCGGCCCGATCCTCGGCGGCCTGATCTACGGCGTGCTGCCCGGCGTCGCCGCGATGGCGGTGCCCGAATGGGGGTTCCGGCTGGTCAACCTGATGCCGAAGAGCGACATCGCGTACGGCGTCATGGACTTCCTCTTCATCGGCGGCCTGCTCGGCGTGGGCTTCCTGCTGGTCGGCAGCGGACTGGCCAACGCGCTGGTGCGGCGGCGGCGCGAGGGCTGACGCGGGCCGGTGGCATCATCGGGCGATGGGACTGTTCACCGTCGCGGAGGCTCGCGACGAACTGGCACGCCTGCGGCCGGTCCTCGACGAGCTCGTGCGCGTCCGCGCCGACGCCGCCGAGCTCGCGGCGTCGCTGCGACCGGGCGGCCGGACCACCGAGCTGGGCGGGCTGCCCGAGTGGAAGGCCGCGCAGGCCCGCCTCGACGACCTGATGACGACGGTGCAGCACACCGGCGCCGAGCTCAAGGGGTTCGCGCCGCTGCTGGTCGACTTCCCGGCCGAGCTGGACGGCACCGACGTGCTCCTGTGCTGGCTCGAAGGCGACGACGAGCTGGGCTGGTACCACCGCACCGACCTCGGTTTCGCGGGCCGTCGCCCGCTGAAAATCCCTGGTGGCGCTCGCTAGGTTGGGGTTCGTGAGCGACGAATCCCGGGCCGCGTTCTTCGACGGCACAGCCGAGCACTACGACGACGACACCTTCCACGCCTCGGTGGCCTCCGCGCTGGTCGAGCCGCTGCCGCCCGGTCCGGACCTCGTGCTGGACGTCGCCACGGGGACCGGTTTCGCGGCGTACGCGGCGCTGAAGCTGCAGCCGGCGCGGGTGCTGGCTGTCGACGTGTCGCCGGCCATGGTCGCGCGGGCCGAAGCGAAGGCGCCCACGCAGGACCCGGACGGCCGGATCGAGTGGCGGGTCGGGCCGGCCGTGCCGATGCCGGCCGAGGACCACTCGGCCGACGTGGTGGTGTGCGCGTCCGCACTGCACTTCCTGGGGGCGGCGGCCTTCGCCGACTGGCTCCGCGTGCTGCGGCCCGGCGGCCGGCTGGCGTTCTCGATCGTGGGAGCCCGGTTCAAGCGGACCGGGCCGTTCGCCGAGTTCGTGCCGGCCGACCTGTCGTACCCGCCCGACGAGGCCGACGCCGCGGCGCTGGCCTCGTCGGCGGGATTCGTGGACGCTTCCGCGCGCACCTTCAGCGTCGACGCCGGGGACCGGGTCCGGAGCGTCTTCCTGGTGCACGCGACCGCGCCGTGACTCAGGCGTGGAAGTGCACCTCGCCGCGGGTCGCCGGGCCGTCCGGGCTGCCGCAGTGCTGGACGAAGGTCAGGTCGGCGTCGGTCGTGCGGCCGTCGGCGTCCTTGTCCAGCCGGTCGATCGTGAAGTCGGCGTACACCTCACTGCAGACGTTGCCCATGGTGTAGACGAAGATCCCCGGCGTGGCCTGCGCCTCGTCGCTCTGCCCGCGGAACCGCGCGCCGGTGTACGTGCCGGTGTGCAGGGTCTCCCCCGCCGGTGCGCTCAGCTCGACGGTCAGGTACTTCAGCCCCGACGAGACGTCGATCCAGAGTCTGCCGCTGGTGGACTCGAAGACGGCGATCTCGTCGCCCGGCGCCGCGTAGTGGGCGCTGCCCTGCAGCGGCCAGGCGCCTTCCTCCGAGGTGTAGTCCACCGTCTGCACCGGGTCCGCCGAGGCGACCGGCACGAGGGCCAAGCCCAGCCCGGCCGCCGCCGTCAGGACCACGCACGCACGACGAAGTGAATTCACGGAACCTCCCCAGTTCGAGCCGCCCTCCGCGGCACTGCCGATCATGCTGGCAGTGCCACCCGATCGGGGGATAGAGCAGTTCTACTCAGTGGTGCAGCGAAGCCCCCTTGAGGATCTTGTCGACGGCGTTCTTCGGCCCGTGCACGGCCAGCCCGGCCAGCGTCAGCTTCTCCCCCGGCACCTCGCGGACCGCCGCCCGGTTGTCGGCGTCGTTGCCGGTGTGGAACAGCTCGTCGGTGAAGATCGAGAACCGCAGGCCGCGGCCCAGTGCCCGGCCGTGGGCCGCGGTCAGGACGTCCGCCGGGCCCGAGAAGACCAGCACCGGCTGGCCGAACATCGGGAGGTACTCGGTGCCGTCGGCGTCGGCGTACGGCTCGCCCATCAGCTCGGGGGTCACGTGGGCGATGCCGCTCACCAGGAACGCGGTGACGTTCAGCCGCTGCCAGGACGCCAGGTCGTCGCGGAGCAGGACGGCGATCTTCGTGTCGAAGGAACTCATGCCGGTCAGACTCGCCCGGGCGCGACGCCCGCGTCTTGTACGTTCTTGACATGGCGGACGTCGCGGCTTGGCGGCCGGCGGTCCCGGGGATCGCCGAGGTCTTCCACGCGCGCTTCACCACGCACGCCTACCCGCTGCACACGCACGACACGTGGACGCTGCTGATCGTCGACGACGGTGTCATCCGCTACGACCTCGACCGCCACCACCACGGCGCACTCGGCCCGGCGGTGACGCTGCTGCCGCCGAACGTCGCCCACGACGGCCGCGCCGCGACCAGCCACGGCTTCCGCAAGCGCGTGCTGTACCTGGACACGCCGGTGCTGGGCGAGGACCTGATCGGCGCGGCGGTCGACCGGCCGAGCCTCGCCGACGGCCTCCTGCGCACCCGCATCCACCAGCTCCACGAGGCCCTCGCCGAACCCGGCGACGCGCTCGAGGCCGAGAGCCGCCTGGTCCTCGTCGCCGACCGGCTGCGCACCCACCTCGGGAAACCGGCGGTGCACGAGCCCAAGCGCGGCCTCGCCGACGACCTCCGCGACCTCCTGGACGCGCGCCTGCCGGACGCGCTGACGCTGGCCGAAGCGGGCGAGACGCTCGGCGCCCACCCGGCGTACCTCGTCCGCTGCTTCGGGGCGCGGTTCGGCCTGCCGCCGCACCGCTACCTGACCGGCCGCCGGGTCGACCGGGCCCGCCGCCTGCTGCTCGACGGCACCCCGGCGGCCGAAGTCGCGACGGCGGCCGGGTTCGCCGACCAGGCCCACCTGACCCGGCACTTCAAGCGGTACCTCGGCACGACGCCCTCGCGCTACGCGAAAACCCGGTGACGGCGCCGTTACGATCCGGACATGGGGTTCCTCGCCAGGCTCGGCGGCCTGCGGTTCGCGGTCGTCGTCCTCACCGCCATGACCGCGCTCCAGATGACGCTGATCGCGTTCGGCAACATCACCGACTACGGCACGAACCAGGCGTTCGTGCAACACGTGCTCGCGATGGACACGACGTTCCGCTCCCCGGACATGATGTGGCGCGCGATCACCAGCCCGGCCCTGCAGAACGCGGCGTACGTGGTGATCATCGCGTGGGAGACGCTGACGGCCCTGGTCCTGATCGCGGCGTTCGCGGCGTGGCTCCGCGGGAGTGAGGCGGCCCGGCGCCTGTCGACCCTCGGCTGGGTGATGTGGGTACTGCTGTTCGGCGTCGGCTTCCTCGCCATCGGCGGCGAGTGGTTCCAGATGTGGCAGTCGGAGAAGTGGAACGGCCTGCAGCCGGCGCTGCAGAACTTCCTGATCGCGACGGTCGCGCTGGTCATCGCGCACCTACCGGAGAAGCAGCGCACATAGGAAGACGGCCGTTGTGCTTACTTTTCACGGAAGGTCGAGAACATCGAATCGGTCCGATGAGGCTGTTCCACGGGCACAAGCGGCGGTTGCTCCGGCGAGCCGTCACGGATTTCCGGCTCGCTCTCCAGATACTCGCGCGCACGTTCGTACTCGTCGTCGAGACCGTGGTCTTCGGTCTCGAGGAAATCCAGGATCTCCTCGAGATCACCATCGTCGATTTGGATGCTGCGGTCATGCTCTGCCCACCATGCCAGCTCGTCGACGGCCAGCTCGAGTTTCCGGGCCGCGAACTCTTCCGCCGCCGCTTTGGCGAATTCCGGGCTCAGCTGTGCGAGGTCGTCCATGACCGCCTGCAATCGTGATAGGTCTTTCCAGTCGTGGGTTTCGGCAAGCGTGGCCGAGAACGTCCATTCCGCAAGCTTCCCCGCGTGCTTCCGCCAAGCCGGCACGGACGACTCCGCGACGTTGACCGTCATTTGGTCGAGCGCGGTCGCGCTGGGCCACGACGACTCCCCGAGTTCGGTGAGCAGCGCATCTCCCAGGTCGACGAGCCCAGCCGACGCGCCGAACTTCGCGAGCGCGACGACGAACTCGACCTCGGCAGCCTCGTGGTCGGTGCGATACTCGCCGAGGACAGGGTCCGGTTCCTGGATTCGCACGACCGCGTCACGAAAGTGTTCACCACGATCGATCACGGCGGCGCGGAGAGCGGGGCGGCTCCACTGGGTCGCCGCCGCCCAGACGGTCAGAAGCTGGTCCAGAAACACCGCCGAGTCGCACAACGCCACGAGGAGGTCCGGGTGTGCGGCCAGATGGCCGTGGAGGAAGTCGACGACCGAAGGGTTGCTGAACCCGACCCGACGTCCGTTCGAGTCTTCACTGACCTTGGCGATCACCGGTTCGAGGCGCCGAAGTGTCCGGCGGAACCGGCGGTCGGCGTCGGAGGTCGCGTCCAGGCCGAGGTGTGCGCGCCAGGCCTCGCGTAGCCGGTCGTGGTCGGCGGACCGGTTGGCCGTGTAGAGCGTGAGGACCAGGGCCAGCCCGTCCGCGTCGAGTACCTCTTCGATCAGCCTTTCCCACAGGTGACCCGGGTTTTCGAAGTTCTGGAGAACGGCTTGTGCGACGTTGCCGGATTCGCCGGGCGGGAGCTCAACGACCTCGGCGATCGCGTGCTCCAGCAGCCGCGGGCTGTAGTTGCGGTGGTGAATGATCGCCCGGTAGACCGCCGGCTCCGCCAGCTGCGCCCGCTGCTCCGGGCCCAGGCCGGAGAAGTAGACGTGGTTGTAGAAGATTTCCGCGCGGATATCAGGCGGCAAAGCCGCCGCGTCCACGGTGCACTCGTACGGATCGAGGCCGCGGGCATCCAACCGCTCGTGGTGTTCCCGCGCTTGCTTGGCGAGGTAGTTCCGGCAGGTGAGCACAAGGCGCTTGGCCGGTGAACTCTTCACCATGCGCAGCAACCGGGGTAGCTCCTGATTCGCCCGCCGCGCAGCGCCTTCGTCCAGCGTGGTCTGACCGACGAAGTCGTCTACGAAGAAGATCTGCTTCTCCTCGTCGTCCCACATGCGGTGGACGTCGTCCAGCCGGTTGGTGGCCTCGACGATCGTGAAGCCTGCGGCCTGGTGCTCCGCGAGGAGGACGTGGGCCAGGGTGGTCTTGCCGGCTCCGGGCGGCCCGGCGATGAGGCAGCTGTGCTGCTGGTCCAGCAATCGGCGGGCCTGGGCAAGGCCTGGATGGGGTGCGAAAAGCCGCAGGCTCTCATCGATGTCGAGCGCGAGCGCCCGGGAGCGGAGCAGGACGTCCCGGTTCAGCAGCGAACCGAGTACGGCGCTGCCGGCGAGCCAGAGCCGGACGTGCCGGCGCACGATCTCCGGGTGCTTCCGGAGCAGGGCGACGATCTCGTGCGCCCCGAAGATGTCCCCGGGAGTCTGCACGAAACCCGGAAAGATCCCGGCGATCTCGTCCTTCGCGCCTACGGTGAGGTCCACGGTTGTGGCGATGAGGTAGCGATCCGGCGCGAGCCGCTCGACTTTGGGGAGTTCCACGTTCCGGAGATGCCTGACGAGGGCGTCACGTCCCGACTTGGCCCAGTGCTTGCACTGGATGACCGTCTTGTCCGCCGCGGCCGGAGCGATGTACCGGAGGTCGATTCCGCCGTCGCGACCACGGGCGAAGATTTCCAGCGGGCACCCGAGGACGACTTCGAAGAGGTCCTTGCAGAGCTCCTCGAAGTCGAAGTCGGTCAACCGCCCGAGATCGAATCCATCCACCTCCGGACCATATCTTCCCGTTGTGGCACCGGCTGCCGGTTCGCCGGTTTCCGGGCTACGCCGTTCCGGCTCGAACGCCCTACGCGACAAAACGTCATCAGATTCGCGCCGTACGAGTGGAAACGCCTGATCGAACGTATTCGCGAGCGCCGCGTAGCTGCTCCGCCCGCGAGGCCGCTCTCGTGTGTCAAGATGACGGCATGCTGCGCGAACTGCACCTGACCGGCGACCCGGCGGCCGACAAGCTGCTGAACGACGACCCGTTCGCCCTCCTCGTCGGCATGCTCCTCGACCAGCAGTTCCCGATGGAGCACGCCTTCATGGGCCCGCGGAAGATCGCCGACCGGATGGACGGCTTCTCCCTGGCGAAGATCGCCGCGACCGACGTCGAGGAGTTCGTCGAGCTCTGTGTGGTGCCGCCGGCCATTCACCGGTACGGGGGATCGATGGCCCGCCGCGTCCACGCTCTCGCGCAGCACATCATCGAGCACTACGACGGCCGCACCGAGGGCATGTGGCTCGACGGGCGCCCGAAGCCGGACGGTCCCGAAGTCCTGAAGCGGCTGAAGGCCCTGCCCGGGTTCGGGGAGCAGAAGGCCAAGATCTTCCTGGCCCTGCTCGGAAAGCAGCGCGGCGTCCAGCCGAAGGGCTGGCGCGAAGCGGCCGGCGCGTACGGCGACCGCGGCTCGCGCCGGTCGATCGCCGACGTCACGAGCGCCGAAACGCTCGCCGAGGTCCGCGCCTTCAAGAAGGCCGCCAAGGCCGCGGCCAAGTCGGGCTAACGCACCCAGACGCGCAGCGGGCCGAGCGCCGAAGCGCCGTGGTCCAGTGCGATCCGCAGCGCCTCGCCGTGCTCGTAGCCGACCACCGGCAAGCCCGGGAACGCTGACGCCACCGCCGCGACCGCGCCCGGCCAGGCGTCCGCAGCGCCCGAGAAGTTGGACAACCCGACCACGCCCTCGCCGCGGTGGGCGACGACCTGCGTCGGGCCGCGGGAGAGCACCGCCACCGACGCGTCGAGCGGGAAGCCGTGGCCGGTCACCCGGCGCCAGCCCGGCTCGGGGACACCCGGCCCGCACGCGAGCCACGTCGCCTCGAACAGCACCGAGAAGCCCGGCAGGTCCAGGGTCGCGAAGCTGTCCTTGACCGAACACCCCGCGGAGCCGTCGACGAACGGGAGGATGTCGGCGGCGGTGGCCTCCGGAGTCAACGTCACCGCGTCCGGGTAGTACTCCGGTGTGCGGGACGGCGAAGTCCACGCCCGCGGGCCGAACTCCCCGCCGCACACCAGATCGCACCAGGCCGCGTTCTCCGCCACCGTCCATTCGAGACTCGTCACAGCAGCCCGGCCAGCTTGTACAGCACCAGGCTCCCCGCCACCGCGACGTTCAGGCTGGCCCCGATCCCGACCATCGGGATCTCGACCACGCTGTCCAGCAGGTCGAGCACCTCCGGCGGGATCCCGGTCTGCTCGTGCCCCAGCACCGCGATCGTGCGGCCATGAGCAGCGGGCAGGTCCGCCAGCCGCACAGCCTCCTCGGCCAGCTCGACGCCGACCACCTTCGTGCCCGCCGCTCGCTCGCGGGCCAGCCAGGCCGGTGGGTCGTGCACCCAGTGCACGCAAGCCGGACGCCGCAACGTGTTCCCCCTCCGCAGCGCTTCGGGCACCCACGGGAACCGCGGCACCGCGAGGCACGCTCCGACGGCGTCACAGGTGCGCAGGAGCGTGCCGAGGTTCGCGCCGTGCAGCGGCCACAGCGGGGCGGCCACCAGGTGACCCCAACAGGAATGTGCGTTGCTCCGCCGGGACTTCCGCAGCTCTCGAGGCGTGCGGACCCGGACCGAAGGACTCACCGGCGCCGAGGCGCGGCGCCTCCGAATTCGCTGATCATGCCCGGGATTCTAACCCGTTCGCGGGGTCCACGGGACGAGTTTCCGCTCCTACCCTGGACACGGAGGTGAAGCCCATGCACGCAGGAGTAGGAGACGAAATCCAGGTGCACGGCCGGACCGTCGGAGCGGCCGAGCAGCGCGGCGAGATCCTCGAAGTCCGTGGCCCCGACGGCGCCCCGCCCTACCTGGTGCGGTTCGCCGACGGGCACGAAGGGCTCGTCTACCCCGGACCCGACTGCGAAGTCCAGGCCCACGCCGACTAGACGGCGACCTGTTCCCGAGGCTCGCGGACCCGCCCCCACGCCGAGCCCACCAGCAGCAGCGCGACGAGGGTGAGCGCGGCCGCGACCTCGGGCAGCAGCAGCGGGCCGCCCGAAGCGAGCACCGCTCCGCCGACCACGCCGGACAGGCCGACGCCGAGGTAGATCGCGGACGCGTTGAGCGAGAGCACCAGCCCGGCGTGGCCCGGTGACAGCTCGATCAGGCGGTGCTGCACCGGCGGGTTGAACGACCAGGTCGCCAGCCCCCAGACGAACAGCGAGATCCCGGCCGCGACCGGCGTCACCGTGGCGATCGGCAGCAGGGCCATCACCACGGTGATCGCCGCGATCACCACCAGCAGCGGTGCCCGCGAGCCGAACCGGTCGGTCGCCCGGCCGCCCGCGAAGTTGCCGATCGCGCCGCCGACGCCGTAGCAGAAGAGCAGGATCGTCACCGTCGTGCCGTGCACGCCCGCCGTCGCGGCCAGCAGCGGCGACACGAACGTGTAGACCATGAACGCGGCCAGGCAGCCGAGCACCGTCACGGCCAGCATGACGAGCACGCGCGGGTCGCGGCCCGCGGCGAACCGCTCGGCGAGGCCCACCCGCGGCGGCGCGGCGACCGTGGGCAGGGCGAACCGCACCGCCAGGGCGCTCACCAGCGAGAACGCGGCGACCAGCGCGAACGCCGTCCGGTAGCCGAGGTGCTGCGAGATGAGACTGCCCAAGGGGACGCCGAAGATGAGCGCGACGGTCAGGCCGCCGAACACCATCGCGACCGCCCGGCCCCGGCGTTCCGGCACGGTCAGCTCGGCCGCCACGGCGCTCGCCGCGGGCGTGAACACCGCGGCGCCGACCGCGGTCACCACCCGGGCGACGAGCAGGGAGCCGTAGCCGGGCGCGAGCGCGGCGAACAGGTTGCCGGCACCGGTGACGGCGAGCGCCGCGACCAGCAGCGTGCGGCGTTCCCAGGTGCCGGTGGCGGCGGCGAACAGCGGCGAGCCGACCGCGTACGCGATGGCGAAAGCGGTCACGAGCTGCGCCGCGGCCGTGGCCGAGACGTGCAGCTCTCCGGTCAGCGCGGGCAGCAGCCCGGCGACGATGTAACCGCTGGTCCCGACGCCGAAGGCGCCGAAGGCGAGGACCGAGATCCTCGACGGAGCAGGTGCGGACATGGGCTGGGCCCCCAAGCGAAGCAGGGATAAGTTCGATGAACGTCGTAGTTCGACAGTCACCGTACTACGACCCGCCACCAAATTTCGACCGGCGTCGTACAATGCGTCCATGGCCAAGTCCGACACCCTGCCCCCGATCGTGCACCCGACCCGGGAGGAGATCACCGTCGAAGGGGTGCTGCGCGCCCTCGCCGACCCGGTGCGGCTGGCCATCGTCCGGCAGCTGGCGACCACCGGGCACGAGGTCGCGTGCGGCGCGCTGACCGTGCCGGTGACGAAGTCCACAATCACCCACCACCTGAGCATCCTGCGCCAGGCCGGCGTCGTCGCCGGGCGCCAGGAAGGCACCACCCGGTTCAACTCGTTGCGCCGCAACGATCTTGACGCCCTGTTCCCGGGCCTGCTGAACGGCGTCCTGGCCGCCGAGCGCTGAGCACGGCGCCTGTGGTGTGGATCGTCACCCGATATCGGGATGACAACGACCCCCCTCGCTTGTTGGACTGGGCGTAGGCAGCTCACGGCGCTGGGGCCGAACGGCTGCCTTTTTTGATGCCCCCTTACTGAACCGATCCAGAGATCGGCTCGGTAATCGTTTACCCACCCTGGAAGGAGTGCCGTGCCCGTCGCGCTGCTCGCGCTCGCCATCGGAGCTTTCGGCATCGGGACCACCGAGTTCGTCATGATGGGCGTGCTGCCCCAGGCGGCCGCCGACTTCGGCGTCGACATCCCGACCGCCGGCCACCTCATCTCCGCTTACGCACTGGGCGTCGTCGTCGGCGCCCCGCTGCTCACCGCGGTCGCCGTCCGGCTGCCGCGCAAGACCATGCTGCTGGCCATGATGGGCCTGTTCACGCTGGGCAACGCCCTCTTCGCGCTGTCGCCGAACCAGGAGTTCGGCGTCGCGTTCCGGTTCCTGGCCGGCCTGCCCCACGGCGCGTTCTTCGGCGCAGGCGCGGTCGTCGCCTCCAGCCTCGTCGGCCAGGGCGACCGCGCCAAGGCCGTGTCGCTGATGTTCCTCGGCCTGACCCTGGCGAACGTCATCGGCGTGCCGCTGGGCACGCTGCTCGGCCAACAGGTCGGCTGGCGCGCCACCTTCGGCGTCGTCGCCGTGATCGGGCTGGTCGCCATCGCGGCCATCGCCAGGCTCGTCCCGCACCAGGGCAAGCCTTCGGCCGACGCTTCGCTGCGGAACGAGCTCGGCGCGTTCAAGCGCCCGCAGGTGCACCTGGCGCTGGCGATCGTCACGTTCGGGCTCGGCGGCGTGTTCGCCTGCCTGTCCTACATCACGCCGATGCTGACCGACGTCGCCGGCTACTCGCCGTCGAACGTCACCCTGCTGCTGTCGCTGGCCGGGGTCGGCATGACGATCGGCAACCTGCTCGGCGGCCGGCTGGCCGACCGCGCGCTGATGCCGAGCCTCTACATCGCACTGCTGGCGCTGGCGTCGGTGCTGGGCATCTTCACCATCACCGCGCAGGGCAAGATCGGCGCGGCGATCACGATCTTCTTCGTCGGCGTCGCCGGGTTCATGATCGGCCCGATGATGCAGGCGCGGATCATGGAGAAGGCGGGCGGCACACCGTCCCTGGTGTCGGCCGCCGTCCAGTCCGCGTTCAACATCGCCAACTCGATCGGGGCCTACCTCGGCGGGCTGGTGATCGCGGGCGGGCTCGGCCTGGTCGCCCCGAACTGGGTCGGCGCCCTCCTCGCGGTCTTCGGGCTCACGCTGGCGATCGTTTCGGGCACTTTGGACCGCCGCGAAGCGAAGGCCGAACGCCGCGAACTCGCCCTGGCGTCCTAAGAAGACCCGAGCGGGCCGCCGATGATCGTCAGGGCGACGTACAGCACCGCCGCGGCCAGGCTCGTGAACGTCACGACGTCCACGAGCTTGCCGCGGATGGCCAGCAGGCCCGCCCTGGCCGTCGGCAGCGCCGCCCGCAACACCGCGGCGAGCAGGAGCGCGGCGCCGATCAGCGCCGCGCCCTCCCGCCAGTGGTACTGGAAGATCCGCAGCGCGGCGACGGCCACCACCAGCAGGACCACCGCGAACGGCAGCTGGGCGAACCGGCCCGGGCCGCCCCGGCGGTCGTGGACGTCCCGCCGGTCCTCGGTCATCGTCATCGGCCCTGAACCGAGCGTTCCGCCGCTTCGACCACGTTGCTGACGAGCATCGCCCGGGTCATCGGCCCCACCCCGCCCGGGTTCGGCGAGATCCAGCCGGCGACCTCGGCCACGCCCGGGTGGACGTCGCCGGTGAGCTTGCCGTCCACATGGGACACGCCGACGTCGAGCACCGCGGCGCCCGGCGCCACCATGTCCGGCGTGATGATCCCCGGCACGCCGGCCGCGGCGACCACGACGTCGGCGCGGCGGACCTCCGCGGCCAGGTCACGGGTGCCGGTGTGGCACAGCGTCACGGTGGCGTTCTCGCTGCGGCGGGTCAGCAGCAGGCCCAGCGTGCGGCCGACGGTGATGCCGCGGCCGACCACCGTGACGCGCGCGCCGTTCAGCTCGACGCCGTGGCGCTTGAGCAGCTCGATGATCCCGTACGGCGTGCACGGCAGCGCGCCCCGCTGGCCGAGCACGAGCCGGCCGAGGCTGACCGGCGCGAGGCCGTCGGCGTCCTTCTCCGGGTCGATCCGCTCCAGGACGCGGTTCGCGTCGAGGTGCTTCGGCAGCGGCAGCTGGACGATGTAGCCGTGGCAGGCCGGGTCGGCGTTCAGCTCGTCGATGACGGCTTCCAGCTTCTCCTGGGTGATGTCGGCGGGCAGGTCGCGGCGGATCGAGTTGATCCCGATCTTGCCGCTGTCGGCGTGCTTCATCCGCACGTACGAGTGCGACCCCGGGTCGTCGCCGACCAGGACGGTGCCGAGGCCGGGCGTCACCCCCTTCGCGGCGAGGGCCGCGACGCGGGGCTCGAGCTCCGCGAAAATGGCGTTCTTGGTGGCCTTGCCGTCGAGAATCTTCGCCGTCACGTGCCCCATTCTGGCAAAGCGACCCCCGCGCGTCGCTTCCAGGCGCGGGTGGTCGCAGCCCGTAGACTGGCGACTACCCCACACGGTCCAATCACGACGGTGCCCGCGATCAAGCTGTGACCTACCGCACGTCGCATCGCCCGAGGTCAGGTGCGGTGCCACCGGGTGGCCGGGCGGCAAAACCCACATGCGGGGTGCACTCGCGCGCGCGAGCAGTCAAAATGTCCCCGTGGCACAACCGACGACGCAGCTGAACGCGACCGAGCAGGACACCCTGGTCAAGCAGATCGGACTTGCCCTGCTCCGTGCCGCCCCGCGCGACTGGCGCAAGGTCACCGCGGAGTACCGAGCCGTCGGCAGGTACCACGAGCTGACCGGCGAGATCGTCACCGAGGACGGAACGGTGCACGAGTGGCTCGCCACCCACGACATCGCCACGCTCTTCGGCAGGCTCCGCGGCGGCATGTACCGCGACGGCCGTGGAACGTGGTTCAACGCGCGCTACCAGCTCGACCACCCGTCCAGTTACAACCTCGAGTACAACCGCGACGAACCGGTGTGGAACCTCGCGCCGCCGCCGCAGGCCTACTCCGACGAGCTGCGGATGTTCCCGCGCACCGAGGAGAACGTGCCCGAGTGGCTGATCCGGCGGATGTCCGGGCTCGGCCCGGAGCAGCCGGGGCCGCACTTCCGGATCGCCCGGATCTTCGACACCGTCGGCCCGGCGGGCCGCCCGGTGATCAACCGCCCCGACCTCGAGGTCGACGAGCAGGACCGCCTGCTGGAGTACCTGGAGCACGCGCCGCTGGTGGTGCCCGAGCGCGGCTACGACATCGACCGGCTGGCGGCGACGCCGGAGGCGACCGTCCCGGTCGCCTTCCACAGCGACGGCCAGTGGATCTGGCCCGCCGCGGTCAACTTCTACCTCCACAAGTACGGCGTTTCGCCCGAACCGGACCTGGTCGAGCACGTTCGCGCGGTCGGCTTCACCCTGCCGCCGGTGGACGAGCCGACGCTGCAGGCCGCCGCCGCGTACCTCACCCGGGGGAACCAGCCGCCGCCGCAGCAGCAGCGCCCCGCCGGGCCGCCGCCCCAGGGGCCGCCGCCGCAGGGCATGCCGCCGCAGGGCCCGCCCCAGCAGCAGGCGCCCGTGGGTCCGCCGCCGGTCGCGCCCCCGCCGGTGGCGCCGCCGCCGGTCGCGCCGCCGCCCCAAGAGCCGCCCGCGCCGGTGGAGGCGCACGCCCCGGCCGAACCGGAGGCTCCGGCCGAAGAGCACGAGTACGTCGAAGAGGGCTACGACGAGCAGGAGTTCGACGACCGCTTCGCCGAAGAGGACCACCAGTACGGCGAGCAGGAGTACGAGCACGCCGGGGGAACGAACGGCACCTCGCCGGAGCCGGGCCGGGTGCCCGACCTCGAGGAGACCGCGGAGTACGTCCCCGACCAGCCGATCGGGCAGGAGCAGCAGCCGCGCGACGGCGAGCCCTTCCCGCGTCACGAAGACCAGCACACCGCGTTCCAGCCCGGGCCGGCCCCCGAGGAACACCCGGCGGAGCCCCGCGAAGAGGAACACGCGGCGTTCGACTCCGGTCCGGCCGGGCCGGACGACGAGGCGGGACACGCCTTCGACACCGGCCAGGCGGACGAGCCGGCGCACGCCCTCCAGGCCGGCCGGCCCCCGCGCCCCGACGAGCACGCGGCCTTCCAGCCGCCGTCGCACGAGGACGAGCACGCCTTACAGCCGGGCCAGCCGGACGAACAGGCCCACGCGGCCTTCGAGCCGGGCCAGCCGCAGGGCCACGACGACGAGCCGGCTCACGCCTTCCAGCCGCCGCGCCACGACGAAGAGCCGTCGCACGCGGCCTTCCAGCCACCGAGGCACGACGACGAACACGCCTTCCAGGCCCCCGGCCGGCCGGACGACGAGCCCCAGTTCCAGCCGCCCCGGCGTGAGCAGGCCGCGTTCGACCCCGGTCCGCCGACCATGATCACCCAGCCCGAGGTGCCCGGCGTGCTGCCGGTGCCGGAGCCGTCGCCCCAGCCCGCGGCCCAGGCCGAGCCGCCCGCTGCCCCGCGTCCGGGCCGCCGGGCGCTGCGGCGCGAGACCCCGGACCACCCGGTGCTCGCCGGTCTGCAGGCCAAGCTCGACGAGCTCGAGGTCCCGGAGAGCGGCTACAAGCTGGGCGAACCCGCCGAGCACGGGTGGAGCGTCGAAGAGGTCGAAGACGGCTGGCGCGTCGGCTGGTACGACGGCAAGCTCAGCAACCCCGCGGTGTTCGGCGACGCCGAGGACGCGGCCGCGTTCATGCTCGGCAAGCTGCTGCTCAACCCGGAGGGCCACGTGCCCCCGGCGGAGCCGCCCGCGCCGGAGCCGGAACCCGAGCCCGAGCCGGAACCGGTGCCGCAGCGGGTCGTCGCGACGCTGTCGCCCGAGGTCGCGACCGGCTCGTACCCGGTCCGCAAGCCCGAGCCGGTCCCGCCGCAGGAGCAGACGGCGTTCACCAGCGCCGAGGAGCTCTTCGGCGACCTCGAGGACGACGAACCGCCGGCCCCGCCGCGCCAGCCCGCGCCGGTCCCGGCCGGGCCGCCGCCGATGGACCGGCAGGCCGGCCCGCCGCACGCACCGCCCCGGCGCGAGCCGCCGTCGGCGCCGACCGTGCTGGCCCCGGTGCCGCCGGGTGTCCCGCCGGTGCCGCCGCCCGCTCCGGGGGGCCCGCCCGCGCCGCCGCGCCGGGAGGAACCCGCCCGCCCGGCCGTCAACGGCGGCGGGGGCGGTGGCCAGCAGCAGTGGCCGATCGGCCCGCTCGCCGGCGAGCCGCCGCTGACGCTGTTCCGCGGCAAGGAGCTGCGCGAGCTGCCCGCGGGCAGCGAGCTGGACCGCTTCGGCGGCCCGAACGGCAACCTGACGTACGCGGCAGGCACGCCGTTCGCCGAGCGGTCGCTGGTGCCGGAGTGGGTCAACCGCCCGTACCACGTCTACCGGGTGCAGCGGCCGCTGGAGACGCTGGCCGGCGTCGCGATCCCGTGGTTCAACCAGCCCGGCGGCGGGTCGGCGTACCTGCTGCCGGCGTCGATCGAAGAGCTGCTGGCCGAGGGTGACCTGATCGAGCTCGACCCGGGCGAACCCCCGATCGACTGACGACCGCGAAGGCCCCGGCGCCGCCGGGGCCTTCGCCGGTTCAGCGGATGACCAGCCCGTGGGCCGCGGCGAAGGCGATCGCCGTTTCGACGTCGACCTCCGCGCCCCGCAGGTCGGCCTGGACCAGGGCGTTCGCGTCGAGCCGCGCGCCGCGCAGGTCGGCGCCGTCGAGCTTCGCGCCCTGCAACCGGGCGCCGGTCAGGTCGCTGCCGCGCAGGTCGGCGCCGGTGAGGTCGGCTTCCATGAGGTTCGCCTCGCGCAGCCGCAGGCCCGACAGCCCGAGCTTGCGCAGCCGGGCCTTCGCCAGCGACGCGAGGGAAAGGTCACATTCGGTGAGCGCGATCCCGCCGAACCCGCTGTCGGTGAACGACGTGCCGAGCAGCGAGCACGCCGTCCAGCGGCTTTCGGCGAGCACGGTCCGGTCGAAGGTGCACGACCGGAACGCCGACGCGTCGTGCCGGGAGCGCGACAGGTCGGCCCGGGTGAACACGCAGTCGTCGAAGGTGCAGCCGCGCGTCCGCAGCCCGCTCAGGTCCGCGCCGGTGAAGTCGCACCCGGTGAACCGCCGCTTTTCCCACCACTGCCCGGACAGCACCGCTTCGCGGTAGTCCTCCCCCGTCTCCAGCACGGGCCCAGGGTGCCACACCCGCGATCAGCGGAGCACACCCTGGACGTAGTTCATCGCCGCGACGTACTCGGGCAGCTGCGCGCGGCGCGCCAGCTCGGCTTCGTCGAGGTCCTCCAGCCGGGTCTGGATCCACCAGAGGTTGCCGAAGGGATCGCGCACCCGGCCGACGCGGTCGCCGAAGAACAGCACGGTCTGCCGGGTGACCTCGGTGGCACCGGCTTCGATCGCGCGCCGCTGGGTTTCTTCGCTGTCCGGCACGTAGAGCCGCAGGAAGGCCGGAGTCGCCTCCCAGCCGTCCGGCGAGTCGAACGCCATCACCACGGCGTCGCCGATGCGCACCTCGGCGTGCCCGATCTTCCCGTCCTCGCCGACGACCCGCCCGAGTTCTTCGGCGTCGAAGGCGGCCTTCAGGAAGCCGAGCAGGCCGGCGGTGTCGCGGCCGATGATCCACGGGGTGACCGTCTGGTAGCCGTCGGGAACGGGGTTGACCATGTTTCCTCCTCTGGTTCGCTGCTTCCGAAGCTAAGGCGGATATAGGCCGGTTCCTGACCGCTGCCGAAAACCGGGTGATCTTCCCCGACCCGATCACTACCGTGACGCCATGCCCGACGAGCACTACACCGACGCCGGCCTCGCCTCGCTGTACGACGCCTTCAACCCGCGGGAAAGCGGCGGCGACTACGTCTTCTACCTGCCGATGATCATGGCCGCGGAGTCCGCGCTGGACGTCGGCTGCGGCACCGGTTCCCTGCTGCACTGGGCTCGCGAGTCCGGCCACGACGGCCGGCTCGTCGGCATCGATCCCGCCGAGGGCATGCTCGTCCAGGCCCGCCGTCGCACCGACATCGAGTGGGTGCACGGAGATTGGTCGACCGCCTCGTGGGACGCCGAGTTCGACTTCGCGGTGATGACCGGGCACGCGTTCCAGGTGCTGCTGACCGACGACGAAGTGCGGACGGCGTTCTCGGCGATCCACCGCGCGCTGAAGCCCGGCGGCCGGTTCGGCTTCGAGACGCGCAACCCGGCCGCCCGCGCCTGGGAGCGCTGGACGCCGTCGAATGTCTGGGCAGCCGGAGACGTCCGGTCGTGGAACGACGCCGGGCCGTTCGAGAACGGCCTCGTCAGCTTCAAGACCACCTACGAGAGCCCGGACTGGGCCGCGCCGAAGTTCAGCGAGAGCACGTTGCGCTTCCTGGACGTCCCCTCACTGAACGAGTTCATCGAGGAGGCCGGGCTGGTCGTCGACGAGCAGTACGGCCACTGGAACCGGTCACCGGTGACCGAGACGAGCCCAGAGATCATCACGATCGTCCGGCGTCCCCTCACCTGAAGTCCCGCGACTTCGCCTTGATGCGCATCGGCAGCGGCTCGACGCGGTGGGCGAGGACGCTGACCACGCCGTCGGCCTTCTCCACCACCCCGCGGATCAGCAGCGCCGGGCTGCTGCGCGCGACGCGGTGGTAGCGCTGCCAGAGGCCGAGCGTGCAGATCACGTTGACCATCCCCGTTTCGTCCTCGATGTTGAGGAAGGTGACGCCGCCCGCGGTCGCGGGGCGCTGCCGGTGCGTGACCGCGCCGCCGATCAGCACGCGCGCGCCGTCTTCGAGGTCGGCCAGGCCGCTCGCCGGGACGACGCCGAGCTCGTCGAGGCGGTCGCGGATGAACTCGGTCGGGTAGCTGTCCGGCGACACCCCGGTGGCCCAGACGTCGGCGGCCGCGACGTCGAGCCCGTCCATGCCGGGCAGCACCGGTGCCTGCGCGCCGACCAGGCCCGGCAGCCGCTCCGGGCCTTCCCCGGCGACCGCGCCCGCGGTCCACAGCGCCTGACGGCGATCCCCGCCGAAGCCGGCGAACGCACCGGCCGTGGCCAGCGCCTCGATCTGCGACGTGGTCAGCCGCACGCGGCGGGCGACGTCGGCCATGTCGCGGTACTCGCCGTTTTCCGCGCGCTCGGCCACGATCCGCGCGGCGAGGTCCTCGCCGATCTTGCGGACGGTGCTCAGCCCGGTACGCACGTCGTGGAACGGCCCGGCACCCGCCTCCAGGGTGGCGTGCGGCAGGCTGCGGTTGATGTCCGGGCCGTGCACGGTGACACCGTGGCGCCGCGCGTCGGCGACCAGCGACTGCGGTGAGTAGAACCCCATCGGCTGCGCGCGCAGCAGGCCCGCGAGGAACGCGTCCGGGTGGTAGAGCTTGAAGTAGGCGCTGGAAAAGACCAGGTGCGCGAAGCTCAGCGCGTGGCTCTCCGGGAAGCCGAAGTTCGCGAAGGCCTTGAGCTTCAGGAAGATCTTCTGCGCGAGTTCGTCGTCGACGCCGTTCGCCGCCGCGCCCGCCAGGAACCGCTGCCGCAGCCGGTCCATCTTGCGGTCCGACCGCTTCGACCCCATCGCGTGCCGCAGCTGATCGGCCTCGGCCGCGGTGAAGTTCGCGACGTCCAGCGCGATCTGCATCATCTGTTCCTGGAACAGCGGCACGCCCTTGGTCTTGTGCAGCGCCTTTTCGAGCAGCGGGTGGTCGTAGGACCACTCCTCGCGGCCCTGCTTGCGGCGGATGTACGGGTGCACCGAGCCGCCCTGGATCGGGCCGGGCCGGATCAGCGCGACCTCGACGGCGAGGTCGTAGAACTCGCGGGGCTGCAGCCTCGGCAGCGTCGCCAGCTGGGCGCGGCTCTCGACCTGGAAGACGCCGATCGCGTCGGCGCGGCACAGCATGTCGTAGACCTTCTCGTCGGCGAGGTCGAGTTCGGCGAGGTCGACGGTTTCGTGCTTGTACTCCGCGACGAGGTCGATCATGTAGTGCAGCGCGGACAGCATGCCGAGGCCGAGCAGGTCGAACTTGACCAGCCCGGCGGCCGCGCAGTCCTCCTTCTCCCACTGGATCACGCTGCGATCGGCCATGCGCGCCCACTCGACCGGGACGACCTGGCTCACCGGCTCGGCGCACATGACCATCCCGCCGGAGTGGATGCCGAGGTGGCGCGGGAAGTCTTCGAGGGCGAAGGCGAGCTGCAGGACCTCGTCCGGGATGTCGTGGTCGTGGTCCTTTTCGGTGTTCTGCAGGGAACCCCAGCGGTCGATCTGCTTGCTCCAGGCGTCCTGCTGGCCCGGCGAGTAGCCCAGCGCGCGGGCGGCGTCGCGGACGGCGGACCGGGCGCGGTAGGTGATCACGTTTGCGACCTGGGCGGTCCGCAGGCGGCCGTGTTTCCGGAAGACGTACTGGATGGCCTCCTCGCGGCGGTCGGACTCGATGTCGAGGTCGATGTCGGGGTAGCCGTCGCGGTCCGGGGCGAGGAAGCGTTCGAAGAGGAGTTCGTAGGCGACGGAGTCGACCTTGGTGATGCCGAGCGCGTAGCAGACGGCCGAGTTCGCGGCCGAGCCGCGGCCCTGGCAGAGGATGTTGTTTTCGTTGCAGAACCGGACGATGTCCCAGACGATCAGGAAGTAGCCGGGGAAGCCGAGCTCTTCGATGATGGCGAGTTCGTGCTCGATCTGTTCTTGGGCTTTTTCCTCGTGGGGCTTGCCTTTGAAGCGTTCCTTCGCGCCTTCTTCGGTGAGTTTCCGGAGGTAGGTCGTCTCGGTGTGGCCCTCAGGGACGTCGAAGGGCGGCAGCTCGGGGGCGATCAGCTTCAGCGGGAACGCGCATTCCATGCCGAGCAGGGCGGAGCGGCGGACGGCGCCCGGGTACCGCCGGAACAGGACGTCCATTTCGGCGCCGCTGCGCAGGAAGGCCGTGCCGGCGGCGGGCAGCCAGCCTTCGAGTTCGTCGATCCCCCGCCGGGCCCGGATGGCGGCGAGCGCGTCGGCGAGCGGGGCGCGTTCGGGCCGCGCGTAGTGGGCGGCGGTGGTGGCGACGGTCGGGAGCTGCAGTTCGCTCGCGAGTTGCGTCAGGAGGTCGTTGTGGGTGCTGTCCAGGGGCTGGCGATGGTCGGTGAGCTCGACGTAGACGTTGTCTTTGCCGAAGCGGTCGATGAGTTCTTCGAGTTTTTCGGCGGCGGCGGCCGGACCGTGCGTGACGAGGGCGGAGCGCACCGCGCCTTTGCGGCAGCCGGTCAGCACGACGCACTGCCCGGCGACCTCCTCGGCGACCGCGCCGAGGTCGTACCTGGGCCGGCCTTTTTCGGCCTGGTGGTGGATCTGGCCGGCGGTGATGGCGCGGCAGAGGGCCCGGTAGCCCTGGTCGCCGCGGGCGAGCAGGAGGAGGTGCTCGCCTTCGGGGTCGGGAACGCCGTTCTGCGGGCTGCGCAGGCCGAAGCTGAGTTCGGTGCCGAAGACGGTGTCGACGCCGAGTTCCCGCGCGGCCTCGGCGAAGCGGACGACGCCGTACATGCCGTCGTGGTCGGTGAGGGCGATGGCGTCGAGCTGGAGCCGCGCGGCCTCCTCGACGAGCTCTTCGGGGTGGCTGGCACCGTCGAGGAAGCTGAAGTTGGAGTGGCAGTGCAGTTCGGCGTAGGGGACGCGGACGGCCTCGGCGCCGTCGTCGTTGCGCCGGGTGGGGAGGTCGCCGGGTCTGCGGTAGCCCTCACGGCGCCGCCCCCAGGCGGGACTGTCCCCGTGATCGCCGGGAGGAAGCCCG
Organism: Amycolatopsis sp. NPDC004747; assembly: GCF_053601335.1. Taxonomy (NCBI): domain Bacteria; kingdom Bacillati; phylum Actinomycetota; class Actinomycetes; order Pseudonocardiales; family Pseudonocardiaceae; genus Amycolatopsis; species Amycolatopsis sp. NPDC004747. The sequence goes on along the minus strand of NZ_JBSGBQ010000034.1, from coordinate 69,840 downwards.
CCGGCGAGGGTCCGGGCCAGGTCCTTCCAGCGGACGGGCGGGTTGTTCCAGCCCATTCAGCGGTCCCCGGGCTGATCGCGCCGACGGTCTTCGGCCGCACGGCGGCGACGGTGCCAGTTGGCGGGGTGGTTCCAGCGGGATCGGGCTTCGGCTTCGGTCATGGGGGTGGCGCCGGGCGTTTCGTCGCGACGGTCGGCCTCGGCGCGGCGACTCGGGCGCCTGCGAACCTCGTCGTCGTTCCCAGGGCCGGTGTCCGGCGCGGCGGCACGGCGGGCGGCGTTCGTAGGATGCGCCCAACGAGACCGAGCCTCGGCTTCGGACACCGGGCCGCCGTCCGGCGCAGCGGCGCGGCGGTTTGCCTCGGCGGGATGGGTCGGGCGGCTGCGAACCTCGGCTTCACTCCCTGGGCCGAGGTCCGGCGCAGCGGCGTGGCGGCCCCGGCCGCTGCGAACCTCGGCGTCGGTCCCGGGGCCGGTGTCCGGCGCGGCGGCGCGGTGGGCGGCGTTCGTAGGATGCGCCCAATGAGACCGAGCCTCGGCTTCGGACACCGAGCCGGCGTCCGGCGCGGCGGCGCGGCGATCGGCCTCGGCGCGGCGGCTCGGGCGGCTGCGAACCTCGGCGTCGTTCCCAGGGTCGGCGTCCGGCGCGGCGGCGCGGCGGGCGGCGTTCGCCGGGCGGTCCCAGCGCACGCGGACCTCGGCCCCGCTCATGCGGCAGCCGTTCTCCCCTGACGAGCGCGGGATCGGGAGGGCGATCACCGGGCAGACCCAGGCGTCGTCGGCGGGGGTCTGCGGGAGGCGGCCCCGGACCGACCACCTGTCCGGGTTGCCCGCGGGTTCCTCCGTTGCGGGCTCGGGGATCTCGCGCAGCCACTCGCGCTCCTCCGATGCCCCGCTGTGGGTGGCGCCGGGCTCGGCTCGCAGCCAGTTGCGCAGCTTTCGTGCGTAGTCCTCGTCCATGCTCAGTCGTACACTCCCTCGACCGTCCACAGTGGATTTTCCGTGCCTGCGCAGTGCACCAGCACCGCTTCGGGCGGCTCGTCTCCCTCGCCGGCCAGCACCAGCTGCAGCCGGGCCGCCCGCGGACCCGGCCGTCGGCGGTCGGCCGTCAGGGGCCACGGGCCCGCCCAGCCCACGACCTCCCGCCCCGCGCCGCCCGCGATGGTGAGGCGTCGCGGGGGCGCCGTGACCTGGTCGCGGGCCGTGATGCCGACCGCCCGGCCGCCGTCGTCGAAGACCTGCGCCGGGACCGGCCGGGCGAGGACCGTCGCCGGCGACGGCGACGGCAGCCGTCCCGGCCAGGTCGCGTCCGGCGGTGTCGTGCGCTCGCGCGGGTCGCCCCACGGGACCAACCGGATCCGGCCCGCGGGGTCGCGGCCGCCGTCGAGCACCGGGGTGAGCACGCTTTCGGGCCCGAGCAGGCCCTGGACGCGCACGAACGCGCGGGCCGCCCGCTCGTCGGCTTCGTCGGAGCCGCCGTTGCGCCACAGGTCGAGCTGCAGCGACCGGCCTTCGACGACCTCCTCGGGTTCCAGCCGCAGCCGCACGACGCCGGACGTCGGGCGCTGCCCGGGTGCGGCGCGCAGCCAGCCCTCGAACTGCCAGCGCACGCGATCGGCGACGCCGTCGGGCGTCAGCGGTTCGGCGCACCGCCACGCCCGGCCGAGGTGTTCGCCCTCTTCGGTGACGGCGTAGATGCCGAGCCGCGTGCAGGCGAGGCCGTGCCCGGCGAGGCCCGCGCAGAACCGCGCCGCGAGCCCCTTGGCGACGAACGCCGCGACGTCGACCCGCTCGACGACGGGGTCGAAGTCCTCGGCCAGGGTCAGTTCGGGCGGCGGCCGCCGACGCAGCGGCGGCCGTTCGGAACGCCCCCGCGCGAGCCGGTGGGCGAGCAGCCCGGCCGCACCGAAGCGGTTGGCGACGTCCCGTTCGGACAGGGCGGCGAACGCGCCGAGCGTCTTCAGCCCGAGCCGACGCAGCAGGTCGACGAGCTCCGCGCGCTCGGCGCCGGGCTGGTCGAGTTCGGTGACCGGAAGCGTCGCGAGGAATTCGGCGGCCCGCCCGGAGTCGACGAACGTCCCGCACCGCGCGGCGAGCGTCGCGGCGAAGAGCCCGTCGGCAACGCCGGCCTGACACTCGACCCCGGCCGCGGCGGCGACCTCGTCGAGAAGCCGTTCGACGAGCTTGTGTTCCCCGCCGAAGTAGCGGGCGGCCCCGTCGACAGGAACGGCGACGAGCCCAGGCCGAACGACCTCCACGCCGACAACGAGCCCTTCGACGGCCCGCGCGACGGCCTCGAACAGCCGGGCATCCCGCCCGTCGTCGGCGAGGAAGACGGCGAGTTCCGGACAGTTCGACTGGGCATCCCGCCGTCGCATCCCCCGCCGCACACCATTCCGCCGCGCAACGGCATTGCAGGCAACAACCCGGTTGGCACTGAAGACGGCAACGGGCAGATCGGCGCCCATCCCACCGGTGGCCGCGGCGGCGACGGCGGGCCAGTCGGGGCACCACAGAACCAGCATGCGCGTGGGTGCGTCGGGGGCGACGCGTTGGGAGGGGACGGTCACGCGGCCTCCCGAACCCGGCCGCCGCCCCGCCGGGGACGGAGGTGCTGAGGTGGAGGGCTCACGCATCGGGACAGCCCGCCGGTGTGCTTGAGCGGTCGGCCGGCGTACCCGGATGGTTGGCCCGCGTGCCCACGTGGCCGGCTCGCGTACCCGGACGCTCGGGACGCGTGACGAGAGGGGTCACTCGCGTGATCGAGGAGGCCACACCCGTGACTGGAAAGGCATCTCGCGTGTTTGAGGAGGCCACACGCGTGATTGGAGGGGCAACTCGCGTGATTCGGAAGCCGACACCCGTGATTAGAGGGGCGACACGGGTGATTCGGGCGCCGACTCGCGGGGGTGGGGAGGCGGCGGGGGGTGGGGTCGGTCATGCCGTTGCCTCCCGGAGGGAGGGCTCCGGGCGCGCGGTGGTGATCGATCCGTCCGCCGACGGGAGGTGGACTTCGGCCGCGAGGGGGCGGCCCGCCGGGCCGCGGCCGTGGGCTCGGACCTGTGTCCGGCGGGACCGGAGGTGACCGTAACCGGAATCCGGGCCCGTCCATGACCCGCGACGGCAGGAAAGCTCCACGTCGGCCGCGGGCCAAGCGCCCGAGGACAGCAGTACCGCGCCGCGGTGGCGGGCTCGGGCCGACAGCCGGCGCGCCACCGATGGCTGGAGCGCCACGGAAGGCTGGACCGCCACCAGGTCCACGCCGTCCAGCAGTGCCGCGATCACCGCCGGGAGCTCCACCCCCGGGCTCGGCACCAGCGCCAGCCTGGTGACGTCGACGCCGTACTCGGCCGCCGCCGCGATGCCCACCGACGGCATGCCGACCACCGCCGCCCAGGAACCCGAGGTGGTCGCCGCGGCGAGGAGGGCGAGCAGCAGGGATGTTCCGCCGTGGACCGCCACCGTGCTCCCGCGCCGGAGCCCGGTGTCGGGCAGCAACCCGGCCAGCGCCGGGACGACCGGGAGCACCCTTCCCGTCGCCCTGGCCCGCTCGGCCTGGGCCGCCACCCGGCTCGCCGTGCTGACCCCGGGCAGGGCCGCCAGCCGGGCCACCGGCGGCTCCACCACGGACGTCACCACAGCGGTCACCGCACGCACCTCCCCACCACGGACTAGGGCCGGCGGTCGGGCCTCTCCCAAAAACACGACCGACGGCACTGGTTCGCCGCGGGGAAGGCGGCGGTTCATGTCGAACACGTGTTCGACATGAACAAGTCAACCGCGAACCACCCGAGGTGTCAAGTCACCCACCAGTGGGGTACGCGGCCTGGAACGCCAAGCGCGAATCGGCGCCGGAAGCGATCCGCTCGAGTGCGTCGCGCAGGTCACCCCGCCCAAGGTAATGAACTTGCCCGCGCCCGGGTCCGGTCACTAGACAGACGGCGTGGAGCTCACCGACGCCCGCCCCGAAGACGTCCCGGAACTGCTCGTCCTCCAGCGCTGCTGCTGGGTCCAGGAGGCCGTCCTCAACGAAACCCTCGACATCCCCGCGTTGCACGAAACCCTCGAAGACGTGCGTGACTGGACGAAGACGTGGTCGGTCTGGGTGCTGCGCCATGACCACCGGCTGGTCGGCGCCGTGCGCGCCCGCCTGGACGGGGACCGCTGGGAACTCGGCAGGCTGATGGTCGCGCCGGACCTCGCCGGGCGCGGGCTGGGCCGTCGGCTGCTCGCCCACGCCGAAGCGCAGGCGCCCGCCGAAGCCCGCCGGTTCGCCCTCTTCACCGGTGCGCGCAGCGCCCGCAACATCGCGCTCTACCAGCGGGCCGGCTACCGGCTCACCGAGATGCGGCCCACCGACGGCCACATCCGCGGCGCGGTCTACCTGGAGAAGGACGTCACCCTCAGCGAAAAACCCGGGCCGCCCGGCTGACGCTGCGGCGTCGGCTAGATTCCCCGGTGGACTTTGGGGGTGGCGATGACCGAACCGCGGAGACGGCCGATCCGGGCGGTCGCCTGCGCGCTCGCCGTGGCCGGGGCGACCGCCGCGGTGGCCGCGGGCTGCGGGGTGCCCGGCGCCACGGCCGCGGCCACGGCACCGACGACCATCGGCGCCCAGTGGCGCTCGTTCCGCGCCGACGTCACCGGGATCCGCCCCGGTTCGGACGACCGCAGCCTCTTCGTGCAGGTCGCGCTGCCCGGCAAGGACCCCGGCTGCGTCCGCGAGCCGCGGATCGAGCAGGTGCTGGAGGCCAAGACCGACATCCGCGCCGACGTCGTCTACTCGACGCGCCCCGCGGCGGGCGGCTGCCAGGACAAGGTGGCCGCGGAAGTGCGGCTGACGACGGCGGACCCGATCGCGGACCGGACGGTGATCCTCAACGCCGACACCGGCAACGCCTGGCACAAGCTCGGCGCGGGCTGGGGCCACTGCGACAGCCAGGGCGCCTGCGCCCCGCCCGCCGACCACTGCGATCCCGCCTGGATCGGCGCCGCGGTGTCCGCCGCCGGCGCCGCGAACCCGGGCACGACCCGCGCGTGCGTGCCGGGCTGGCTGATCCTCGACCTCGTGCAGCACCCGGCCGGGCCGCCGTCCCGCAGCGCTTTCCGCTGGAGCGACTCGGGGTGGACGTCGTTCGCGCAGGCCCGGTCCGGCGGCTGCGCGGAGATCCTGGCGGCCGAGCCCAAGTTCCCGGTCGCGCTGTGCCGGGCGCTGCCCGCGCCCGCTTAGCGCAGCTTCTTGACGATCTCGGCACCGACCGCCTGCACGGCGGCGTCGGTCTCCTCCTGCGGCATCGGCGAGTTCGAGAAGAACCCCTTGTCCCAGCCGGACACCTCGAGGACGACGACGGTCGTGCCCTTCATGACGTGCAGCCGGGACCCGCTGAACGCGCTGCCGGTGGCGAGCCGGACCAGGAGCGCCTTGTCGCCGATGCCGCGCACGTCCGTCGGCGGGATCGGCGGCGCCGTCGGCTTGAACAGGGCGTCCGCCTGCTCGCGCGCGCCGTACCCGGAGTACTGCGTGATCTGGACGTGCATGGTGGCGTCGCGGACGTTCTCGTCCGGCCCCGGCTTCCAGCTGCACCCCTGCTGCTTGATGCCCGGCAGGCCCTCGGTGCCCTGGCCGGCCAGGACGAAGCTCGGGAAGCCCGCCTTCTCCAGCACCGGCGCCGGGACCTGGCACTCGGCGGGCACCGGCGACGACGACGGCGCCGCGCCGGTGCTCGCGTAGTAGTCGGCCGCCGCGGTGCCCAGCGGGATGCCCGCGCCGAGCAGCACGACGACCCCGCCGATGATGCCGAAGACCAGCCCGAGCCGCTTCTTCTTCGGCGGCGGCGCCGGCGCGCCGTACCCGGCGGGCGGGTAGCCGGGCGGCGGGTACCCGGGCGGATAGCCCTGCTGCGGCGGGTACCCGGGCTGCTGCTGCGGGTAGCCCGGGTACCCCTGCTGACCGTGCCCGTACGGCGGCGGTTGCTGCATCGAGCCCTCCCTCTCGAAGCGCGGGGTCAGTGACATCCGGGGCTTCGCCCCGGGGCCGGGGGCTCCGCCACCCGGAGCCCCCGAAAGCGGTCAGTGACATCCGGGGCTTCGCCCCGGGCCGGGGGCTCCGCCACCCGGAGCCCCCGGAAGCGGTCAGTGCGCGAAGTGGCGCGTCCCCGTCAGGTACATCGTGACGCCGGCCTTCTCCGCGGCCGCGATGACCTCGGCGTCGCGGACCGAGCCGCCGGGCTGCACGATCGCCCGGACCCCGGCCTCGACCAGCACCTCCAGGCCGTCCGGGAACGGGAAGAACGCGTCCGACGCGCCGACCGAGCCCTTGGCGCGGTCGCCGGCCCGGGCCACCGCGAGCCGCGACGAGTCGACCCGGTTGACCTGGCCCATGCCGACGCCGACGGTCGCCCCGTCGGCGGCCAGCAGGATGGCGTTGGACTTGACCGCGCGCAGCGAGCGCCACGCGAACTCGAGGTCGCGCAGGGTGTTTTCGTCGGCCGGGGCGCCGGTGGCGAGCGTCCAGTTCGCCGGGTCGTCGCCGGAGGCGTCGATCGCGTCGACCGTCTGCAGCAGGACGCCGCCGGAGATCGGCCGGAACTCGACCGGGAACGCCGGGGCGGCCGGCAGCTTCAGCAGGCGGATGTTCTTCTTGCGCTGCAGGATTTCCAGGGCCTCGGCGTCGAAGTCCGGCGCCAGCACGACCTCGGTGAAGACCTCGGCGATCTGCTCGGCGGCCTCGCGGCTGACCGGCCGGTTCGTCGCGATGACGCCGCCGTAGGCCGAAACCGGGTCGCAGGCGTGGGCCTTGCGGTGCGCCTCGGCGATGTCCGCGCCGATCGCGATGCCGCACGGGTTGGCGTGCTTGATGATCGCGACGGCGGGCGCGTCGAAGTCGAACGCGGCGCGGCGCGCGGCGTCGGTGTCGACGTAGTTGTTGTAGGACATGGCCTTGCCGTGCAGCTGCTCGGCGTGCGCCAGGCCCGGGTTCTGGCTCTTGTACAGCGCGGCCTTCTGGTGCGGGTTCTCGCCGTAGCGCAGGACGTCGGCGCGTTCCCAGGTGGCGCCGAGGAAGTCCGGGAAGCCGGCGTCGTCCGCGGGTGCGTACGCGCTGGCGAACCACGAAGCGACAGCCGTGTCGTACGCCGCCGTGTGCGCGTACGCCCGGGCCGCGAGCCGCTTGCGGTCTTCGAACTCGAAGCCGCCGTCGGCGACGCGCTCGAGCACCCAGCCGTAGCTCGCCGGGTCGACGACGACCGCGACGCTGCCGTGGTTCTTCGCCGCCGCGCGGACCATCGCCGGGCCGCCGATGTCGATGTTCTCGACGCAGTCCTCGGGGCTCGCGCCGGAGGCGACGGTCTGCGCGAACGGGTACAGGTTCACCACGAGCAGGTCGAACGCCGCGATGTCCAGCTTGCGCAGCTGCTCGACGTGGTCGGGGTTGCCCTGGTCGGCCAGCAGCCCGGCGTGCACGTTCGGGTGCAGCGTCTTCACGCGGCCGTCCAGCGACTCCGGGAAGCCGGTGACCTGCTCGACCGGCGTGACCGGGACCCCGGCGTCGGCGATGGCCTTCGCCGTCCCGCCGGTGGAGACGATCTCGACGCCGGCCGCGTGCAGGCCGGTCGCGAGGTCCAGGAGGCCCGCCTTGTCCGAGACGCCGATCAGCGCCCGGCGGACCGGGCGCCGTCCCAGGTCAGTGCTCACGAAATGTCACCTTTCGTCCGTCCACGGTGCAGCCACCGCGGCCGAGTCGCTCGATCGTTTCCACCAGCAGCCTGCGTTCGACGGCCTTGATCCGTTCGTGCAGGACGTCTTCGTCGTCGTCGCTCTCCACGACGACCGCCTCCTGGGCGATGATCGGCCCGGTGTCGACCCCGGCGTCCGCGAAGTGCACGGTCGAGCCGGTCACCTTGACGCCGGCTTCGAGCGCGTCGCGGACCGCGTGCATCCCGGGGAAGGACGGCAGCAGCGCGGGGTGGGTGTTGATCACCGTGAAGCGGCCGAGGAACTGCTCGCCGAGGATCTTCATGAACCCGGCCGAGACGACCAGGTCGGGCCGGTACGCGGCGACGGCCTCGGTCAGCGCCTTGTCCCACGCGGCGCGGTCCGGGTGGTCGGCGACGCGGACGGTGAACGACGGGATGCTCAGCCGCTCGGCGCGGGTGAGGGCTTCGATGCCGGTGCGGTCGGCGCCGACGGCGACGACCTTGGCCGGGAAGCCGGACCGCCCGGTGGCGTCCAGCACCGCCTGCAGGAGGGTGCCGGAGCCCGACGCGAGCACGACGAGCTTCACCGGGGTGGGCAGCTCCAACCGTTGAGACAGAGCGGGCTCCTTGCCGCGGGCGGTGCGCAGCCGGGCGCACGGCGCTTCACCAGGTCCCCTAAACCCTAACGGTCGCCCTCGGTCGGCTCGACGTCGCCGCAGGTCTCGGTGCCTCCGGTCACAGCTTCGCCGGGTTCGGGGACGTCGTTGGCCGGTTCGCCGAGGCCCAGTTCGGCGTCGGCCTCGGCTTCGAACTCCGCGTCCTCCGCGGAGAGCTCTCCGTCCTCTTCGGACGGCCCTTCGAGCTCTTCGAGCTCCTCGACGGCTTCCAGCGCCTCTTCGGGGTCGACGTCGTCGGCGTCCTGGAAGGCTTCGTTGTCTTCGAGCGCTTCGGGCGGCGGCGCGGGTGGCTCGTGCTCGCCCGCGAAGAACGCGACGAACGAACCCGGGATGACGATCCAGCAGAACGCGACGACCGAGGCCACCCCGACCGGGACGCTCACCGGGTCGAACGGGCCGTCGCCCAGCCGTCCACCGGCCAGGGAGCCCAGCACGACGCAGCCGAGCGCGACGACGGCACCGGCGACCGCGACCGCGCGGATGCGCTGCGCCGGGTCGGGGTCGGCCTTGCGCAGCGACCAGCCGGCCAGCGCACCGGCCGCCGCGGGCAGCACCAGCAGCGCCGGCCACCAGGCCGCGTGGTGCTCGGGCAGGCCGCCGAGCAGCGGGACGGCGGGCACGGCCCCGCCGTGGTAGCCGAACATGCCGACGGTGAGCGGCCCGATCGAGAACCCGGGCCCGGTGACGAAGGACAGCGCGGCCGTCACGGCGTTCGGCAGGTACAGCAGCGAGAGCAGGAAGAGGCCGGAGCTGGTGCCGAGCCCGGGTTCGTAGGTGCCGGCCACCGTCGGCCACGACACCGCGGTCGCGACGGTGAACACCGCGGCCCCGCAGGCCACCAGGACGGCCAGGCTCAGCGCGCCGGTGCGCAGCGCGCGCAGCGCGAGCGGGTCGAGGCGGTCCGAGACGACGTCGGGCAGCCCGCACGCCCGGGTGGTGCCCGCGGCCGCGGCGGAGGCGGCGAGCAGGCCGGGCACGGCGAAGGCGGCGACCGGGTTCGCCGTCACCGGCGAGCCCTGCGCGCAGAGCGCGATGACCAGCCCGAACACCGCGTGCGCGCCGGCGATCGTGACCAGCACCGGCACGCCTTCGCGGAACGAGCGGCAGCCGAGGCGGCGGGCGGCGCCGGACGCCGTCCGGGCGGCCAGCGCGACCACGCCGAGCGTCGGCAGCAGGGGCAGCACGCCGAGCGGGTGGCCGGCGATGTCGAGGCGCACCTGGTGCGCGGCGAGCCAGCCGGGGCCCGCGGCCAGCAGCACCCCGGTGCCGGAGAAGGCGGCGCGGCCGGCGGTGAGGGCGACCAGGACCAGCACGGTCGCGACGGCGGTGTAGCCGGTGACCAGCGGACCGAGGGCCGCGGCGGCCAGCACGCGCACCGGGGACACCCGGGCGGGTGCGGGTGCGCCCACCTCGTCACCCGGCGGGTGGGGTTCGTCGGTGAGCACGTCCATGATCCGCACCCTGACATCCGGGCTGCTCCGTCCGGGTGAGCCACGCCGCCGCCCGGCCACCGAGCTCACCCGGTCGGGTCTCCCCGGACGCAGAACACCCGCTGTGACACGGGGTGTCACAGCGGGTGTTCCGGGTGTCCGGGGACGGCGTCAGTTCGTCTTGCCGAAGCCACCGGGCGGCGTGCCCGGGTTCTCCGGCGGCGGCTGCTGGAAGAACTGGCCCTGCTGCGGGGCGTACGTCGTGGCCTGCTGGCCCGGCGGCGGGGTGGTCGACGGCGGGTTCGGCGAGCCGTACTGGCCCGGCTGCGAGAACGGCGCCGACGGCTCACCGGTCGGGGCGATCGGCCCCGGCCCGTGGCCCGGCTGGCCGAACTGCTGGCCCTGCTGCCCCTGCTGACCGAACTGCTGACCCGGCTGGCCGTACTGGCCGCCGTAGGACGGCGCGGCGGGCTTCGGCGACGGCGGCTTGACGACGTCGTGGGCGATCAGCAGCGCACCGACCGCGGCGAGCATCTGCAGGATGCCCAGGATCAGGATGACGGTGACGATGCCCGGCGAAGTCTGCATGCCGACGAGGGTGTCCAGCACCTCGAGCGCGCCGAGGACGCTGAACAGCGCCGCGAACGGCAGCGTCTTCGGGCCCTTGGGCAGCGCGGTCATCGCGGCGAGCAGGCCGCCGCCGAGGAGGAACGTTCCGCCGAGGCCGACTTCGCCGTTGTCGGAGAAGCCGAGGAAGTACTGCACGAGGCCGAGGCCGGCGACGACCAGGGCGAGCAGCAGCGGCAGGTTCTGCGGCAGGCCCGCACCTGAAGAGGACGCCTGGTGCGAATGCGGCGGCTGCTGCGCCGGGAAGCCACTGGACGGCGGTCCGGGGGGCTGCTGGCCGCCACCCTGCTGGGGGTAGCCGGGCCCACCGCTGGGGAAGGTCATCGGATGCACTCCTGTCGGTTCGACCGGCACCCCGGGCGCGCACGGGCACCCGGGGAAAGACGAGGCGGCTTGTGTGCGCAGAACGCTAGCGCACTTCGCGGCCACCAGCCCACCAGACGTGTGAATACCTCGCCCGGTTTCATGCCGGAACGAGGGAGAGCCGGGCACCCGTTCGGGTGCCCGGCTCTACCAGGAGTTACTTCCCGGGCTCAGCCCAGGTTGTTGTACAGCTCACGCGCGAGGACGGCGGTCTCGCTCGGGGTCTTGCCGACCTTGACGCCGGCGGCCTCGAGGGCCTCCTTCTTCGCGGCGGCCGTGCCGGAGGAGCCCGACACGATGGCGCCCGCGTGGCCCATGGTCTTGCCCTCGGGCGCGGTGAAGCCCGCGACGTAGCCGACGACCGGCTTGGTCACGTTCTCCTTGATGTAGGCCGCGGCGCGCTCTTCGGCGTCGCCGCCGATCTCGCCGATCATCACGATGACCTTGGTCTCGGGGTCGGCCTCGAACGCCTCGAGGGCGTCGATGTGCGTGGTGCCGATGATCGGGTCACCGCCGATGCCGACCGCGGTCGAGAAACCGATGTCCCGCAGCTCGTACATCATCTGGTAGGTCAGCGTGCCGGACTTCGACACGAGGCCGATCGGGCCCGCGCCGGAGATGTCGGCCGGGATGATGCCGGCGTTCGACTTGCCCGGGCTGATCACGCCGGGGCAGTTCGGGCCGACGATCCGGGTGGTGTTGCCCTTGGCGACGGCGTGCGCCCAGAAGTAGGCCGAGTCGTGCACCGGGATGCCCTCGGTGATCACCACGGCGAGCGGGATCTCGGCGTCGATCGCCTCGATGACCGCGTCCTTGGCGAACTTCGGCGGCACGAAGATGACCGACACGTCGGCGCCGGTCTCCTTGATCGCCTCTTCGACGGTGCCGAAGACCTTGAGGTCCTTGCCCTCGATGGTGACGGTCTGGCCGGCCTTGCGGGCGTTGACGCCGCCCACGATGTTCGTGCCGGACTTCAGCATCTTGGTGGCGTGCTTCATGCCCTCGGAGCCGGTGAGCCCCTGGACGATGACCTTGCTGTTCTCGTTCAGGAAGATCGACATCTCACGCACCTGCCGCGGCGAGCTCGGCAGCCTTGTCGGCCGCGTTGTCCATTGTGTCCACCACGGTGACCAGCGGGTGGTTCGCGTCGGCCAGGATCTGGCGACCCTCGACGACGTTGTTGCCGTCCAGGCGGACGACCAGCGGCTTGGTGGCCTCGTCGCCCAGGATCTTCAGGGCCTCGACGATGCCGTTCGCCACCGCGTCGCAGGCGGTGATGCCGCCGAAGACGTTGACGAAGACGCTCTTCACGTCGGTGTCGTTGAGGATGACGTCCAGCCCGGCCGCCATCACCTCGGCCGACGCGCCGCCGCCGATGTCGAGGAAGTTCGCCGGCTTCACGCCGCCGTGCTTCTCGCCCGCGTACGCCACGACGTCCAAAGTGGACATGACCAGGCCCGCACCGTTGCCGATGATGCCGACCTGGCCGTCGAGCTTGACGTAGTTGAGGTTCTTGGCCTTGGCCTTCGCCTCGAGCGGGTTCTCCGCTTCCTTGTCCACCAGGGCCTCGTGGCCCGGCTGGCGGAAGTCCGCGTTCTCGTCGAGGGTGACCTTGCCGTCGAGGGCGATGATCTTGTCCTGCGGGTCGCGGACCAGCGGGTTGACCTCGACCAGGGTGGCGTCCTCGGAGACGAAGGTCTCCCAGAGCTTCACCACGACGTCGGCGGCTTCGTCGATGATGTCGGCCGGGAAGTGGCCGGCCTTCAGGATCTCGAGCGCCTTCGCCTTGTCGACCCCGGCGATCGCGTCGACCGGGATCTTCGCGAGCGCGTCCGGGCGCTCGACCGCGAGCTGCTCGATCTCCATGCCGCCCTCGGAGGACGCCATCGCCAGGAACGTGCGGTTCGCGCGGTCCAGCAGGAAGGAGAAGTAGTACTCGGACGCGATGTCCGAGGCTTCGGCCACCAGCACGCGACGCGTGATGTGGCCCTTGATGTCGAGGCCGAGGATGGCTTCCGCCTTCTCCTTCGCCTCGTCCGGCGTCTGGGCCAGCTTGACGCCGCCCGCCTTGCCACGGCCGCCGACCTTCACCTGCGCCTTGACGACGACCTGGTTGCCGATCTGCTCCGCGGCGGTCTTGGCTTCTTCGGGGGTGCTAGCCACCGAGCCCGGCAGAACCGGTACTCCGTGGGCGGCGAAGAGATCCCTCGCCTGGTACTCGTAGAGGTCCACTACTCCAGTCTCCTGACGACACGCCACTGTGGTGGTCCGCATGACCGGACCGCGCTGTCGGACCAGTCGAGGTTAGCGACCTGCGCAGACGCAGGGGACTCCGCACCTGGTGAAGTCGGTCACCGTGTGCGGTCAGACGGTGCTTCACCGGTGTGAGACCGCCCACCGCGCAACCATTCCACGACTTTTCCGGGGTCCCCGGCCGGCCCGGCGCCGAAGACGCGAACGCCGTTCAACGCCGCGGCGAGCCCGGGCGGCGGCCCCTCGCCGAGCACGCCGACGGCGTCGGGATCCTCCTGTTCGGCCGTGCTCCGGAGCTGCTCGACCGTGTCCAGCGGGCCGGCGTGGACGACTTCCATGCCTTCGTCACGCAGGACGCGGGCCAGCGCGACGGCGGCCGGATCGGGCCTGGCGAACTCCACGAGCAGCACCCGGAGGCGCTCACGCCCCACGGCGTCCTCCGAGACCGGCGGCCATGCCGGCGGCGAGCAGCAGCGCGGCCGTGGCGGCGAGGGCGACCCAGAACCCGGTGGCCGGGCTGGCGCCGCCCAGCGAGCCGCCGACGAGCGGCAGCTCGGCCGCGTGCAGCGCGGTGAGCAGAGCGGCGCCGGTGAGCAGGGCGGCCGCGGGTTTCGGCCGGGAGCGCGTCGCGAGCGCGGCGGCGCCGACGACAACCACGGCGGCGGTCAGCAGGCCCCACGACGGAGTGTCGAGGTGCGACCACAAGCCGGCGGCGACGTAGCCCGGGACGGCGAAGACGGGCAGCCCGAACGCGGCGACGGCCAGGATCGCGCCGGCCGCGACGGGCGCGAGGAGGTTGCCGTGGGCTGTGCCCTCACCCGCGTCCTCGCGTTCGACGACCCCGGTACCGGCGGCGGCGAGCGCGGCCAGCGCGGCGAGCACGAGCGCGGCGAACGTCCAGGCGGCACCGGCGCCGAGGTCGTAGGTGAAGACGGGGGCGGCCGCACCCCCGAAGCCGGCGAGGTTGCCGGCCTGGGTGGCGGTCAGCGCGGTGTTGAGGACGGCCGTGCCGGCCAGGACGATCCCGGCCCAGGCCACCCCGAGCACCGGCCGCGCGACGGCGGCGGTCTTCGGGACGAGCACGAGTGCGGCGGGAACGGCGAGCACGACCGCGGCGACGAGCAGGAACCAGCGGGCGGGACTGTCGGCGGCGGCGCTGACGGGTGCACTCGCGCCCGGGTTCAGCGCGGTGACGGCGACCTGCGGGGCGAACGCGCCGATGAGCGCGGCGAGCGCGGTGGCGAGGCCGAGCAGGCCGGTGGTGAGCCGCCACCAGAAGAGACCGGGGAGTTCGGCGTTGCCGGTTTCGGCCTTTTTGGTGCTTTCGGTGAGCCGCGTCCCCGCGAGGCCGCCGATGCTCGCCGCCGCGACCAGCGTGAGCGACGGTCCCCAGGTGACGTGCAGATCGTCCCGGAAGAGCCCGGCGAGAACGGGCGGCGCGGCGACGGCGAAGGCGGCGGCAGCCAGCCCGGCGAGAGCACCGCGGGCGACGTACTCGGCCGGAGCGGCGAGGGCGAGCACGGCGGCGAGCGGCAGGGCGGCGGCGAGGAGGAGGTACCCGCCGAGCGCGGGCCAGGGGCCTTCGAAGGCGGCGCGGGCGAGCAGGAAGCCGTTGTCGGAGTGGACGGGAGCGGTGAGCAGCCCGGCCCCGGCGACGACGGCGAGCAGCGGGACGAGCAGCCGCCACCGCCGCCGTTCGGGTTCGTCGTGGTTCCGGAGCGCCCGCCAGGCGACGACGCCGGCGGCCCCGGTCAGCAGGTGCCCGGCGACGAGCAGCCAGAACCCGCCGCCGACGGCGGAGCTGCCGAGGAACCGGTCGGGGAGGTAGAGCTCGGGCCGGATGGTGAGCGGGCCGTTGACGGCGAACTGCAGGTCGAGAACCAGCCGCCCGGGGGCGAGCGCGGCCAGGCCGAGCACGACCCCACCGCCGAGCCCGGGCTTCCCGGCCAGCGCCAGCCAGACGGCGGCGGCCACGGGGGCGAGGGCGAGCAGGGCGAGGAAGGGCCAGCTGGAGAACCCGGGCCCGGCGGCGGGCGAGACGGGAACGAAGGCGGCGACGACGAGAGCGGCGGCCCCGAGGGCGGCCAGGGTGAGGGCGGCTTTCAGGGCGGTGGAGGGGTGGGTTTCGTCGGCCCAGGGGTCGGTGGATTCGGTGGGCCCGGCGGCGGGGGTGGGCTCGGTGGGGTTGGCGGGCCCGGCGGGGCGGGCGGGCCCAGCGGCGGCGGTGGGACCGGTGGGGGTGGTGCGCCCGGTCGATTCGGTGGGCCCGGCGGGGGTGGTTCGGGGGTTACCGGTGGTGCGCCGGGTGGTGGGGGGCGGTTCGGCGGGATTGCCGGTTTGGCCCGCTCGGCTGGTGGTGGTGCTGCGGCGGCTGGACTTGGCGGAGCTGCGCGGGGATGCGGCGGAATTTTCGGGCACACCAACTACACGGCCCGCGGCGGGCACCGGGCTCGTCGGCGGGTCGGATTCGGCGGATTTTCCGGTCGCGCCGGAGTCGCCTCCGGCGGTGGGCGCCGGTTGTGTCGGCGCGTCGGATTCGGCGGCAGGCTCGGTGCCGCCCGCAGCGCTTTCGGGCGTCCCTTCCACGTCACTCGCAGCCGGCACCGGATGGGTGGGTGCGTCTGAAGGGGGCTCGCCCGGGGCCGCTCTGTCCTTGCCTCGCGCCTGGGGTTCCTGGCGGGGGCCGGGGCTGCTTTCGGTGGGGGGCTCTGCGCGTGGGGGCATCTTGCCCGCGACGCTAGCAAGCTCGGGCCACTCGGGAGCCCTCGGCGGGCGTGAGTCGTCGGAAGCGCTTCAACTCCTCTCCGCAATCCGTTATTCCGGCCCATTCGGGTCCATGGGCGCCCGCGGGGCCTTCCGGAGGCCTCGTTGGGCCCTTCGGCCGATCTTCACCATCCGTTCAGCCTGTAAGGCAAGTCACACCGAACGCCGTAAACCCCCTCTAACTTTGGGTGATTTCCACAGGTGAGCGCGGTGCCGGTTCCACCCGAACGGCCGACTGCGAGGGCACGCCTTGCCGACAGCGGTACCCCTTCGTTACTGTCCCGGGGTCCCCATTACAGTCAGGTCACGAAGTAGGACGCCGAGCAAACCACCCCCGAGGTTGGCTCACCGGGTTCCCCCGCCCGCAGTCCTCGACCCGGCTCCCCGACGATGGAAGGCCCTGTCTTGGCTTCACACCGCTCCCCCGGCGGCCAAGCTCCTTCCCCGGCATTGAAGGACGCACTGGAAGGTGCGGTCGTTCGTGTCCGGGGTGCGCACCGCATCGCCCCGCCCTCTTCGGCCCTTCGCGGCCGTGTCGTGGTTGCCGCTGTTGCGGCTGGTGCGTTCGCCGCCGCCGCTGCGGGCTCGACCCTCAAGACAGTCACCGACTCCAACACCGCCGTCACGCCGCTGGCCAACAGCCAGGACGCCAGCGCTTCGCTGACCGCGGGAGGTGCGGGCTCCGGGGGCGCCCCGGAACTCCTGCCGGCCGGCCACACCGTCGACGCCTCCGCCGAGGCCGCCAAGCTCGCCGACAGCGCCTCCATCACGCAGGCCCGCGAGCAGCGCGAAGCCGACGCCGCCAAGAAGGCCGCCGAAGAAGCTTCCCGCCCCAAGACCTGCCTGCCCGCGCACGGCACCTTCACCTCGGGCTTCGGTGCCCGGTGGGGCACGAGCCACCTCGGCATCGACATCGCCAACGCCATCGGCACCCCGATCTACGCCGCCTCGGACGGCACCGTGATCGAGGCCGGCCCCGCCAGCGGTTTCGGCCTCTGGGTGCGGGTCCAGCTCGACGACGGCACGATCCAGGTCTACGGCCACATGAACAGCTTCTCCGTCAAGGAGGGCCAGAAGGTCAAGTGCGGCCAGCAGATCGCCGAGATCGGCAACCGCGGCCAGAGCACCGGCCCGCACCTGCACTTCGAGGTCTGGCAGAACGGCACCAAGAAGATCGACCCGCGGCCCTGGCTGGCCCAGCGCGGCATCGTCCTCTGATCCGTTCGCTCCCCTCGGGGAAGCTCGCACCACCAGCGGAAACCCGGCCGTCGAGCGACCACTCGCTCCGGCCGGGACGCGACCGGCAGCCACCGACGGCACAGGGCGCTGACAACCCGCGCTCCGCCGAGGCGCTCGTGCGCTGAAACCGGTCACAAGATCAAGGTTGGCCACTGACGGCCAAACACAAACGCCCGGATCGGGTATGCCTCGGCACCCCGGCAACGGCGACGGTGACCGGACAGCCTCGACATCGAGCGCCTCCGGCAAGGTCACCCCACCGCGAAAGCCGGCCGCGCGGAAGATCTCCTGAGCCACAAGCGCCAAGAGCCACGCCGACACCCGCCGGACGACCGAGACCACTCCCAAGCCGGGAAGAACCGGCCACAGGCGCCTCAGCGCCCGCAATGGCCTATCGCTGTCCACCCGGTAACCGCCGGATGAAGTAGGCCACCGCGACCTGCCACACCGTGCACAGCTCCGCCGGCCGCCGGACCGGCAGCCAACCCCAGGGCACCGCTCCCCCGGCGCCCCCCGCGGAGCGGACACGCGCGGCACTCCGGGCCCTCGTCGTCCAGCGGCGTCCCCGGCCGCAGGTGACACAGCGCCCGTCCGCGCCGAGCTCGTGCTGCCTGAGCAGCGCTCGCCAAGCGGCGGCCAGCCGGCACGCCTCCGCTCCCGCACGCGAAGGAACTCCTGAAGCCCCCGCAGGTTCCCGACCCCGATCCGGAACCGTCTGCCCCAGGACTCCTCGCAGGTATTTCTGTACCCCTTCGGCCAACAGCCCAAACAGCACCGCGTCCACACCACACTACCCCCTCCATCGAACCTTTGTTCGATCACGGGGTCAGTTGTACCGGGCGGGTACGACGATTCCGGCGGCGATCGGGGAGATCGCCGCCGGATTCACTCGGACGGGTTGCGCGAGAGTTAGAGCTTCACCATCGGGACGCTGCCGATGAGCATCAGGCGGACCTTGCCGGCCTGGCCGAAGTCGATCGTGGCCGTCGCGCGCGGGCCGACGCCGTCGCACGAGATCACCGTGCCGAGGCCGTACTTGTCGTGGCTGACGCGGTCGCCGACGTCGAGCTTCAGCGCCACCGTGTCCTTCCAGCCCTTGCCGAACGACGGCGTGCCCGACGAAGACGGCGACGAAGACCGCCGCCCGCCCCAGGTGGTCGCCGCCCGCGGGGTGCCGCGCGAACCGGAACCGAACGAGCCGAAGCCGCTGCTGGAGGGCTCCAGGCGCCGCCAGTCGACCAGATCCGGCGGCAGCTCGTCGAGGAACCGCGAAGCCGGGTTCATCGACGGCTGGCCCCACGCCGAGCGCGTGATCGCGCGCGAGACGTACAACCGCTTGCGCGCCCGCGTGATCGCGACGTACGCGAGCCGCCGCTCCTCCGCCAGTTCCGTCGGGTCGCCCAGCGCCCGCATGTGCGGGAAGACGCCGTCCTCCCAGCCGGTGCAGAACACCACCGGGTACTCCAGGCCCTTCGCGGTGTGCACGGTCATCAGCGTGACCACGCCCGCGCCGCCGTCGCCTTCCTCGCCGCCGTCGGGCGACGGCACCGAGTCGGCGTCCGCGACCAGCGAAACGCGCTCGAGGAACGCCGGCAGCGAGCCCGGCGCCGGGACGCCCTCCTCCACCACCAGCTCGGCGTTCTCGTCCGCGACGACCTCGGCGGTGATCTCGGTGAACTCCCGCGCGACCGTGACGAGCTCGTCCAGGTTCTCCACGCGCGTGTGGTCCTGCGGGTCCTCCGACTCCTCGAGCTCGACGCGGTAGCCGGTCTTGTCCAGCACGGCTTCCAGGACGTCGTGCACCTCGGCGCCGTCCGAAACCAGCGTCCCCAGCTCGTCGAGCAGCGCCACGAACCCGCCGATCGCCTTGACCGAGCGCGGGTTCAGCAGCGGCACCTTGCCCTCGACGGCGTCCCGCAGCGCCTGCGCGAAGGAGATCCGCTCGCGCTCGGCGTGCGTCGCCACGACGGCTTCGGCGCGGTCGCCGATGCCGCGCTTGGGCACGTTCAGCACGCGCCGCAGGCTGACGGTGTCTTCGGGGTTCGCCAGCACCCGCAGGTACGCGATCATGTCGCGGACCTCGCGGCGCTCGTAGAACCGCACGCCG
Organism: Amycolatopsis sp. NPDC004747; assembly: GCF_053601335.1. Classification (NCBI taxonomy): domain Bacteria; kingdom Bacillati; phylum Actinomycetota; class Actinomycetes; order Pseudonocardiales; family Pseudonocardiaceae; genus Amycolatopsis; species Amycolatopsis sp. NPDC004747. The sequence goes on along the minus strand of NZ_JBSGBQ010000034.1, from coordinate 50,688 downwards.
CCGACGACCTTGTACGGCAGGCCGAGCCGGATGAAGATCTCTTCGAAGACCCGGGACTGGTTGTTGGTGCGGTAGAAGACGGCGACGTCGGAGTAGTCCGCTTCGCCCTTCTCCGCCAGCGCGTCGATTTCGCCCGCGACGAACGCGGCTTCGTCGTGGTCGTTGTCCGCGACGTAGCCGACGATCTTCTCGCCGTCGCCCGAATCCGTCCACAGCCGCTTCGCCCGGCGATTCGGGTTGCGTTCGATGACGGCGTTGGCCGCGGACAGGATCGTCTGCGTGGAGCGGTAGTTCTGCTCCAGCAGGATGGTGTGCGCGTTCGGGAAGTCCCGCTCGAACTCCTCGATGTTGCGGATCGTCGCGCCGCGGAAGGCGTAGATCGACTGGTCCGCGTCACCGACCACGACCAGCTCGGCCGGCTCGACGCCCGCCTCGTTCGGCGCGGTCCCGGCCAGCTCGCGGACCAGGGTGTACTGCGCGTGGTTGGTGTCCTGGTACTCGTCGACCAGCACGTGGCGGAAGCGCCGCCGGTAGTACTCGGCGACGTCCGGGAACGCCTGCAGCAGCGAGACCGTGCGCATGATGAGGTCGTCGAAGTCGAAGGCGTTGGCCTGGTTGAGCCGCCGCTGGTACTCGCCGTAGACCTCGGCGACGCGGCGCTCGAGGTCGTTGCCCGCGTTCGCCGCCGCGGTCTCCGGGTCGGTGAGCTCGTTCTTCAGGTTCGAGATGTGCACGGCGAGCGTGCGGGCGGCGTAGCGCTTCGGGTCGATGTCGAGGTCCCGCGCCACGAGGGTGATCAGCCGCTTGGTGTCGTCCGAGTCGTAGATGGAGAAGCTCGACGACATGTCCAGGGTTTTGGCCTCACGGCGCAGGATCCGCACGCACATCGAGTGGAAGGTCGACACCCACATCGCGTTCGCGCGGCGGCCGACGAGCGCGGCGACGCGCTCGCGCATCTCGGCGGCGGCCTTGTTGGTGAACGTGATCGCCATGATTTCGCCGGGGTGCACCCGGCGCTGCCCGAGCAGGTAGGCGATCCGGCGGGTCAGCACCCGGGTCTTGCCCGATCCCGCGCCCGCCACCACCAGCAGCGGGCCACCGGCGTGGGTGACGGCTTCGCGCTGGGCGGGGTTGAGGTCGTCGAGCAGCTCGGCCTGCCCGCCGGCGGCGGGCTTGCGCACAGGGGTCGCGGCGGGGAGATCGAAGAGGGTGTCCATCGTGGGTCCACGCTACCCCGGGTGGGCAGGAGTGCGGCACAGCGTGCCGACGCGGAGAGGGTGTGCCCGCGCGTACCCGCGTCCGCGCGGGCACACCGCCTCCCGCAACGCGGCTACGACGCCGGGCGTAGCCGGAGGTGTCGCCTGCCGTCCGACGCGGCGGCACCCCGGCGCGCGGAGCATCGGCGGACATGGAAGACACCCACCCCGCCCGCATCCGGGCCGCCGACGCCGATCGCGAACGCGTCGCCACCGCCGTCCAGCACGCCGGTTCCGAAGGCCGGCTCACCCTCGAAGAGGTCGAAGAGCGCCTCACCCGCGTCTACGCCGCGCGGTTCACCGACGAACTCGCCGCGCTCACCACCGACCTGCCGCGCCCGGCGCCGCCGCGGCCCGGCTTCCCGCTCACCCGTGACGCCCTGCGGCGGCACCCCGCGCTGCGGCTCCACCTCGCCGTCGTGGTGGCGATCGCGGCGGTCGTGCTCGTCCGCTGGGTCGTGCTGGGCGCCGGCTTCTTCTGGCCCGCCTTCCCGATGTTCTGGCTCGCGGTGAGCTTCTTGGTTCATGCTCGGGTGCGCGCGTTCCGGGAGCGGCCCGGCGCCGCTGTGCCATACTGAGCGTGTGCGGCACCACGCAGAGCGATTTTTTTACGGGATCCGGACTCCGGCTCCCGTGATCGCGTAGTGCCCGAACCGCCATCACGCCAGCCCCGGAGTCCACGGACCCGGGGCTGTCGCCGTCCCTGGGGCCGGGTCCGGGCTTCGAGGAAGAGGTCCCGATGAACGCACACGCCACGAACGCCGACGGCCAGCCCGCCGAGCACACCCCCGCCGGAGACGACATCGCGTCGCTCCGCGAGGAGATCGACTGGCTGGACAAGGAGATCCTGCGGCTGGTCAAACGCCGGATCGAGGTGTCCAAGACGATCGGGGCCGCGCGGATGGCCGCCGGCGGCACGCGCATCGTCTACAACCGCGAGATGGACGTGCTGGCGCGCTACCGCGAGCTCGGCCCGGAAGGCCGCCAGCTCGCCATGGCCTTGCTGAACCTGGGCCGCGGGCGGCTCGGCCGGTAACGGTTGCGGCGAATTCGGGGACTTCCCCGAGGCACCGGCGACCCCGGTGCGGGCAGACTGAGGTCATGGACTGGCTCGTGAACCTCATCGCCGTCATCGTCGCGCTCGCGAGCGTGCTGGCCGCGCTGGGCCATGTGGGGTATTTGGCACTGCTCAACAACGCGGCGGGTAAGCGGGCCGGGGGCGCTCCGGTCGCGCAGTACGTCAAGAGCAGGTGGGCCATTGCCGGCGGTACCACCGCGGCTTCGCTGTTCGCCTGGTTGCTCACGGCCGGCGGACCGGGACTCGACATCGCCGCGATCGTCGTCGCGGCCGGTAGCGGTGTGGTGGCGACGAAGGCGCTGCAATCCACCCGGGACCGTTACCGCACGGGAGGCTGAAACTCCTGATCAGGGCCGATGGCGCTGCGTGAAACTTCGCAGCGTCACCATCGCCCGTTCGGTCGCGCCCGACCGAGTGAAACCTCTGCAACTTGCAGGTTTGGGGGCGACTTTCTCCGCCGGATGCTCCTAGGGTTGACGTCGTGAGGACCCTTGCGTCTGGGTCGGGCGATGCCCGGGGGACGCGCGGGGGCATCGGCCCCGCGCGCCTGCCGTCGCGTGCGCGTGCATTTGCGCAGTACGACGAACGGGATTCCGCGCGTGAGGGTGCTCCGATCGGGTCGTCCCGCCGCCGGATGGCGTCAGGACCGCACCACCGGGTGGTCGAGCCCACATGAGCCAAGGCACGGAGTTCCACGGGCGCGCCGCGGCGCCCGCGCATCCCGGGCGGCACCGGCGCGGCGGCGCGGAGAGCTGGACGCCACCACTGCCGCCGCACCGCCCGGTGCGGCACCACGCGGCCGGGGCCGCACCGGAGCCCGGCTCGTGGCAGCACGGAGCCACCGGCGGGGCGTACGCCGTGCCACCCCGGATCCCCGCCGGAGCACCGGATGGCGGCCACCTCCCCCGCCCGCACCCCGCCGAGCAGGCCACGCCCGGTTTCTCGGGCCGGCTGACCGGGCCGGAGGTGGGCGATTGCCCTTTTCGGGAGCCGACCACCGAGCCGGATCCGCCCGTCTCCGGGTTGCTTCCGCTGCCGCAGCCGCGTGATCCACGGCCCGCCACGGTGCTCTTCCCGGCGGCGCACGGCAGTCTCCCGCTCGGCACCTTCGGTGACGCCGGGGACAGCGACCCGGACGAGGAACCCGTTGCCGAAAGCCACGCCGAGCAGGTGGCCCGGCGCACCCGGGTGTCGCTGGCCGCCCCCGCGCCGCGGTGTGTGGACCTCGATGACGACGACGTCCGCATCTACTCCGCCCCGCCCATCGACGGCCTCGGTGGCTTCACCATCGGGTCCGTGCCCGCGTCGGTGACGCCGCCGAAGACCTGGCGCAAGGCCGCCTGGTTCGCCACCGGTGCGTCCGGGGCCGTGGTCGTCGGGCTCCTGTGCGCCGGTTCCTTCCTCGTCGGGAAGCCGCCGATGGACCAGGCCGTGCAGGGCTCCTGGCCCGGCTACCAGGGCGTGCCGACCATCGGCGACCCGACCGGCGAGCACCGGCCGCCCACGCAGGGCGGCTCCGCGCCCGGGCTCCAGACCCCGTCCCCGACCGACCACGCCGCCGGGAAGCCGCAGGGCGGCGGTGCCGGGCCGGTCGACGGCGCGGCTCCCCCGCCCGTCGGCGACACCGCGGGACCCGACCCGGCGACGACCGGACCGGCCGCTCCGAGCGCGACGCCGCGGAAGCCGGCGGTCACGCCCGCCCAGCGCGAGACCCCCGTCAAACCGCCGTGGTGGTACTCCTTCCCGCCGGACGCCCAGACCATGGGGGACAACTCGGAGAAGTTCTTCAACACCGTCACCACCGACCCGGCCGCGGCGTCGTCGGTGACCACCGGCAGCCTGCACGACCAGGGGCCGCAGGCGCTGGCCGACCGGTACGCCGGCATCGCCTACTTCGAGGTCAAGAAGGTCAGCATCGACCAGCAGCGCGGCGTCACGGTCAACACCGTCGAAGTCACCCACACCGACGGGACCAAGACGATCGAGCAGCGGACGCTGACCTTCGGCGACGGCGACAAGATCACCGCTGACGGTCAGTAGCCGATCCTGCACGTGCGGTTCGCCCGTTCTGATGCACGTGCGGTGCGCCGAGCGGTTATGCCTGGTCCGGGTGGGTGACATAAGCTGCCGCTCGTCGTATCGCGACGGCATTCCGGCGACAGAGCCTGGTGGTTGCCGTCCGCACAGGGTTACCTGACGACAGCGATTCCGGAAACCGGCCACGAGTCGGCCGACCGGACCAACGGGAACCCGGCCGAACGGCCGAGTGCCCGTCCCCGGACACCAGAGCGAGGACTTTCGTGCTTGATCGGCAGCGCACACGGCGTGAGTCACCCCACGCCGTCCGCGTCGAGGACGTCATCCCGGCCGAGATCCTGGACGGCGTGGCCGACGCCGACCGCGACCACCTCGAGCAGGTCTTCCGCGACCCGCAGCGGTTCCTGCCGTCGCGGACCGAGCCGGCCCGCGAGCCCGAGCAGGCCGAGGACGCCGGCGAGCCGGAAAGCCGGTTCGCGCGCCGCGCGAAGCTCACCGGGCTCGTCGCCGCGGGCGCCCTCGTCGCCGGCGCGGTGGTCGCCGCGCCGATGCTGACCAGTTCGCACCGCGCCGCTTCGCCCTCCGGCGGGCAGTCCACGCCCGCCGGGTTCACCGGCGCGGCGGAGCTCGGCGGCCTCGCCGTGCCGCAGCACCAGGCCGGTGGCAGCGCGCCCGAGCGGCACAGCCCGGCGACGCCGGACACGCCCGCCGAGGACACGCGGGCCACCCAGCCGTCGAGCGGCACCCCGCGGACCGAGCCGGCACCCGCCGCGACGGCCCCGGTCCCGGACAAGGCCGCCGACGCGCGCAGCGCGAGCCGCAAGATCCAGGCCGTCAAGGACTTCTACGCCAAGATCGCCCGTGACTCGGCAGGCGCGCTGGCGCTGCTGAGCCCGGCGCTGGTCGACGGCACGGCCGGCGAGCTGGTCCGCACCTGGAGCGCGATGGACGCCATCGACGTCCAGGAGGCCGACACGCAGATCAAGCCGGACGGCTCGATCCTCGCGGTCGCGACCCTGCACCGGCCGGACGGCGCGCTGGTGCGCGTCACCCAGCTGTTCCGGGTGGCCGACACGGGTGGGCTGATCACCGAAGCCGAGCTCGTCTCGGCCCAATACATGTAGCCCACGGCGATCACCCCTTCACCCCTGGTTCAAGTGCCCGTGCCGAATTCGTGTGCGCAGAGTGAGCGCCTAGCCTTGTCACGGGCCGGTCTCGGAAAAACCGGCTCAGAGCCCACGACATGTGCATACGCTCCAGCGAAGCGGCGTGATCGTGGCCGCGTCACCAGGCAACGATCCGCACGCCCTGGTGAAGCCGGAGCCCAAAGGGAGGTCGCGTGAGCGACGAGGGTCGTCTGGTCGCCGATCGGTACCGCATCGTCGGCCGGATCGGCACGGGCGCGATGGGGGCCGTCTGGCAGGCGCACGACGAGGTCCTGGGCCGCACCGTGGCCATCAAGCAGCTCCTGCTCCAGCCGCACCTGGACCAGCACGACGCCGAGGACGCCCGCCAGCGGACGATGCGCGAGGGCCGGATCGCGGCCCGGCTGCACCACCCCAACGCGATCTCCGTCTTCGACGTCGTCACCGACGACAACGGCCAGCCGTGCCTGATCATGGAGTACCTCAACTCCACCAGCCTGGCCGCCGTGCTGCAGGAGCGCCGCACGCTGCCGCCGACCGAGGTGGCGCGCATCGGCGCCCAGGTCGCCGCGGCGCTGCGCGAGGCCCACGCGGTCGGGATCGTGCACCGCGACATCAAGCCGGGCAACATCCTGCTCGGCGGCAACGGCGTCGTGAAGATCACCGACTTCGGCATCTCCCGGGCCAAGGACGACGTCACGGTCACGAAGACCGGGATGATCGCCGGCACCCCCGCCTACCTGGCCCCCGAGGTCGCGATCGGCGGCGAGCCCGGGCCGGAGTCCGACGTCTTCTCCCTCGGCTCGACGCTCTACGCGGCGTGCGAGGGCCAGCCGCCGTTCGGGCTGTCCGAGAACACGCTGAGCCTGCTGCACGCGGTCGCGGCGGGGCAGATCAACCCGCCGCGCCAGTCCGGGCCGCTGGCCAGCGTGCTGGCCGTGCTGCTGCACCCGGACGTCGAGCACCGGCCGACCGCCGAGGAGTGCGAAGAGCTGCTCGCGGCGGTCGCTCGCGGCGAGACGCCGCTCGGCGGCCCCGCGGACGAGACCATGATGGCGCCGTCCGCCGGTGTCCTCGGCGCGGCCGCCGTCGCCGACCCGAACGCCACGCAGATGTTCGACGAGATCCCCGCGGGTCACTCGGGCACGCTGCTCAGCGGCGGCGGTGCCCCGACGCAGGCCGTGCCGTTCTACGACGAGGACGACTACCCGGAGGCCACCGGCTACCCGGAGGACGACTACGACGGGTACGACCACTACCGCGAGGACGACCACCACGCCGCCGGTGGCGTGCCGCCCGGGCTGGCCGCGACCCGCGCCGTGCCGGTGCCGCCGCACGAGCACGGCGGGTACGAGGACGACTACGAAGATTACGACGACGAGCCCGAGCCGCCCCCGGCCCGGTCGCGTCCGCAGCTGAGCCCGGTCGACGACGAGGACGACAAGCCCGGCGCGTGGAAGCGCCCGGCGATCATCGGCGGCATCGTGGTCGTCGGCCTGGTCGCGCTCGTCGTCTGGCTGCTGAGCCCGAACAACCCGGAGGCGCCGGCCGCGCCGGTGTCCAGCAACAAGCCGTCGCCGGCCGCGACGTCGTCGTCGGCGCCGTCCACGACGGATTCGCCGTTCAGCACGGCGGAGGTGCCGCCTCCGGTGACCGAGTCGACGTCCTCGTCGAAGCGGGCGACCACGTCGCGCGCCAGCGAAACGCCGACGACCACGCCGTCGAAGACGACTTCGGCGACGAAGCCGACGGAAACGTCAACTCCGGACACGAAGCCGACCGACACGTCGGCAGCCAGCACAGGCCCCAGCACGCCCGCAGGCGGATGATCGAGGACCCGATTTGAGTTCCGAAGGCACCATCGTCGGCGGCCGGTTCCGGCTGGACCAGCCGATCGGCCGCGGCCGCGCGGGCATCGTGTGGCTGGCGTTCGACACGCGGCTGTTCCGCACCGTCGCGATGAAGCGGATGTACCTGCCGGTCGGCGCGGGTGAGCGCGCCGAGCAAGCGCGCGCCGCCGCCATGCAGGAGGGCAAGGACGCCGCCCGGATCGAGCACCCGTGCGCGATCAAGGTGTTCGACGTGCTGCCCGACGGCCAGGACGTCTGGCTGGTGATGGAGTACATCCCGTCGCGCAGCATGGCGACCTTCCTCGCCGAGCACGGCAGGCTCACCCCCGACCAGGCGGCGCAGCTGGGCATCCAGCTCGGCAACGCGCTGACCGCCATCCACGCGGCCGGGTTCGTGCACCGCACCCTCGAGCCCGGCACGGTGCTCCTGGCCGACGACGGCGGCGTCAAGCTCACCGACATCGGCATCAGCGGCGGCGGCCCGAACCCGGCGTACGTGGCGCCCGAGGTGTCACGCGGGCTGCCGGGCACGCCGGCGGCGGACGTCTTCTCCCTCGGCGCGACGCTCTACACCTCCGTGGAGGGCGTGCCGCCGTTCGGGGACGACGGCCAGTCGTCCGAACGCCCGCCGCAGAACTCCGGCGTCCTCACCGAGGCGCTGCGCAAGATGCTGCGCCCGGACCCGACCACCCGGCCGACGATGGCGGACACCGTCCACTCGCTGAAGGCGATCACCGAAGGCCGCGAAACGGCGTTCATCCCGCCGACCGCGCCGCCGATGCCGACCATGCCGGTCGGCTGGCCGGCGGGGCCGGGCGGTCCCCCGGTGCCGCCGCCGGGCCCCTCCTACCCGGCCGGGCCGATGCCGCCGTCGGGCCCGCAGTTCCAGCAGCAGATCCCGCTGACGCCGCCGCCCGGCTACCCGCAGGGGGCGACGCAGCAGATCCCGCCGGTCCCGCACGCTCCCCAGGCGACGCAGTACGCGCCGCCGCCCGTCGCCGCGGCGCAGCCGGGCCAGGAGTGGAACCTGCCGGTGTCGAAGAAGACGCTGGTCACCGTGGCCGCGATCCTCGCCGCGGTGCTGGTCGGCATCCTCGTCACGGAGCTGTTCTTCGTCTGAGCCGGGCAGCGGCGTGCCGGGTGCGGACATCCGCACCCGGCAGGCGCCCCTTCAGCTCACGGATCGACCACGATCACGCAGGTGTAGGTCCCCGGTTCGAGGTCCTTCGCGGTGACGGAACCGTCGCCGCCGGCCCCGGTGGAGCCGCTCGCTACCGTGCAGTCGATGGTCGACGCCGTGCCGCCGTCCACCTGCGAGTTGACGCCGACCGTGAGGTCGGTGAGCGGCGTGTTGTGGAACGCCACGTTCTCGCCGGCGTATGGGGCGGCACCGCAGGTGGCGGTGTTGTCGACCGTCACGGGCTTGTCGTTGCCGTCGACGTGGTAGCCCGCCGGCACCGTCTCGTGGACGGTGTAGCCGCCGAAGGTCAGGCCGTCGAAGCAGGCCACACCGGCGCTGTCGGTGGCCTTGGTGACGCCGTTGACGGTGAAGTTCACCCCGGCGTGCGGGTGGTCGCCCGCGCCGTCGGCGGCGTGCTTGCGCGTCTTCGTCACCTTGATCGCCCCGAGCTGCAGGGTGTTGGTGAACGTGCAGGTGACCGTTTCGCCGACGCTGACGTCGATGTTGGTCACCGGGCTCCCGTCGTCACAGGTGGCGCTGGTGAGCACCCAGTTCGCCGGCACGGTCTCGGCGGCGTTGTAGCCCGAGCCCGCGAGGACGTTGCTGGTGGTGTTGGACTCGCCGTTCTTGAGGGAGAACGCCTTGTTCAACGCCGACGGCCCGCCGGTCAGGGCGAACGAGAAGGACGTGTTCGTCGGGTCCGGCGACGGCACGGTCACCTTCTGGACGACGATCTTGCCGCAGTTGGAGATGTTCACCGGGATCGGCGCGATGAAGTCCTTGAGCGCCGCGGTGAACGAGTCCGACGACCGGCTCTTGAGGTAGGCGCGCCCGAAGCCGGAGCAGCTGTTCGCGGGCAGGATGCCGGAGTCGGTCAGGTTGATCGCCGCTTCACCGAAGGTCCGTGGCGACAGGGTGCGCGGGTTGTTCGGCGCGATCGGGTCGGTGACCGGCGGGGTGTTGATCGACCCCTCGAAGTTGCCGGTCAGCGTGTGCACCTTGTCCCAGCACGGCAGGGAGTTGCTGGCTTCGCAGACCGTCGCGGCGTTGCCCGTGGTGGTCCAGAGGTGGTAGCCGAGCACCGGGTTGACGCCGCCCTGCGAGAGGTCGTACTTGATCAGGACGTCGCCCGCGGTGCGCACCGGCGTCACACCGTTTCCGCTCAGCTGGGTGGACTGGTTGAACTCGAAGTCCATGTTGGTCGTGCCGGTCGGCTCCTGCACCCGCTCCCAGGCGAGGTACAGGAACTCCTTGCCGCCGACGCGCTGGTTCGCGACGTACAGCCGGGTGAGGTCGCTCTTGTTGTTCGGGATCGAGCCGTCGACGACCGTCGGGACGGCGGTGTCCTCCTTGGTGCCCTGGCCGAAGGAGTCGTCGGTCTGGCCGGTCGGCTTGTCGAGCCCCTTGGCGAGGTTGGGCGCGTTGAACCAGTCCTGCGTCTCGTCGTCGAGGACGAGGTTGCCGTCGGCGGCGTCGAACGGGCTGCCGGCGAGGTTCGCTTCGGCCGACGTCAGCGTGCCGAAGGTGAGACAGACGGCGCCCAGCAAGGCGACGCCGGCCCGGCGCCGCATTCTTCTTGTCGCTTTATTGGTCATGGTGATATCTCCCTGCCGAGAAGAGGGATAATCACCGTACGCAACAAAAATGTCGGCTCCCAGGGTCGATCGACCCTATCAGTGCAGGTGGAAGCCTCAACAAGGTAACACTCTGCGTGATCGGATCACGATCAACGCGGCCTATTCGGCGACAATCAACGCGTTCTTTACCGGGCGATAGCCTTGAAAAGAATGGGGCCCGAATTTTTCAGTCAGGCGACTTTCACGGTCGCCGCGCGCATGGCTTCCAGCAGCGTGCGGACGGCCGGGTGACCCCAGGCCCGCGAGGCGACCGCGGCGTGGATCGCGCGGACCGGCTCGGGGTTGCGGAGCCGGCGGACGACCACGCCGGGGTGCTGCGCGCCGAGCCCGAGCCCGAGTTCCGGGATCAGCCCGACGCCGATGCCGGCGGCGATGAACCCCAGCGCCGTCTGGTAGTCCTCGGACTCGACGACGACGTTGGGCGTGAACCCGGCCGACGCGCAGGCGCTGTCCAGGATGTCGCGGCAGACGCCGGGCAGGCCGTCGACACCGACCCACGGCTCCTCGGCGAACTCCGTCAGGTCCAGCACGCGCTTGCGCGCCAGCGGGTGGGCCTTCGGCAGCACGGCGCGGTACGGGTCGTCCAGCAGGTGCACCAGCTCGACCCCCTTGCCCGGCGGGGTCCTGCGCGGGAAGACGGTGATCGCGACGTCGGCGTTGCCCGCTTCGACGTCGGTCATCGGGTCGTCGGGTTCGACGAGCTTGAGGTCGAGGCGCACGCCGGGGTGCTCGCGGCGGACCGCGGCGATCGCCGGCGGGACCAGCGACGCGCCCGCGGTGGCGAAGTAGCGGATCGAGACGCGCCCGATGCGGCCCTCCTTGAGCTCGGTCAGGGCCGCCTCGGCCTTGGCGAGCTCGGCGCTGAGCTTCTCGGCGTGCTCGGACAGCAGCGCACCCGCGGGCGTCGGCCGGACACCGCGGCCGACGCGTTCGAGCAGTTCGGTGCCCGCCTCGCGTTCCAGCGCGGACAGCTGCTGACTGATCGCCGACGGCGTGTAGCCGAGGTTGCGGGCCGCCGCGGTGATCGACCCGCTGGTGATGACGGCACGGAGGACCTGCATGCGGCGGACGTCGAGCATGCCGCTGATCGTACAGCTGAGCTTAAGTGTTCCTACAGTTAATTTCGCTTGTCCTTACTTCTGGTCCGGGCTTAGCTGACGTCGGCCGTCGAAGGAGGACTTGGGGTGGGCGAGACGAAGACCCTGCTCAGGATCGGTGCGCTGGCGCTGATGTGGGGCTCGAGCTTCTTCTGGATCAAGCTGGGGCTGGGGATGTTCTCGCCGGTGCAGCTGGTGCTGGCGCGGCTGGTGCTCGGCGCCGCGATGCTGCTGGTGCTGTGCCGCCTGCAGCGCGCCCGCCTCCCGCGCGACCGCCGGACGTGGGGACACCTCGCGGTCGCGGCGTTCTTCCACAACGCGCTGCCGTTCCTGCTGTTCGCGATCGGCGAGACGACGGTCGATTCGGGCATCACCGGCGTGCTCAACTCGACGACGCCGCTGTGGGTGCTGCTGGCGGCACCGCTGATGGGGACGTCGTCGCGGCTGACCGGGACACGCCTGGCCGGCCTGGTCGCCGGCCTCGGCGGGATCCTGCTGATCTTCGCGCCGTGGCAGGCATCGGGCCTGCTGAGCTGGGGCGCACTGGCCTGCCTCGCGGCGGCGGCGAGCTACGGCTTCGCGTTCGTCTACGAAGGCAAGTACCTGTCCTCGCCGACGTCTTCGCCGTACGCGGTCTCGGCCGGGCAGATGCTCCTGGCGAGCGGGATGCTGGTGCTGGCCCTGCCGGCCGGCGGGCTGACGCCGGTCCACGTCTCCACCGGGCCGCTGCTGGCGGTGCTGGTGCTGGGGATCGGCTCGACGGGGATCGCCTTCGCGCTGAACTACCAGCTGCTCGCGAGCGAAGGCGCGGTGGCGGCTTCGGTGGTCGGGTACCTGTTGCCGGTGGTGTCGGTGCTGCTGGGAGCGGTGTTCCTGGGCGAGCAGCTGCACCTGCGGGTGATCGCGGGGATGGTGGTCGTGCTGGGCGGGGTGGCCCTGACGCGGCTGCAGAAGCCGGAGCGAGAGGCTTCGGACGGGTCCGGTGACCGAGCGGATGGGCTTGGTGACGACACCGCCGGACGCGAGACGCGGCCTCTCGCTCCTCTGGCGGACTGACCCCTCAGACGAGACGGCGGTCCGAGGCCCAGCGCGAGAGCTCGTAGCGGTTCGAGAGCTGGGTCTTGCGCAGCACGCTCGAAACGTGCGTCTCCACCGTCTTCACCGAGATGAACAGCTCCGACGCGATCTCCTTGTACGCGTACCCCCGGGCCAGCAGGCGCAGGACGTCGCGCTCCCGGGGCGTCAGCAGGTCCAGCTCCGGGTCGTTGATCGGGGCCGAGCCCGGGCGGTCGGCGAACGCGTCCAGGACGAAGCCCGCCAGGCGCGGGGAGAACACCGCGTCGCCGTCCGACACGCGGACCACCGCGCGGACCAGTTCCTTCGACGAGATCGTCTTCGTGACGTAGCCGCGGGCGCCCGCGCGGATGACCGCGATGACGTCCTCGGCCGCGTCCGAGACCGAGAGCGCCAGGAACACCACGTCCGGCAGCTCCGGACGGACCCGGCGCAGCACCTCGGCGCCGCCGCCGTCGGGCATGTGGACGTCGAGGAGCACCACCTGCGGCTTCGTGCGAGCGATGCCGGCCACGGCTTCGGCCACCGAACCGGCCTCGCCGACCACCCGGACCTCGTCGGTGATCGAGTCGAGCTCGGTGCGCACCCCGGCGCGGAACAACGCGTGGTCGTCGACGAGGAACACCTTGACCGGTTCACGCTGGTTGTCCGTCACGTCGTCGAGCATAGCCGCCTCACGCCGCTCCCTTGCCCGCTTTCACCGGCATGGCGAGCTGCACTTCGGTGCCCTCGCCCGGTGCCGTCCGGACCTTGCAGGTGCCGCCGTGGCGGGTCATCCGGCCGCGGATCGAGTCGGCCAGGCCGTGGCGGTCGTCCGGGACGAGGTCGGGGTCGAAGCCCTTGCCGCGGTCGCGGACGAACACCGTCACCGACGTCGGCTCGACTTCGGCGAAGACGCTGACCTCCTCGACCCCGGCGTGCTTCGCGGCGTTGACGATGGCCTCGCGGGCGGCCTGGACGAGCGCGACCAGCGACTCGTCGAGTTCCGCGTCGCCGACGACGACCTGCCCGACCGAGATCGCGAAGGTGTCCTCGACCTCGCCGCACGCCGTCGCGAGCGCTTCGGACAGCTGGCCGGTCGCTTCCTCGACCTTCTCGGCCGGCTTGCCGTAGCCGTTCGGGCCGTAGAGCCAGCCGCGCAGCTCGCGCTCCTGGCTGCGGGCCAGCCGCGCGACCTCGCGCGGCTGCTCGCTCTGCTTCTGGATCAACGCGAGGGTCTGCAGCACCGAGTCGTGCAGGTGGGCGGCGATCTCGGCGCGTTCGTCGGTGCGGATGCGGGCCTTGCGCTCGTCGGAGAGGTCGCGGACCAGCCGCAGCCAGAACGGCACGGTCAGCACGGCGACGCCGATCAGCGTCGCGAGGACCGCGATCAGCGCGAACTGGACCTGGTCGAGGGTGCCGCTGCGCAGCACGACGACGGTGATGCCGGTGATCACCAGCGCGACGCCGGCCACGATCCGGATGGCGGCCGACCAGCCGCCACCGCCGAGGAGCGCGCCCGCGAAGCCGTCCTTCGCCCCGGTCCGCCAGCGGCGGCGCTGCGACTCGTCGGCCTCCCGCCAGACGACCGCGAGACCGATCATGGCGACGGCCAGCGGCACCGCGACCCAGCCGCTGATGAACCCGGTGAGCGTGCCACTGGCGACGGCGAGGCCGACGCCCAGCGCGATCAGGCCGAACGCCTGCTGGCGTTCCTTCGGCTTCGGCGCCTCCGCAGCTTCCTCGGACTGCTGCTGGACGAACACCCAGAGGAGGCCGTAGGCGAGCAGCCCGGCGCCGTTGAGCGCGGCGAGCAACGCGAACGCCGTCCGCACCCAGAGGACCGGCACACCGAGGTGATCGGCCAGCCCCCCGGCGACCCCGGCGATGGCCCGCCCGGAACGGCGCCGGAACATCTTGGGCGCGGCCGGGTCCGCCGGCTTGATCGCCTGCTCGGCGGGGACGTGGTCGAGGGACTCCTGCACGCCGTCCATGGTCACACGCACGAGGACGCGGTTCCATCCGGGAAACCCCTGATCCAGTGAGCCAGGGGAAACCTCAGGGACCATCCCGGATGTCCCGCCGACCCCGGTGACGCATGCTTCTCGGTATGAGTGGTGCGAGCACGAAGCCGGGGGTCCTGGACGGCTTCGAGGAAACCGTGAAGGACTTCTGGGCCAGCCGGCCGCGGCGGCCGCACGCCGGGCGCAAGCTCGCCGGCGTGGCCGCCGCCATCGGGTACCGGTACGGCCTCGATCCCGTCGTCGTGCGGATCGCGCTGGTGGTCACGACGATCTTCGGCGGCTTCGGCGTTCCCTTCTACCTGCTGGGGTGGCTGTTCCTGCCCGGCGAGAGCGACGAGGTCTCCGGCTTCGAAGGCCTCATCGGGCGCGGCCGGTCGTCGGTTTCGCCCGCCTTCGCCGTCGTGCTCATGGTCCTCACCGTCGTCAGCGCCGGTGGCTCGATCACCGGGTCGTGGTTCGACGGCGGCGGGCTGATCAGCTGCGCCCTCATCGCCGCCGCGCTCTACCTGCTGCACCGCAGCCGCGGCCACGAGAACCGCCCCGCGCCGGTCGTCGCGCGGTCGTCCCACCCGGCCTTCACCGGAAACGGAGCCTTCACCATGACCGACACCGCCGAGGCGCCTTCGCCGGCGCGCGGCTGGGATCCCCTCGCCGCCGACCCGGCCGGCTGGGACCTCCCCGACGCGCCGCAGCCGCAGCCCGCACCGCCACCCGCGCACCACGGCTCGCAGCGAGGTCCGCGGTCGTCGCACCACGGCTCGCAGCTCGGTCCGCGGTCGAAGGTCGGCTCCGCCACGTTCGCCATCGCCGTGCTGACCGCGGGCGGCGCGGTGCTGGCCGCCCTCAACGGCGCCACCTGGTTCACCGCGCAGCACATCATCGGCCTGGTGCTCGGCGTGGTCGGGATCGGCCTGGTCGCCGGCGCGTTCGCCCGCGGCGGCCGCGGCCTGATCGGGCTCGCCATCCCCCTCGCCATCGCCGGGCTGATCCTGACGGCGGCGCCGTTCAAGAACTTCGACGTCCGCGGCGGCGTCGGCGACCTCAACCCGATCCCGCACTCACTGGCCGAGCTGAAGCCGGTCTACCAGCACGCGGCGGGCGACATCGACCTCGACCTGACCAAGCTGCCCGCCGGCGCGCCGTACGCGACGGCGGTGTCCAACGGCGCCGGCGACACCAAGGTCATCGTGCCGGAGAACGCGGACGTCACCTTCGACTGCCACACCGGGGCGGGCGAGGCGTCGTGCTTCGACCGCGATTCGAACGGCATCAGCCAGGACGCGCTGACCGGGACCGACTACGGCCCCGACGGCCCGGGCGGCCAGCAGATCACCCTGAAGGTTTCGAACAGCGTGGGCAACGTGGAGGTGCGGCGTGGCTGACCAGAACCCCTACGCCTACGACGAACCGGCCGACACCCAGCCGGCGAAGCGCGGTGGCGTGGACTTCTTCACCCTGATCTTCGGCATCGCGACGCTGGTGGTGTCGGCGTACGTCCTCTCGGACGGCGCCAGCTGGTTGCCCTCGTTCGACTTCCGCTGGGTGATCGCCGGCGGCGCGGTGTTCGTGGGGCTGATGCTGCTCGGCGCGTCGTTCGGCAGCAAGCGGCGGCGCTGACCCACCCGAAAAACCCTCGAGGCCCCGGATCCCACGCCGGGGCCTCGAGCCTGTCTACAGTGGACTCATTCCCACTCGATGGTGCCCGGCGGCTTGGACGTCACGTCCAGCACCACCCGGTTGACCTCCGCGACCTCGTTGGTGATCCGCGTGGAGATCCGCTCCAGGACGTCGTAGGGCAGGCGCGTCCAGTCCGCGGTCATCGCGTCCTCCGACGACACCGGCCGCAGCACCACCGGGTGCCCGTAGGTCCGGCCGTCACCCTGGACGCCGACGCTGCGGACGTCGGCCAGCAGCACCACCGGGCACTGCCAGATGCTGCGGTCCAGCCCGGCCGCCGTCAGCTCCTCGCGGGCGATCAGGTCCGCCGCGCGGAGGGTGTCGAGCCGCTCCTGGTCGACCGCGCCGATGATCCGGATGCCCAGGCCCGGCCCGGGGAACGGCTGGCGCTGGACGATCGTCTCCGGCAGGCCCAGCTCCGAGCCGACGCGCCGGACCTCGTCCTTGAACAGCAGCCGCAGCGGCTCGACCAGCTCGAACTCGAGGTCGTCCGGCAGGCCGCCGACGTTGTGGTGGCTCTTGATGTTCGCCGTGCCCTCGCCGCCGCCGGACTCGACGACGTCCGGGTAGAGCGTGCCCTGGACCAGGAACTTGTAGTCGCCCTGGGCCTTGAGGTCGCGCTCGGCCTGCTCGAAGACGCGGATGAACTCGCGGCCGATGATCTTGCGCTTCTGCTCCGGGTCGGTGACGCCGGCCAGCGCGTCCAGGAACCGCTCGCGCGCGTCGACGGTCACCAGGTTGACCCCGGTGGCGGCGACGAAGTCGCGCTCGACCTGGGTGCGCTCCCCTGCGCGCAGCAGGCCGTGGTCGACGAACACGCAGGTCAGCCTGTCCCCGATGGCGCGCTGCACCAGCGCCGCGGCCACCGCGGAGTCGACCCCGCCGGACAGGCCGCAGATGGCCCGGCCGTCGCCGATCTGGTCGCTGATCCGCTTGACCTGCTCCTCGACGATCGACGACGTCGTCCACTGCGGTTTGATGCCCGCGATGTCGTGCAGGAACCGGCGCAGCACCTCCTGGCCGTGCGGCGAGTGCGCGACCTCCGGGTGGTACTGGACGCCGGCGAAGCGGCGCTCGACGTCTTCGAAGCCGGCGACCGCGGCGCCGTCCGAAGAAGCGGTGACGACCGCACCCTCCGGGGCCTTGGTGACGCTGTCGTTGTGGCTCATCCAGGCGGGCTGGTGCGCGGGCAGGCCGGCGTGCAGGACGCCGCCGTCACCGGTGACGCGGACCTCGGTGCGGCCGAACTCGCGGACGCCGGTCGGCTCGACGACCCCGCCGAGCGCGCTGGCCAGCAGCTGGTGGCCGTAGCAGATGCCGAACATCGGCACGCCGGCTTCGGTGAGCTTCGGGTCCATGCCCGGCGCGCCTTCGGCGTACACGCTCGAAGGGCCGCCGGACAGGATGATGGCCGCGGGGTTCTTCGCGAGGATCTCTTCGGTGGACGCGCTGTGCGGCACGACCTCCGAGTAGATCTGTGCCTCGCGGACGCGCCGGGCGATCAGCTGCGCGTACTGCGCCCCGAAGTCCACGACGAGAACCGGACCGGTGGGGTTGGGCACCTGGCGCCTCCAGACGAGAAGTGGGTTCGGCCTCCATCGTCCCAGGTGGGCCCGGTCACCCGGGATCCAGGGCGGGCCCTGTCCGCGATCGGGCCTACGGTGCCCGCCATGGCCGTGAACTGGACGAAGGAACTGACCGACCAGCTCGACTTCCACTGGAAGGTGCACACGCGCCCGAAGCTCGAAGGGCTCACCGACGACGAGTACCGCTGGGAACCGGCCCCGGGCTGCTGGACCGTGCGGCCGCGGAAGTCGGACGACGAACCGGGCACCGGCCCGTTCACCATCGACTGGGCCTACCCCGAGCCGGCACCCCCGCCGGTCACGACGATCGCCTGGCGGCTCGGGCACGTCCTGGTCGGCGTGCTGGGCGCGCGGATCGGAGCGCACTTCGGCGGGGCGCCGATCGGCTACGACAGCTACCCCTACCCGGGGACGGCGGCCGAAGCGCTGTCGGAACTGGACAAGCTCTACGCGCAGTGGGCCGCCGGGGTGCGGTCCCTCGACGAGGAGGGGCTGGCGCGGCCGTGCGGCCCGGCGGAGGGGCCGTACGCGAAGTACCCGATGGCGACGCTGGTGCTGCACATCAACCGCGAGGTGATCCACCACTGCGCCGAGGTGCTCCTGCTGCGCGACCTGTACCGGAGCCGGCGACCGGCGGCCTCGGTGTAACACCGAGTCACCGCCCGCCCGATTCACCGGGTACCGAGGGCGGGTCCGGCCGGGGCCCGCCACCGCCGAGGGGGACCCCACGCATGCTCTACCGACTCCGTCCGCAAGGCGCCCTGACCTGGTGCGACGTGCCCGGGTACGTGGTCTGCCGCGCCGACGACGAGCCACCGCCCGACTGGGAACGGCTGTCCTGGCTGCCCGCCGAAGCGCGCGCGTTCAGCAACGACCTCCTGCGGATCGCCGTCCGTTACGGCGCGCAGTCGGGCAGCGGGATCATCCTCGACGCCCGGCACACCGAGGACCTCGGCCGGGCCGACGAGCTGCGGTGCGACCGGATCGCCGCCGCACAGGCCCGGGCGGAGCTGGGCGGCCCGGCCGAGCACCCGGACGAAGACCGGGAGTGGCAGCGCACCGAAGAAGCGGCCCGGCGGGCCGAAGCGGATCTCGCCGAGCTCCTCGCGGTTCCGGTGCAGCCCCACCTGGTCGCACACTGGTGCCGGCTCGGCGGCCACTACCCCGACTGAGCCGCGGGATGCGGTGCGGGCGCCGATGCCCGAAAATCCCCAAGGAGCCCCGCCGGTTGTCACGAGAACCACAGGCCGGAATGCCGTCCCCTCGCCGTCCGTCTTACTTAGCGAAGCTAATGAAAGGACTTGCATGCGAGCGACAGTCATCTACGGCGCCGGCGACGTGCGGGTGGAGACCGTCCCCGACCCGAAACTGGCCGAGCCGACCGACGTCATCCTGAGGGTCGTCCGGTCCTGCATCTGCGGCAGCGACCTCTGGCCGTACGCCGACATGGCGCCGAGCGAGCACGGCCGCCGGATCGGGCACGAGTTCCTCGGGATCGTCGAGGAGACCGGCGCGGACGTCACCACCGTCACCAAGGGCGACCTCGTCATCGCCCCCTTCGTCTACTCCGACAACACCTGCCAGTTTTGCCGCGAAGGCCTGCAGACGTCGTGCGTGCACGGCGGGTTCTGGGGCGCGAAGGGCGTCGACGGCGGCCAGGGCGAGGCCGTGCGCGTGCCGCAGGCCGACGGCACCCTCGTCAAGGTGCCGCACACCGAGGACGACGGGCTGCTGGCGTCGCTGCTCACGCTGTCGGACGTCTTCCCGACCGGCCACCACGCCGCGACGAAGGCGCGGGTCACGAAGGGCCAGAACGTCACCGTGATCGGCGACGGCGCGGTCGGCCTCTCCGCCGTCCTCGCCGCGAAGCGCCTCGGCGCCGAGCGGATCGTCCTCATGGGACGCCACCGGGCGCGGACGGACCTGGGCCGCGAGTTCGGCGCGACCGACGTCGTCGCCGAGCGCGGCGAGGAGGGCATCGCGAAGGTCCGCGAGCTGACCGGCGGCGAGGGCACCCACGCCGTCCTCGAATGCGTCGGCACCAAGCCCGCCTTCGAGATGGCCGTCGGGGTCGTGCGCGCGGGCGGCGCGGTCAGCCGCGTCGGCGTCCCGCAGTACGAGGAGGGCCCGATCGGCCCGGCGCTGTTCCGGCGGAACGTCACCGTCACCGGCGGCGTCGCCCCGGCCCGGCACTACATCCCCGAGCTGCTGCCGGACGTCCTCGACGGCAGGTACCAGCCGGGCAGGGTCTTCGACCGCACCATCGGCGTCGAAGAAATCCCCGGCGGCTACCGCGCGATGGCGGACCGCGAAGCGCTGAAGGTGCTCATCAAGCCGTGACCCGTCCGGGTGGGGGTCCGCCGGCCGCACCCCCACCCGGATTACGTTGGTACGCATGGACATGATCACCCCCGAGCCGCGCCCCGCCTGGATCGCCGGCCGCCCCGAGCCGGGCGCCACCACCCTCGTCGTGCACCACCCGTACGACGGCAGCGAGGTCGCCACGGTCGCCGTGCCCGGGCCGGACCAGGTCGAACGCGCGGTGGCCGCCGCGGCCTCGGTCGCGCGCGAGTTCCGCGGCACGCCGGCGCACGTCCGGGCGGGCGCGCTCGACCACGTCTCGCGCGTGCTCGCCGCCCGGGCCGAGGAGATCGCCGAGGTGATCACCGCCGAAAACGGCAAACCGCTCAAGTGGGCCGAGGCCGAGGTCAAGCGCGCGGTGTCGGTGTTCCGGATCGCCGCCGAGGAGGCCCGCCGCTTCACCGGCGAAGTCCAGCGCCTCGACACCGATCCCGCGGGCGAGGCGCGGCTGGCGCTGACCCGCCGCGTCCCGCGCGGGCCCGTGCTCGGCATCGCGCCGTTCAACTTCCCGCTCAACCTGGTGGCGCACAAGGTGGCGCCGTCGCTGGCGATCGGCGCGCCGATCATCGTCAAGCCCGCGCCGCGGACGCCGTTGTCGGCGCTCATCCTCGGCGAAATCCTGGCCGAGACGGATCTGCCGGAGGGCGCGTTCTCCGTGCTGCCACTGGGGAACGAGGAGACACAGGCGCTCGTCGCCGATCCGCGGCTGCCGGTCGTGTCGTTCACCGGCTCCGGCCCGGTCGGCTGGTCGCTCAAGGACGCCGCGCCGCGCAAGCACGTCGTGCTCGAGCTCGGCGGCAACGCGGCGGCGGTCGTGCTGCGCGACTGGCCCGACCCCGAAGGCGCCGCGCACCGCATCGCCACCTTCGGCAACTACCAGGCCGGCCAGTCCTGCATCGCCGTGCAGCGGGTGATCGTCGACGCCGCGGTGGCCGAGGAGTTCGTGCCCGCGCTGGTGGAAGCCGTCGAGGCGCAGCGCACCGGCGACCCGTACGACCGCAACACCGACGTCGGCCCGGTGGTCGACGAAGCCGCCGCGGAACGGATCGTCGCGTGGATCGACGAGGCCGTCGAGGCCGGGGCGAAGGTGCTCACCGGCGGCACCCGCGACGGCGCGACCGTCGCCCCGACCCTGCTCACCGACGTCCCGCCGGACACCAAGGCCTGGAGCGAGGAGATCTTCGGCCCGGTGCTCGCGGTGTCCATTGTGGAGGGAGTGGACGAGGCCTTCCGCTCGGTCAACGAATCCGCGTACGGCCTCCAGGCGGGCGTCTTCACCACCGACGTCCAGCTGGCGTTCCACGCCTCGGCCGAGCTGGAGGTCGGCGGCGTGATCATCGGCGACGTGCCGTCCTACCGCGCCGACCAGATGCCGTACGGCGGCGTCAAGGGATCCGGCGTCGGCCGCGAAGGCGTCCTGGCCGCGATGCACGACCTGACCGAAGAGCGGGTCACCGTCTTCACCGGTATCGACCTCTAGCTGTTGACGCCCTGCCCGAACCGGAAGACGTTGTGGGGGTCGTACTTGCTCGCGACGTCCTGCAGCCGCTTCGCGTTGTCGCCGTAGTAGGCGGTCTTCCAGTCGGGCAGGGCCGGGTCGATGTAGTTGACGTACCCGCCGCCCGCGCCGGCCGCGGCCAGGCCCGCGACGGCTTCGCCGACCGTCTGCGTGACCTTCGTCCGGGTCTTCGCCGTCGCGGGCGCGTAGACCTGGACGCTGGCCAGTGCGTCGCGGTGCCAGAACGCGGTGGCGTCCTTGGCCGGCCCGGCGACCGCGCCGCCGAGACCGTCGATGAGCAGGTCCATGCCCTGCCTGCCGTCGGCGACCGCGACGACCTTCGCGGCGTCGACCGGGGTGGTGATCATCCGCGAGGACGCGATGAACGACTGGCGGTTCGAGCTGCCTTCGAAGTACTTCATGGCCCCGAGGTAGTCCAGGGTCTTCACCAGGCGCTGCGTCGGCCGGGCGCCTGCGTTGGTGGTCAGGTTGTTGAGCAGCGTGTTCAGCCCGGCGGCGTCCCCGACGTAGCAGCCGCCGACGCGGCACTGCACCGGCGAGCCGCCCGAGAGGACTAGGTTCGCCCAGAGCTCCGGCGGCATCGCGGCGATCCACTGCTGCCACGCGGCGAGCACGCCGCTCGCGGCCCCGGCCGGGAAGTGCAGTGAGAACACCGTCAGCTGCGGTGGCGCCGGGTCGGTGTCGAAGGTGAACTCGGTGACGATGCCGAAGTTGCCGCCGCCCCCGCCGCGCAGCGCCCAGAACAGGTCCGGTTCGGACCCGGCGGAGGCGGTGAGCTCCCGGCCGTCGGCGGTGACGACCTGCGCGGAGCTCAGGTGGTCGCAGGTCAGGCCGTACTTGCGGGCGAGCACGCCGATGCCGCCGCCGAGGGTCAGCCCGGCGATCCCGACGGTCGGGCAGGACCCGGCGGGCAGCGCGCGCCCGGCCCGCGCCAGCGCCGCGTAGACGTCCTTCAGCTTCGCGCCGGCACCGATCACGGCCTTGCCGCCCTGGACGTCGACCTTGTTCAGCGCGGCGACGTCGACCACCAGCCCGCCGACGGGCACCGAGTAACCGGCGTAGCTGTGGCCGCCGCTGCGCGCGGCGATCGTGACGCGGCCGGCGGCCGCCCGGAGGCAGGCCTGGACGTCCTGGGTGGTCGACGCGGTCACCACGGTGACCGGGTTGTTGCCGTCGAACAGCTGGTTGAAGCCGTGTTTGACGGTGTCGTAGCCGTCGGTGCCCGGCCGCAGCAGCGCGCCGGTCAGCTGGGTGCGCAGCTCGTCCCAGTTCGGTGGCCCGGTCGGCAGCCCGGTGCTGGGCGGGGCCGAGGTCGAGGTCGCCGGGGCGGTCGAGGCGACCGGGGCCGCGGGGTTCGGCGGCCCGCAGGCGGCGGCGACCGCACCGGCCGCCGAGACGCCCGCGACCCGCAGGAACGTCCGGCGGCGGACGCCGGGCCGCCCCTGGTCGTGCTCACTGTCCACAGCGGACTCCTCGGTGCCGGGAACGCCCAGTGTAGAGCGGGCGCAAGGCCTTCACCGGGCGGAGCGGGCCGGTCACGCCCAGGCGGGGATCCGGGGCACGGCACAGTCGAGGGCGGCGCCGTCGGAGCGCCCGCTGAGCCAGGCCAGCAGCGCCCCGGCCGAGCCGCGGACGGTCGTCTTCGGGTCCGTGCCCATCGTCCACTCGAACCCGTCGGCGGCCAGGCGCAGCGCCGGCAGGTGGGCTCCGCGCGAGGTGATGGCGTGCTGGACGACGTCCTCGGTGAGCGGGCCGAGCAGCGCGAGCACGCGGTCGAGGTCGTAGCCGCGGTCGAGGTCGGCGAGGTGGATGGTCAGCTCGGACAGCCGCATCCGCGCGACTACGGCCCCGGTGACGGGATCGCCCTGCCGGTTGCGGGCTTCGCGCGCCCAGGCGTCGTCCGGCAGCGCGGCGGCGTACTGCTCGAACCGCCCGGCCGACGCGACGAAGTCCGCGAGCAGGTCGGCGGCCGCCTGCCGGGAGCCGGTTTCGATGTCCCGCTCACGGGCTTCGGCACTCGGGTACATCGGCGTTTCGACGCCGGTGTTCGCCCAGGTCAGCAGGTTCTGCAGGCCATCGGCGTTGCGGGCGACGTGCGCGAGCACGTGCGCCCGCGACCAGCCGGGCAACGCGCTGGGCGCACGCAGCTCGGGTTCGCCGAGGCCGCCGATGGCCCGCGCCCATTCGTCGTCGAGCTTCCGGATGCCGTCGAGCAGCGCGTGTGCCTTCTCCGATGCCGTCGTCACGGCCTCGATCTTAGGACCGCCGCAGGGCCGCCGGGGCGTCCGCGGGGACGGCCGGGTTCTTCGGCGCGATCGGCTCCAGCCGGGCGTACGGCGCGTCCTGCGCGGGCCGCAGGTCCTCTTCGCCCTTGTTCGGCCAGAAGGAGAACGCGCGCTCGGCCTGGGCCGTGATCGTCAGCGACGGGTTCACGCCGAGGTTGGCGGTGATCGCCGCGCCGTCCACCACCGACAGGCCCGGGTAGCCGAACACGCGGTGGTACGGGTCGATGACGCCTTCCTCGGCGGACGAACCGATCGGGACGCCGCCGATGAAGTGCGCGGTCAGCGGGATGTCGAAGATCTCGCCCCAGGTGCCGCCGGCGATGCCGCCGATGTGCTCGGCCGTGCGCTCGTTGGCCTCGTGCCCCGCCGGGATGAAGCTCGGGTTCGGCTCCCCGTGCCCCTGCTTGGACGTGTACTTGCGGCGGCCGAACAGCCCGCGTTTCGTGTACGTGGTGATCGAGTTGTCCAGGCTCTGCATCACCAGCAGGATCACCGTGCGCTCGCTCCAGCGGTAGCCGTTGAGCAGCTTCGCCGCCTGGACCGGGTGCTTGAGCATGAACGTGACCGCCTGCCGCCACCGCGGCACCGGCGAGGCGCCGTCCGTCGCGATCGTCTGCAGCAGGCTCATCGCGTTGCTGCCCTTGCCGTAGCGGACCGGCTCGATGTGGGTGTTCTCGTCCGGGTGGATCGACGAGGTGATCGCGACGCCGCGGCTGAAGTTCCGGCTCTCGTCGACGTCGGTGCGGGCCGCGCCGATGATGGCCTCGGAGTTCGTGCGGGTCAGCTCGCCGAGCCGGCGCGACAGCCGCGGCAGCGTGCCCGTGTCCTTCATCCGGTGCAGCAGGTTCTGGGTGCCCCAGGTCCCGGCGGCGAAGACGACCTTCTCGGCGGTGATCGTCGTGCGGAACTTCTTGGAGGTGGTCCCGGTCTTCTTGAGGCCGACTTCGTAACCGCCGTCGATCGGCCGCACGGACGTCACCGTCGTCAGCGGGATGACCTTCGCGCCGTCCTGCTCGGCGAGGTAGAGGTAGTTCTTGACCAGCGTGTTCTTCGCCCCGACGCGGCAGCCGGTCATGCAGGAGCCGCATTCGGTGCAGCCGACGCGCTCGGGGCCGGCGCCGCCGAAGTACGGGTCGGCCGCCTTCTCCCCCGGCTTGCCGAAGTAGACGCCGACGGGCGTCGGGTGGAACGAGCCGGCGACGCCCATGTCCTTCGCGACCTCGCGCATCACGACGTCCGACGGGGTGATCGTCGGGTTCGTGACGACGCCGAGCATGCGGCTCGCCTGGTCGTAGTGCGGGGCGAGCTCGGCCTCCCAGTCTGTGATGTGCGCCCACTGCCGGTCGCGGTAGAACGGCTCGAGCGGCCGGTACAGCGTGTTCGCGTAGACCAGCGAGCCGCCGCCGACACCGGCGCCCGCCAGCACCATGACGTCGTTGAGCATGTGGATGCGCTGGATGCCGTAGCAGCCGACCTGCGGCGCCCACAGGTAGCGCTTCAGGTCCCACGACGTCTTCGCGAACTCGTCGTCGGCGAACCGGCGGCCGGCCTCGACGACGGCTACCCGGTAGCCCTTCTCGGTTAGCCGCAGCGCCGCGACGCTGCCGCCGAACCCCGACCCCACCACGACGACGTCGTAGTCGGGGCCACCCGCGCTGGTGGTGGTGTTACTGGCAGTCACACCTGGAGCGTAACTCCGGCTCAGCGTTCTGACCAGAGGTAAGTTACTCGCCGGTTATGGTTGTCCGACGACAACAGTGGGTAATCTCAACGGTGGTCGATGTCCACGTCGGCGAATCACCGCCGGTCGGGACACAAGGGCGGGAGACACCAGGATGAGCCCACGAACGCTCACCGGTTGGCGCAAGTCGAGCCACAGCCACTTCGAAGAGAACGCCTGCGTCGAGATCGGCACCGGCCCCGGCGTGGTCGGGGTCCGGGACACCAAGCAAGCGGTGCCCCGGCCGGTCCTCGTCTACTCCGCGGCCGCGTTCGCCGCGTTCCTCGGCCACCTCACCGGCGGACGGTGAGGCCGACCCGCTGGAACTCCTTGAGGTCCGAGTAACCCGTCTTCGCCATCGCGCGGCGCAGCGCCCCGAAGAGGTTCACCACACCTTCCGCGTCCGACGAGGGCCCGAACAGCAGGGTCTTGAGGTCGACCGCGTAGTCGGGGCCCGCCGCCACGCGCGAGCGCGGCAGTGACGGGTGCGCCGCGGCCGCCGTCCAGTACAGGCCCTGACCGGGCGCGTCGGAGGCGGCGGCCAGCGGCGAGCCGAGCATGACGGCGTCCGCGCCGCACGCGATGGCCTTGGCGATGTCGCCCGACACCGTCATGCCGCCGTCCGCGAGCACGTGCACGTACCGGCCGCCGGTCTCGTCGAGGTAGTCGCGGCGGGCGGCCGCGGCGTCGATGATCGCCGTCGCCATCGGGACGCCGATGCCGAGCACGCGGTCGGTGCTCGTCACGCCCGGCGTGTAGCCGTGGCCGACGATGACGCCGGCCGCGCCGGTGCGCATCAGGTGCATCGCGGTGCGGTAGTCGCTGACGCCACCGGCGATGACCGGGACGTCGAGGCGGCCGATGAACTCCTTGAGGTTCAGCGGCTCGGCGTCGCGCTGGACGTGCTCGGCGGAGATGATCGTGCCCTGGACCACGAGGATCTCGACGCCGGCCGCGATCAGGTCCGGGGTCAGCTCGGCGGCGTGCTGCGGGCTGACCCGCGCGGCCACCGTGACGCCGGATTCGCGGACCGTCTTGATCGCCTCGGTCAGCAGGTCGAGCCGGATCGGCGCGGCGTGCAGCTCCTGCAGCACGCGGCCGACGGCGGTCGGGTCTTCGAGGTCCTCGGCCGCGCGGACGAGCTGGAAGATGGCGTCTTCGACGTTCGCGTGCCGCGCCCAGAGGCCCTCGGCGTTCAGCACGCCCAGGCCGCCCAGCTCGCCGACGGCGACCGCGGTGCCGGGCGAGACGATCGCGTCCGTCGGGTGCGTGACGAGCGGCAGGTCGAAGCGGTAGGCGTCGATCTGCCACGAAGTGGACACCACCGAGGACGAGCGCGTCCGCCGCGACGGCACGATCTCGACGTCGTCGAGGTCGTACGCCCGCCGCGCGGTGCGGCCCATCCCGATCTCGACCAGGTCCCGCACGTGAAGCCTCCTCCGACGACGACAATCTGCCGTGCCCCATTGTCGCTAGTCCGCGTGGGTGACCCGCGCACGGGGGTTAGAACAGCAGCAGCACGGGCAGGAATCCGCCCGCGAACCCGGCCGCCGCGCTCAGCGCGGCCACGCCCGGCCGGTCCGCGTCCCCGGCGATGATCGCCGTGAAGAACAGCGCCATGACCGCGACCACCACCGCGAAGACACCGATCGCGACGGGCGAATTCCCGACCTCCACCCGGTGCCCGCCGGCCGTCACGGCCTGCACCGACCGCCCGACCTCGGAGATTTCCAGGCGAACCGGCAGCCCCGGCTCCAGGTCGAGGGCCGCGTCGGGCGAGCTGACGTCGAAGTGCTCGCCGGACGCCGTGCGGAGGACGAGGTCGTACCGCCGGCCTCCCTTGTCGGCCATGTGCTGACCTCGAGCCTCGACGGTGGCTTCTTCCGTCTCGGCCGGCCCACCCGCGTCGAGAACCCCGTACGCCCCCAAGGCCAGCACGGCCCCGGCGAAGGCCGCGCTCACCGCGGGGATGAACAGGTTCCGGGTCACGGCTACACCCGCACGAACACGGCGATCGGTGCCAGGAGCGCGCCCAGCGCCAGCGCCAGCCAGGTCGCCACCGGCGGGTAGACGTTGAGCCGGACCGCGCCGAAGTAGACCGCGCCCAGGGCCAGCAGGCTGGCGATGATCAGCAGCACCGGCCGGACCACGCCGGACCGCAGGTCGACGACGCTGCCGCCGGCGCGCAGGTAGGCGATGCTCCCGTCGGCCGTCGAGACGTCGAGCGTCACCGGCTGGCCCGCCTGCAGGTCGAGGCCGGCATCCACCGCGGTGACGCGGTAGTGCCGGCCGCCCGCGGCGTCGACCTCGATGGTGTGGCTCTCCGCGTCCTGGTAGCCGCCGACCGGGAGCTCACCGCGCGTGTGGGACGTCACGTGCCCTTCGACGCGGTAGGTCGGCGCGTCCCGGCCGGCCAGGACCTGGCACATCAGGCACACCACGCCGCCGAGGAAGAGGGACACCAGGGCGACGGCCGTGAAGAACCCTCTGCGCAGGACCGTCATGTGTCCTAGTGCACACCACGACTGCCACGCAAGGCGATAGACCGATTACCGTAAGCACGCTGGGTCACGATAACTCAGAGGGAGACCTTCCCCACCGAGTCCGAACGCAGCACCGGCTCCTGCTGGAACTGCTTTTCGTAGTCGGCGCGGAGTGCTTCGATCTTCCGTTCGGCGGGGCTTCCACCGCCCCCGGCGCCTAGCGAGTGCGTGTCACAGCGGCGCTTCCACCGCCCCCGGCGCCTAGCGAGTGCGTGTCACAGCGGCGCTTC
>NZ_JBSGBQ010000034.1:0-22313 GCF_053601335.1 Amycolatopsis sp. NPDC004747 | reverse complement strand
TTCCACCGCCCCCGGCGCCTAGCGAGTGCGTGTCACAGCGGCGCTTCCACCGCCCCGGGCACCTAGCGAGTGCGTGTCACAGCGGCGCTTCCACCGCCCCGGGCACCTAGCGAGTGCGTGTCACAGCGGCGCTTCCACCGTCCCGGGCACCTAGCGAGTGCGTGTCACAGCGGCGCTTCCACCGTCCCGGGCGCCTAGCGAGTGGTGTAGTTCGGCGCTTCCACCGTCATCGTGATGTCGTGCGGGTGGCTCTCCTTGAGCCCGGCCGCGGTGATCCGGACCAGCTGCGCCTCCTGCAGCTGCGCGATCGTCTCCGCACCCGCGTAGCCCATCCCGGCGCGCAGGCCGCCGACCAGCTGGTGCACGACGTTGGCCAGCGGCCCGCGGAACGGGATCCGGCCCTCGATGCCCTCCGGGACCAGCTTGTCCTCGTTGAGCACGTCGTCCTGGGCGTAGCGGTCCTTCGAGTAGGACTTGCCCTGGCCGCGGGACTGCATCGCGCCCAGCGAGCCCATGCCGCGGTAGACCTTGAACTGCTTGCCGTTGACCAGGATCAGGTCGCCCGGCGACTCGGCGGTGCCGGCGAGCAGGCTGCCCAGCATCACCGTGGACGCGCCGGCCGCGATGGCCTTCGCGATGTCGCCCGAGTACTGGATGCCGCCGTCGCCGATCACCGGGATGCCCGCCGGGCGGGCGGCCTGGTCGGCTTCGTAGATCGCCGAGATCTGCGGCACGCCGACACCGGCCACGATCCGGGTGGTGCAGATCGAGCCCGGGCCGACGCCGACCTTGATGCCGTCCGCGCCCGCGTCGACCAGCGCCTGCGCGCCGGCCCGGGTCGCGACGTTGCCGCCGACGATGTCGACCGACTCGCCCAGCTCCTTCTTCAGCAGCGAGACGGTCTCGACGACCGCGCGGGAGTGGCCGTGCGCGGTGTCGACCATCAGCACGTCGACGCCGGCTTCGGCGAGCGTCATCGCGCGCTTGTGCCCGTCGACGCCCACGCCGACCGCGGCGCCGACGATGAGCCGGCCGTCCGGGTCCTTCGTCGCCTTCGGGTACTGCTCGGTCTTCACGAAGTCCTTGACCGTGATCAGGCCGCGGAGCTTGCCGGCGCCGTCGACGATCGGCAGCTTCTCGATCTTGTGCCGGCGCAGCAGGCCGAGCGCGGCGTCCGCGGAGACGCCGACCTGGGCGGTGACCAGCGGCGCCTTCGTCATCACCTCGGACACCGGGCGGCTGTGGTCGACCTCGAACCGCATGTCGCGGTTGGTGATGATGCCCACGAGCGTGCCGGCCGCGTCGGTGACCGGCACGCCGGAGATGCGGAACTTCGCGCACAGGGCGTCGACCTCGGCCAGCGTCGCGTCCGGCGAGCAGGTGACCGGGTCGGTGACCATGCCGGCCTCGGACCGCTTGACGACCTCGACCGCCGCGGCCTGCTCGTCGATCGGCAGGTTGCGCTGGAGGACGCCGATGCCGCCCTGGCGGGCCATGGCGATGGCCATCCGCGCCTCGGTGACGGTGTCCATCGCCGCGGACACCAGCGGAACGCCGAGGGTGATGTTCCGGGTCAGCCGGGAGCTCGTGTCGACGGCGCTCGGGACGACGTCCGATTCGGCCGGCAGCAGCAGCACGTCGTCGAAGGTCAGGCCGAGCATGGCGAACTTGGCCGGAACGGGGGCGGTGATGCCGTCGCTGGTCATAGCGGGTGAAGGGCCTTCCTGGCGCGGGATGAGCGTGTCGCCGTGTCCGATTCAAGATCGACTGGCGACTCGGAGCCTTCCCCTCATGATATCCGCCGCTCCCCGCCCGCCCCGGGCGGTGGGCGGCCCGGTACCGTGCAGGCCGTGGCGCACGATGTCCTGCCTCCAGACCCGTTCGCGGACGACCCGGACGACCCGGCCCGCGCATTCGGAGACCCCGAGGACCGGCTGGACGAGCCGATCAGCGACTCCGAACGCACCGAGCTGCTGGCCGATCTCTCGGATCTGGCCGTCTACCAGGCTCTCCTCGAACCCCGCGGGGTACGGGGGATCGTGGTCGACTGCGGCGAATGCGACGAACCCCACTACCACGACTGGCACCTGCTGCGCGCGAGCCTGGAACAGCTGCTGGCCGACGGCCGGATGCGCCCGCACGAGCCGGCCTACGACCCGAACCCCGGCGACTACGTGAGCTGGGACTACTGCCGCGGCTTCGCCGACGGTGTCACGGCCAACGAAAGCGCCTACTGAGCGGCCCGCGGACCTGAAAAAGCCCTGGTGAGTTTGCTCACCAGGGCTTTTTCGTGTTCGGTCGACGTGCTGAATCGGGGCCGGCAGGCAGGCACATCGCGCGCGGCGGTGCGCCACCCGGGAGGTCCGTGATTGCCCGGCACCCGGCTGCGCCCGGGTCACGCCACCCGGCAGCTCGTGCTGCCGGGTCGTCACTACCGCTACGGCGTCTCGCTGACACCCTGCGGCTGACCGCCGGCGGATTCGCTGCGCGGGGTGCCGGGGTCGTTCCCGGTGGCGCCCGTGGTGGTCGGCGGCGCCGGGGTGCTCGTCGGCGGCGGGGTCGTGGTCGGCGGCGGCGGGGTCGGCGTCGGGGTCGCGCTGCCCGGGAGGCTCGTGGTGCCGCTGCCGCTGCCCGGCAGGGACGACGCCGATCCCGGCGGGGCCGCCTGGCTCGTCGGCGCGCCCGGCGAAACCGGCGGCACCGAAGTCTGGGTCGGGCCCTGAACCGGCGCCTCGGGGTTCTGGAGCTGGGCGGCGAGCTGCCGGTGCTGCTCCATCAGCTGGTCGCGGTTCTCCTCGTCGGTGACCTGCGACAGGGCGGCCTGGGCGTCCTGGAGGGCTTGGCGGGCGGCGTCGAGGTTGCCGCCGGCGATGGCGAGGTTGGCCTTCTCGAGGTCGAGCTTGGCGGTCGCGGCCGCCTCGACCGAGCGGGTGTGGTCGGAGTAGAGGACCTTGGCGAGGCCCCACAGCGTGTCGCCGGGTTGCGCGGAGCGCGCGGCCAGCCCGGTGCCCGTGAACGCGATCGCCAGCACGGCGGCGGCGACGGCGACCGGGACGAGCAGCCTGCGGCGGCGTCCGCTCGAGGCGTGCCGCTTCGCGAGAGCGGCGGCGCCGACGGTGCGCACGGCGGTGTCGACGTCGACGAGCTCGGCCAGCGGCTCGCTGTCGATGTCTCTTCGCCACGCCACCAGCAACGCGTTGAGCTCCTGGTCGCCGAGACCGTCGGCCAGCGCCGGGTCGGACCCGCCGAGCGCGTCGAGCAGTGCGTCATCGGCTTGTACGGCCGACAGGTCGGCAGCGAATTCCGCCTCCGACGCCGTCAGTCCACTGCCGAAGATGTCGTCCGGCTCGAATCTCTTCTCGTGACCGGTCACTCAGATCACCTCCTCCGCGGCCAGGACCTTTCTCAGCCGCGCGAGGGCGCGGTGCTAGGCGACGCGGACGGCGCCGGGGGTGGAGCCGACCGCGTCCGCGGTCTCCTCCGCCGACAGGCCGACGACCACGCGCAGCACCACGATCTCCCGCTGCTTGTCCGGCAGCACCTGCAACAACTGGGACATCCGCTCGTTCAGCTCACCTTGCAGCGCCCGCTGCTCGGGGCCGACCCCGCCCTCGACCTCGTCGGGGATCTCGGCCACCGGTTCGGCGCGGTTGCGGGCCGCCGCGCGGTGCGCGTCGGCCACCTTGTGCTGGGCGATCCCGTAGACGAAGGCCAAAAACGGGCGGCCTTGATCGCGGTACGAGGGCAATGCCGTTAGCACCGCGAGACACACCTCCTGCGCAACGTCGTCCGCCGAAGCGAACGATCGCTCCTGCCTGCCAACCCGGGCGCGGCAATACCGCACTACCAGTGGACGGATAGCAGCCAGCAGCCGCTCCACTGCCTGGGGATCTCCCTCGACAGCAGCGGCGACCGGCTCATCCAGTCCATCCCCCACATTGGCCATCGCAGACAACAGTCCCAGTGTTACGTGTAGGTGAGCAAAGAACCCGGCCCGTGGTCGCCTCCACCGCGCACCGGTGACCGCTACCGTACCGTCGGCTCCCACCGGACCGGCGCGCGCGGTGCACCCGGGCGTGCCGCAGCGGCGGGGGCCGCGAAAATACGGGTCGTCCTGCGGACCCGCGGGCACGGCTGCCGATTCAACGAGCGAGGCCCGGCCGCGGGTACGAGATCCGCCGGAGGGGCGGGGTGGCGGGGCGCGGGCACCGAGGTGCTCGCGAGGGTGTGGGCCAGCGCGGCGACCAGCTCCGGCCGGGACGCGTCCCAGCGGAGGTAGCCGCGGGCACCGCCGGCGATCGCGGCGGCGATGCTGCCCGCGTCGTCCGGGGCGCCGAAGACGATGACGTTCGCCTGGGGGTTGGCCGAGACGAGCCGCCGGGTGGCTTCGACACCCGTCGGGACCGCGCGTTGCGTCCCGACCAGCACGACGTCGACGGGCTGACGGGAGTACCGGGCCAGCAGCTCGTCACCGTGCGCTACGCAGTCGATGCGACTGACCCCAGGGACCGCGGACATCACTCGGGTGAGCCCTTCACGGACACTGCGTCGGTCGTCGCAGATCAAGACCGTCGTCACGGGGTTTCCTTCCTGCAGCCGGGTGACATTCCTCTTCCCCTATCGGACGCTTTAGCCCGAACCTTGACACGATCCGGTGGCTTTTTTTGAAGTTTCTTAGCCCGGATGCCGGAACACCCCATTCCGACGGCTCAACCACCCGGGACGGGGACCCATGGTGATTCCCCCGCAACCCTCCTCCCGCAAGGATCGGCGCTTCGTAACACTGCGTGCAACACCTGCGCCACTCTGAATCGATACTCCTCGGCGTGTCCTGGGCGCAGGTCGGCGGCGACGAGCGCCGCCGGCCACGAAAGTGAAAGGAGTTCGCTTTCGTCCGCCGACGCCATTGCATTTCCGACAAGGTCGTCCGAAATCTTCCGGTGATCGGGAGCCCCGGCCGCGCGCAGGGCGACGGCCAGCACAATCCCGGATTTCACGGTGTGCCGCCGCGCACCGCGCGCTCGCGCGGTTTCCCAGGCGCGTTCGGCATGCGGCACGGCGGCGGCGCCGTGACCTGCGGCGAGTTCGATTTCGGCCCCGACCCAGCCGCGGCGGACGGTGGCGCGCCAGCTGCAGCCCTCGAAGCCGGCCCGCGCGGCCAGCCTGCGCGCGGCGGCGAGGCGGCCGAGGGCGAGGTTGTCGGCGGCCAGGCCGAGCAAGGCGTCGGCCCGCGCGCCGGCGGCGTCGAGGCCATCCGGGTCACCGCCGGTGGCGGCCGACGCCTCGAGGCCGTTGGGGCCGGGCTTGGTCCCGAGGAGCGCGGCGGCCGTTTCTGCGCCGGGGGCGGACCCGCTCTCGGGACCGCGGCCGGTCGCGCTCCCCCGGCGGGAGGCAGCGGCCTCCGCGCCCGGAGCGGCCAGGTCGCGGCCGGCCGCGGCGGCCCCCTTCGCATCGAGGCTCTCGGGGCCGGGCTTGGTATCCAGGTGGGCGACCTTGGCGAAGGCCTCCCCGTCGAGCGCGCGGGCCCGGCGGTGCCCGCCCAGCTGCCGCCGGTGGGAAGCGAGGGTGCTGGCGGCGAGCGAGGCCGTCACCGGGTCGCTCCCGAGCCGGAGGCGTTCGAGCAGCGCGGCCGCGACGGCGTACCGGCCCTGCGCACCGAGGACGATGGCGGCGAGCAGCCGTTCCCGCGGACTGCCGGCCCCGCGCACGGCAGCGGGATCGGGCAGCGGATCGCTCCCGAACGCGGCGGCCCTCAGGGCGGGTTCGTGCACCCGTCCTTTCTAGCGGTTCACACCGACAAAAACATGATCGAACTACCGTCGCCCGCCGACCAGGACGTGCTCGATGCGGTCCGCCGCCGATGGCAGGTCCGTCAGCAGCTCCACCTTGTCCGGCAACCCCGCCGGGTCCCAGCCGGGGCCGCACGCGAACAACCGGCTGCGCTGCCGCCCACGGGACACCCTGGCGAACAGCCGGGTGTCCGCGACCCCGCGTCCGTGGGCCCACAGCACCACCGCCGCCGGCGCGCTGCGGCGGACCGCCACCGCCAGTACCTCGGCCGGCAGCGGCACGCCGAACAGCTGCGCGCCGATCCGGCGGCCGGCCAGGGACGCCGCCAGTGCGTACATCGGCATCGAGTCGCGCTCGTCCGGGACGCAGCCGAGCAGGACCGGGCGGGTGTTGCGGGGCTCGTCGAGCACCGGGGTCGCGCGGACCAGCGCCGCGAACACGCACTCCGCCAGCAGGTACTCCACCTCCGCCCCCGCGCTCGCGCCGCGCCACCGCGCCCCGAGCGCCGACAGCACCGGCTCGATCACACCCGTCCACGCCGGGAGCACGCCGAGGTCGGCGATCGTGTCCGCGAGCATCCGCTGGACCGCGCCGACGTCCATCGCCAGCGCCGCCGTGCTCAGGCGCCGGGCGAGGCGGGAGCGGACCTCGAGGCCGTCGTCGGCCGCCTCGGCGTCGGTGGGCGCCGACGGCTCCGCCGGCTGCGGTGGCCCGGACCGCGGCATCTGCTCGAGGGCGTAGCGCGCCGCTTCGGCCGTCGACGCGCCGCTCAGCAGGGCGCGCTGCATCAGTTCGAGGCGGCCGATGTCGGAGGTGCCGTAGCGGCGGTGGCGGCCGTCGGTGTGCCTGCTCGGCCCCAGTCCGTAGCGGCGGTCCCAGGTTCGGAGGGTGGACGGCGCGACCCCGAGCCGGCGGGCGACCGAGGCCACCGGCAGGGTGGGTTCTTCGGTGCCCGACCCAGCTCCCACGAGCCTCAATATCCAGGCACCCAGCGGAGTCGGCAACCGGAGGCGAAACCCCTGCTCACACATCCGGGGGATGCCTAACGGCTGAATCGAACCGAATCGCTTGAACAACTATTGGCGCGCTTCTAACGTTACCGCCGTTGCACCGAATGGAGTATCGGCACCACAGCAGAGCAGCTAGCGGCATCGACCGGATGACGGAGGCGGTCAGGATGGCAGACACGCGCAGGCTCCCAGGACCCAACGCCGACATGTGGGACTGGCAGCTCGAAGGCTCGTGCCGGGGGATGGACAGCGCGTCCTTCTTTCACCCGGACGGCGAGCGGGGCCCGGCGCGGGCACGGCGGGAGGCCAGAGCGAAGGCCGTCTGCCTGAGCTGCCCGGTCTTGGAGATGTGCCGCAGCCACGCGCTGGCGGTGCACGAGCCGTACGGCATCTGGGGCGGGCTCTCGGAGTCCGAGCGGGAACACATCATCAAATCGGACAAACGCGCGCTCAGCATGTCCGGCGGCTGAGCGCGCCACGGGCTGGACACAACACAGACATCGGAGGGCGGCACCGGGTGGGGTGCCGCCCTCCGTGCCGTTCAAGGGCAGCAAAAACGGGGCGGCACGAGGCCGCCCCGTCTTCGGTACTGCGTCAGTGCGAGTGGCCGTGGCCCGCCGCGGCGGGCTCTTCCTCGGCCGGCTTCTCGACGACCGACGACTCCGTCGTCAGCACGAGCCGCGCGATCGAGGCGGCGTTCGCCACCGCGGACCGGGTCACCTTGACCGGGTCGACGATGCCGGCGGCCAGCAGGTCGGTCAGCTCGCCGGTGGCGGCGTTGAAGCCCTGGCCCCAGCCCTGCTCCTGCACCTTGTTGACGATGACCGCGCCCTCGTGGCCCGCGTTGGTCGCGATCCAGAACAGCGGCGCCGTCAGCGCGTCCTTCACGATCCGGACGCCGGTGGCTTCGTCACCGGTGAGGCCCAGGCCGCCCTCGAGCTCCTTGACCGCGTGCACCAGCGCCGAACCGCCGCCGGGCAGGATGCCCTCCTCGACGGCCGCCTTGGTCGAAGCCACGGCGTCCTCGATGCGGTGCTTGCGCTCGTTCAGCTCGGTCTCGGTGGCCGCGCCGACCTTGATGACCGCCACGCCGCCGCCGAGCTTCGCGAGCCGCTCCTGCAGCTTCTCGCGGTCCCAGTCGGAGTCGGTGGTCTCGATCTCCTTGCGGATCTGCGCGACCCGCCCGGCGATGGCGTCCTTGGAGCCGGCGCCGTCGACGATCGTGGTGTCGTCCTTGGTGACGACGATCCGGCGGGCCTTGCCCAGCGCGCCGAGGTCGACGTCGGACAGCTTGCGGCCGATCTCCGCGGAGATGACCTCGCCGCCGGTGACGACCGCGAGGTCGTCCAGGAACGCCTTGCGGCGGTCGCCGAAGAACGGCGCCTTGACCGCGACGGCGGTGATCGTCTTGCGCAGCGAGTTCACCACGAGGGTGGACAGCGCCTCGCCGTCGACGTCCTCGGCGATGATCAGCAGCGGCTTCTTGGCCTCGACGACCTTCTCCAGCACCGGCAGCAGGTCGGCCAGCGCCGAGATCTTCTCGCGGTGCAGCAGGACGTAGGCGTCCTCGAGGATCGCCTTCTGCTCCTCCGGGTTG
The DNA here is from genome assembly GCF_053601335.1 of Amycolatopsis sp. NPDC004747. Classification (NCBI taxonomy): domain Bacteria; kingdom Bacillati; phylum Actinomycetota; class Actinomycetes; order Pseudonocardiales; family Pseudonocardiaceae; genus Amycolatopsis; species Amycolatopsis sp. NPDC004747. The sequence continues at coordinate 13,916 of NZ_JBSGBQ010000034.1, read as the reverse complement.
GTCGCGAAGTGCGCCGAGAGGAAGCCCTTGTCGAACTGGACGCCCTCGGTGATCACCAGCTCGGTCGCCAGGGTCGACGACTCTTCGATGGTGATGACGCCGTCCTCGCCGACCTTCTCGACGGCTTCGCCGAGCAGGGCGCCGATGTTCGCGTCACGGGAGGTCACGGTGCCGACCTGGGCGATGTTCTCGCGGCCCTTGACCGGGGTGGCCTTGGCCTTGAGGACCTCGATGACCTTCTCCGCGGCGGCCTCGATGCCACGGCCGATCGAGGTCGGGTTGGCCCCGGCCGCGACGTTGCGCAGGCCGACCTTCACCAGCGACTGCGCGAGCACGGTCGCGGTGGTGGTGCCGTCGCCGGCGACGTCGTTGGTCTTGGTGGCGACGCTCTTGGCGAGCTGCGCGCCGAGGTTCTCGAACGGGTCGTCGAGCTCGATCTCACGGGCGACGGTGACACCGTCGAGGGTGATGGTCGGGCCGCCGAACTTCTTGTCGAGCACGACGTGGCGACCACGCGGGCCGAGGGTGACCTTGACGGCGTCGGCGAGCTTGTTCACCCCGCGCTCCAGCGCGCGACGAGCGTCCTCGTCGAAACTGATCTGCTTGGGCATAGCGTGTTCCGCTTACCTTTCGGAGTCTCTGGACGCAAAAACGCCCCGCTCCCCGGCGTTCTGCGGGGCCCGGGGCGTCATGCGCTGCGAGCGGACGTCAGTTGATGACGGCCAGCACGTCGCGGGCGGACAGGATGAGGTAGTCCTCACCGTTGTACTTGACCTCGGTGCCGCCGTACTTGGAGTAGATGACGACGTCGCCGACGTTCACGTCGAGCGGGACGCGGTTGCCCTTGTCGTCGATCCGGCCCGGGCCCACGGCCAGAACCTTGCCCTCCTGGGGCTTCTCCTTGGCGGTGTCGGGGATGACGAGGCCGGAAGCGGTCGTCTCCTCGGCCTCGCTCGTCTGGACGACGATCTTGTCCTCGAGCGGCTTGATGTTCACGCTCACCGGGTTGACCTCCACGGTCGTCGAAAGCGTTGGCAGGATGTGGTTACGGCTCTACCACCCCCGCCGTCGCGGGTGCCGGGGCTGTCGGGCCGTGCATTTAGCACTCTAGCCACGTGAGTGCCAGTCGTGCAAGGAGGGTCCACCCGACGTGGGACAGCGCCGCCGGACGGGCCCTGACCGGCCTCTTTGCGCCCCTGCCGGTTCCACGGGGACGCCGTGGCAGGCCGGCACCCGCGCCCAGGCATCACCCGTCGGCCGCTTACCTCCGGCGTGACTTTCCGGTTAGGTTCTCACCTCTGGCACCCGCACCCTGGGGGTTCATCGCGCATGTCCATCCCGAGAACCACGGCCGTAGCGGCCGCCGTCACCCTCCTCACCGCCCTCGCCACCCCGGCCCAGGCCGACACCACGTCCCACCGCCAACGCGACTTCGCCGCCGCGGCCGAAGAGTTCGGCGTCCCGGAGAACGTCCTCCTCGGCGTCTCCTACCTGGAGTCCCGCTGGGACACGAACGCCGGCACGCCCAGCACCTCGGCCGGCTACGGCCCCATGCACCTCACCGACCTCCGCGAAGCGGGCGCGGCGAGAACCCACCACGACGAAGGCACCGAGGACCCCCGAGGCGACGACGCCCGCCCGGCGAGGCACCCGCAGGCCGGCCCGCCGGCGGCACCCCCTTCGCTCCAGACCGTCGACGAGGCCGCCCACCTCCTCCGAACCGACGCACGAACGCTGCGCACCGACCCCACGCAGAACATCCGCGGCGGCGCGGCCCTCCTCGCGAAGTACCACGCCGGCCAAACCGGCTGGTACGACGCGGTGGCCCGCTACAGCGGCAGCACCGACCAGGCCGCCGCCCGGACGTTCGCCGACGAGGTCTTCGACACGATCAAGACCGGCACCACCCGGACCACGGACGACGGCCAGCTGGTCACCCTGGCCCCGACCCCGGACCTGGTCGTCCCCCAGCACCCCGACACGAACCCGCCGGGCGTCGAATGCCCGCGCCGGGTGACGTGCGAGTCGGTCCCGGCCCCCTACCAGGAGCTGCCGAAGGACGACTACGGCAACCACGACCTCGCCGACCGGCCGAACAGCCAGAAGATCGACCACATCGTCATCCACGACACCGAGGGCTACTGGGACAGCGTCCTCAAGCTCGCCCAGGACCCGACGTACGTCAGCTGGCACTACACCATCCGCTCGGCCGACGGCCTGATCGCGCAGCACGTCCCGACCAAGGACGTCGCCTGGCACGCCGGCAACTGGTACGTCAACGCGAAGTCCGTCGGCATCGAGCACGAGGGCTTCGCCGCGAAGGGCACCTGGTACACCGAGGCCATGTACCGCTCGAGCGCGAAGCTCGTCGGCTACCTCGCGCGCAAGTACGACATCCCGCTCGACCGCGCGCACATCATCGGCCACGACAACGTGCCGGGCACGACGCCGTCGACGATCAAGACCATGCACTGGGACCCGGGGCCCTACTGGGACTGGTCGCACTACTTCGACCTGCTGGGCGCGCCGCTCGGCGGGTTCGGGCTGCCCGGTTCGTCGCTGGTCACCATCGACCCGGCCTTCGCGAAGAACCAGCCCGCGTTCACCGGCTGCGACAGCCCCGGGACGCCGTGCGCGCCGCGCGGCTCGGAAGCCGTCGTGCTGCACTCGGAGCCGAGTGAGGCTTCGCCGCTGCTGAAGGACATCGGCCTGCACACCGACGGCTCGCCGTCCACGATGGACGTTTCGGACGTCGGCAGCCGGGCCGCGACCGGGCAGCGGTACGCCGTCGCCGAAGTCCGCGGCGACTGGACGGCGATCTGGTACCTCGGCCAGAAGGGCTGGTTCCACAACCCGCGCGGCGCCCGGGTGGCGAAGCCCGCGTTCGGCTGGGTCGTGACGCCGAAACCGGGCCTCGCGACGGTGCCGGTGTACGGCCGGGCCTACCCCGAGCCGGAGGCCTACCCGGCCGGCGTGACCGTGCAGGCCATCACGCCGCTGCCGTACACCCTCGCCGCCGGCCAGAAGTACTCCTCGGGCGGCACGGTCGGCTCCGAGTACTACTGGGCGACCACCTTCGACCCGGCGGACCACGTGGTGGTGAAGGGCAAGCTCAAGTACGTCCAGATCCAGTTCGGGCACCGGATCGCCTTCGTCAAGGCCGACGACGTCCGGATCGTGCCGGCGTTCTGACCCGCCGCGGTGGAGGTCGCGCTCACGCGTCGAGCGCGACCTTCACCCCGGACGCCTGCTCGGTGTTGCGGCGGGTCTTCGCCCAGCCGTTGCGCCCGCGGACGAGCCGGAACAGCGCGCGCCACGACGTCACGTAGAACGTGTAGATGTAGGCGGCATACGCCAGCCCCATGCCCAGCCCGCGCAGGACGTTCTTGCTGCGCAAGCACTTCAGCTGGTAGATCGGGCCCCAGACGAGGAACGGCAGCAGCCCGAACGAGCCGTAGATGGCGAACAGGATCCAGGCGCCGCCGGTGAACCACGTCCACATCTGCGCCGGATCACCCGTGGTGCCGATCACCAGCAGCACGAACGGGATCGGGTACAGCAGCGAGCCGAGCAGCTGCAGCCACGGCTGGGCCAGGTAGTACATCATCTCCGCCGCGCCGAGCGTGCTGACGTGCGGGGAATCCCAGATCCGGCGGAGGTACCGGGCGCACTGCATGGTGCCCTGGCCCCAGCGCGTGCGCTGCACGAGGAACCGCCGCAGGCTGTACAGACCTTCCTGCGACACGTGGGAATCCGGGGTGAAGGCGGTGCGCCACCCCGCGGTGAGCAGGTGGACGCCGAGCTCGAAGTCCTCCAGCAGCGAGCCGCGCCACGGCTCCCCGGCGTCGCCCGCGATCGAGTCGAGCGCCGTCAGCCGGGTGAACTGGCCGTTGCCGCCCATCGAGATCGTGCCGGTGAACCCGCGGGACGTCTGGATCGCCGCGATCGCCGTGCGGAACTCCAGGTCCTGCAGCTGCGCGAGCTTCAGGCCGAACCACCGGCCGACCGGGTTGCGGCCCGGCGGCGGGGTGCCCGCGTTGCCCATCCACACGTCGAGCTGGACCGCGCCGACGTCCGGGTCGCCGAAGTGGTGGTCCGCCGCGCAGACCTCCAGGCAGTTCGGGGCCGGGCGGCCGTCGGCGTCGACGACCACCACGACGACGTCGCCGCGGCTCGCGTCCGGGCCCATCCAGTCGTTCAGGGCGCGGTAGGCCGCGTTCAGCGCGTCCCCCTTGCCCGTGCGCGCTTCGGGGCGCACGCGCGGCACCAGGTGCAGGTACGGGTCGTAGCCGCCGTGGCGCCGCCACAGCATCCGGACGACGCGGGCGGTGCGGTCCTCGGAGTCGTCGTCGACGACCCAGACGTGCGCCCGGCGGAAGGTCGTGCGCAGGTAGCGGATGGTCTCGCGGATGACCGTCTGCTCGTCGCGGCACGGCACGAAGAAGTGCCAGGTGAACTCCGCCGGGTCGCCGACCGGGCCGGGCTTGCGGCGCAGGTACGGCACCACGATGGCCACGACGTAGACGAGGAACGCCACGCTCATCGTCAGCGCGAACGCCTGCGTGATCGCCAGCAGGACCTTGACGCTCATGCCTTCTTCTTCCGGGTGGCGAGCCAGACGAACAGGACGATCGAGACGGCGCCGCCGAACACGCTCACCATCGAGCCGAGCAGCGTGTGGCCCCAGTAGTAGCCGTCGTCGGTGCCGAAGGAGTGCACGAGCCCGACGATCGTCAGAATGCGGAGCTGGTTCACCAGTACGACGACGACCGCCGAAATGCCGAGCGAAAAGAACAACCGCCGCGCATTCGACGGGCGGAAGTAAAGCATGACCATCGTCACAACGAGCAGCGGGAGCAAAAGGAACGCCGAAGAGCATTCCGGCGTCATTCTCAACCCGAACGGAGTAGCGCTTGTCAACCCAAAGTAAACGGATTCCCGATCGGGTGCCACATAGACACCCGATGTAGTGAACAACTCGAGGATCGCGCCGGTGAGGCGCACTTCCAGTTCGCGGTAGAACCGCTCGGCCAGCACCACCACGACCCCCGCCGCGGCCAGCGCACCCAGCGCCGCGACCAGCGGAAACCTTGTCATTCCTGAGTTCGGAGCGCTCGCTACCGCCACGACGTTCCTCTCGGTGTCGATTTCCCGCCCAAGGCGCGGACCCCGGGCGAGCGTAGGACATGTGTGCCACGCCTTTCCACTCGGAGGGGTGGAAACGCCGCCCCAATCGGCTGGACCTGCCGGGAACTTGTTAGGCCGTCCGAGTGATGTCGAAATGACCAGCGCAAACGGCGACGAGCCTTACCCGATCCGGTGATTCGGGAAATTTTGTGTGCTATTCCGGCCGGTCTTCGCGATAGTCGATCCGCGTGCCGAGTCGAGGCAAGCCGGTTCGATCCGCGCCGCCGTCACGCAGAACCCCCGATTAATCCAGCGAATTCGGAGGACCACTTGATGAAGAGCTCCCTCGTGCGCCGCGGCGGACTGCTCGCCGCGGTCGTGGCGAGCGTCGTGCTCGCCGGCGCGGCCCCCGCTTCGGCGGCTCCCGGCGACGGCTCCGCGTACGGCGTCAAGGTCGACGTCAAGCTGCTCGGCCAGGACGCGGTGAAGGCGGGCCCGTTCGCGGCCGCGAACACCGCAGGCCCGACCAGCAGCAGCCTGGCGAAGGTCGACCTGAAGGGCATCCTCACCGCCGGCGCGATCAACACCGAAGCCAAGCGGGACGAGAATTCCGGTGCGGTGACGGCGAAGGCGAGCACCGCCGACGTCGGGCTGCCCCTGCTCAAGGCGGCACTCGGCAACGTCGGCATCAAGCTCGTCGAGGCCGTCTGCACCGCGACCCAGAAGGGCGTCGAAGGCAGCACGAAACTGGTCGGCGCCGACCTCGGCAGCGTCGGCGCGGTCGACGCGACCCCGGCGGCGAACACGCAGATCAAGGTCGGCCTCGGCGCGGTCAACGTGGCGACGATCATCCTGAACGAGCAGGTCAAGAACCCCGACGGCAGCCTCACGGTGAACGCCGTCCACGTGAAGCTGCTCGGCGAAGGGCTGAACGCGCTCGGCTCGGGTGACGTGATCGTGTCGTCGGCGACCTGCGGCCCGGCCGCACCGCCGATGCCGCTGGCCTCCGGCGCCGGTCTCTGGATCGGGCTCGGCCTGCTCGGGGCCGTCGCGGTGCCGGTCGGCACCCGCATCTTCCGCCGCCGTTCCGCTCAGGCCTGAGTGAGGTCCGGATGTACAAGATGCCGGGCGCCGGGGTCGGCGTGGCCGGTGGCGGGGTGGGCACCCTCGCCGCCACCGGCGCCGACATCGGGTGGTGGCTCGCGCTGGGCGTGCTCCTGGTCCTGCTCGGGACCGTGGCGCTGATCGCCGTCCACCGCCGCAACCGCCGTCTTTCCCAGGCGCGGGACTGAAGACGGCGTTCCCCGGCCGCCGGCGTGCGCCCCTCGCACGCCGGCGGCCCCGCGGGACGGAAATTTGCTGGAAACTGGACGATGTGGAGAAGGGGCGGCACGGGGTGGACGTGATGTTGCTGGCCGGAACGCGGCCGGAAGCCGTCAAGCTCGCGCCGCTGGCCCTGGCGCTGGCGGCGCACCCGGTGCTGCGCCCGGTGGTGGTCCACAGCGGCCAGCACCCGGGCATGGTCGAGCAGGCGCTGGAGCCGTTCGGGCTGACGGTGGACGAGTGGCTCGCGGTGCCACCGCGGGTGACCGGCGGCCAGGCCGAGCTGGCGGCGGGCCTGCTCCCCGCACTCGACGACGTGCTGCGCCGCCACACCCCGGCGGCCCTGGTGGTGCAGGGCGATACGACGACGACCCTCGCGGGCGCGCTGGCGGCGTTCTGGCTGGGCATCCCGGTGGTCCACCTGGAGGCCGGGCTGCGCACCCACGACCTGGCGGCACCGTTCCCGGAGGAGGGCGCCCGCCAGATGGTGTCCCGCATCGCGGCCCTGCACCTGGCCCCGACCCTCGGCGCGGCGGCCGCGTTGCGCGAGGAAGGCGTGGCACGCCAACAGATAGCGGTCACGGGCAACACGGTGGTCGACGCGGTCCTGGAGATAGCGGCCCGCGACCTCCCGGCCCGCGACACGGCACTGGCGTTGCTGGAGATGGAGCTGGCCGAGGCCGGCGAGCGCCTGGTGTTGGTGACGTCCCACCGCCGCGAGTCCTGGGGCGAGCCCCTGGAGCGGACGTTGGCGGCGGTGCAGCTGATCGTGGCGGAGCACCCGGACGTCCAGGTGCTCTTCCCGGCCCACCCGAACCCCCAGGTCCGCACCCAGGTGGAGGCGGCGCTGAGCGGCTTGCCCCGCGTGACGGTGACGGACCCGCTGGAGTACCCGGACCTGGTCCGAGCACTGCGGCTGGCCTCCCTGGTGCTGACGGATTCGGGCGGAATCCAGGAGGAGGCCCCGACCTTCGGCACCCCGGTGGTGGTCCTGCGGGACGTCACCGAGCGCACGGAGGTGGTGGAGGCAGGCTGCGCATGGCTGGCGGGAACGAACACCGAGCAAATAGTGGACCTGGCGGCACGACTGCTGAGCGGCGAGCTGAGGCCGGCCCACGTAGGGAACCCGTACGGCGAAGGAAACGCGGCAGCCCTGGCAATCGCAGCGATCGAAGAACTGCTCGAGGTCCGAACGGCAACCCCGGCAGCAGCTTCGTAACCCCAGCAGCAGCTAGAGAGAAACCACATTCACCGGCAACGCCGGGTTCGCGCTGAAGTCCAACGGCGCCGTCGGGCGCTTACCCGCCACCACGTGCGCCCCCAGCGCCGCGATCATCGCGCCGTTGTCCGTGCACAACCGAGGCCGGGGAACTCGCAGCTCGATCCCGGCAGCGGCGCAACGCTCGGCCGCCAGCTCCTTCAACCGGGAGTTCGCGGCCACGCCGCCGGAGATCACCATCGTGTCGATCCCCTGCTCCTTCGCCGCCCGGATCGCCTTGGCCGTCAGCACGTCCGCGACAGCCTCCTGGAACGACGCGGCGACGTCATCCACCGGAATCTCTTCACCGCGCCGAGCAGCCCCCTCGACCCACCGAGCCACCGCTGTCTTCAAGCCCGAGAAGGAGAAGTCGAACGCAGCGTCACGCGGCCCCGTCATGCCACGGGGGAAAGCGATCGCCGCCGGATCCCCGTTCTTGGCCGCCTTGTCGATCGGCGGCCCACCCGGATACGGCAGCCCGAGCACCCGAGCCACCTTGTCGTAGGCCTCGCCCGCCGCGTCGTCCACAGTGGACCCCAGCTCCGTGATCGACGACGCGATGTCGTCCACGCGCAGCAGCTGCGTGTGCCCACCCGAAACCAGCAACGCCAGGCACGGCGTCGGCAACGGCCCGTGCTGCAGCGTGTCCACGGCGATGTGCCCGGCCAGGTGGTTGACCCCGTACAGCGGCACGTCCAAAGCAGTCGCGTACGCCTTGGCAGCCGAGACGCCCACCAGCAGCGCCCCCGCCAGCCCCGGCCCCGCCGTCACGGCGATCGCGTCCACATCGGACATCGAGAGCCCGGCCGTGGCGAACGCCCGCTCGGTCGTCGGCACCATCGCTTCCAGGTGCGCCCGGCTGGCGACCTCGGGCACCACGCCACCGAACCGGGCATGCTGCTCGACGCTGGACGCGACCTCGTCGGCCAGCAGCTCGACCGTGCCGTCGTCGTGCAGGCGAACCAGCCCGACGCCGGTCTCGTCGCACGAGCTCTCGATACCCATGATGATGCGTGCCATCAGCCCGCCACCCCGTCTCGCGTCCGCGCCGGGCGGACCATCGTGTACGCGTCGGCACCGGAAGGCTGGTAGTAGCGCTTCCGGATGCCGAGCCGTTCGAAGCCGTGGCGCTCGTACAGGGCGAGCGCGGTCGTGTTGTCCGTGCGGACCTCGAGGAACACCGGTGCCTCGAACTCGTCGGCCCGCACCAGCAGCGCCTGCAGCAGCGCCTTGCCGATGCCCTGGCCCTGGTGTTCGGGTGCGACGCCGATGGTGTGCACGGTCGCCTCGTACTCGCCGCGGCGGCGGCCGACGACGGCCAGCCCGGCGTAGCCGAGCAGCTCGTCGCCCTCGTCCGGGCGCGCGGCGAGGTAGAAGTTGCCCGCGTCGAGTTCCGAGTGGAAGGCGCGGGCGCTCCACGGGTCGTCGCCGGGGAACAGGATCTTCTCGATCTCCACGCACCGGGCGATGTCCATGCGGCGCAGCGGCTCGAGTCTCACGAAGCGGTCACCCGTTTCGGCGCCGCGGGCTCGGCGGCGTCCGGACGACGCAGGTACAGCGGCGTCAGCGGGGCCGGTGGTTCCTTCCCCAGCAGCGCATCGCGAGCCACCTTCACCAGCCCGGCGGGCGACGGGAAGCGCGGCTCGACCGGCCGGACGCCGAGCGCGTCGGCGTAGAGCAGCGCGCCGTCGCCGGCCGCCACCTTGACGTCGGTCTCGACGTCGGCGGGGCGCTGGACGTGCGGGCCGTCGGTGCGGCGGCCCTCGGCGTCGTAGGCGGCCCAGTAGACCTCGCGGCGCCGGGCGTCGGTGAGCACGAGGAAGGCGGCATCGCCCTGGACGACGTCGGCGGCCAGCGCGTCGAGGCTGCAGACCGGGTACACCGGGATGCCGAGGGCGTGGCCGAACGCGGCGGCGGTGGCCATCCCGGCGCGCAGGCCGGTGAACGGCCCGGGGCCGACGCCGGCGACGATGGCGTCGAGGTCCTTGAGGGTCACGCCCGCGGCTTCGGCGGCGGCCAGCGCGTGCGGCGTGATGAGTTCCCCGTGGGCGCGGGGGTCGACCGTGACGCGCTCCCCGCGCGTCTCGACCAAGCCGCCGTCCAGCGCGACGACGCCCGCGGTCACCGCCGGGGTCGAGGTATCGATCGCCAGTACCAACACGGTGTCCCAGCCTACGACCAGCGCCTTCGCCTGCTTGCTGCAGGGGACCGATCCGCGCGGTAACGTGCTGATCGAGTCCGACACTGGGAGGTCCCCGCGGTGCCCGACCCCTTGTTCCCCACGCTCGTCGCCGGCGCCGCCAAAGAAGCCCTGCGCTTCGGCGACCACGTCCTGACCTACGACGACCTCGCCGCCGTCGCCGGCGGGCTCGCCCGCGACCTGCCGCCCGGCCGGGTGGCGGTGTGGGCGACGCCGACCGTGCACACCAGCGTCGCCGTCGTCGCCGCGCTGCTCGCCGGGGTGCCGGCGGTGCCGCTCAACCCGAAGATCGGCGAACGCGAGCTCGCCCACATCCTCGCCGACAGCGAACCCGCGCTCGTCCTGGCCGAGCCCGGCGCCGAGCTGCCCGCGGGCCTGGCCGCGCTGCCGCGCCGGGACATCCCGCTGACCGGCGGGAAAGCGCCGATCCCGGAGGAACCGGACGCCGAGTCGCCCGCGCTGATCGTCTACACCTCGGGCACCACCGGCCCGCCCAAGGGCGTCGTGCTCCCCCGCCGCGCGCTCGCGACCACGCTGGACGCGCTGGAGGACGCCTGGGGCTGGACCGACGCGGACACGCTGGTGCACGCGCTGCCGCTGTTCCACGTGCACGGCCTGATCCTCGGCATCCTCGGCCCGCTGCGCCGCGGCGGTTCGGTGCGCCACCTCGGCCGGTTCTCGACCGAGGGCGTCGCACGGGAACTGGCGAACGGCGCCACGATGCTGTTCGGCGTCCCGACGATGTACCACCGGATCGCCGGCGAAGTCGGCTCCGACAACGCGCTGGCCGAGGCGCTCCGGAAAGCGCGGCTCCTGGTTTCCGGGTCCGCGGCGCTGCCGGTGCACGACCACCAGCGGATCACCGCGGCGACCGGCCAGCAGGTGGTCGAGCGCTACGGCATGACCGAGACGCTGATGAACACCAGCGTCCGCGCGGACGGCGAGCGCAAGCCCGGCACGGTCGGCGTCCCGCTGCGGGGCGTCGAACTGCGGCTGGTCGGCGACGCCGGCGAGGTGGTCGACGACGTCGAGACCGTCGGCGAGATCCAGGTCCGCGGCCCGAACCTGTTCACCGGGTACCTCAACCGGCCGGACGCGACCGCGGCCGCGTTCGACGGCGGCTGGTTCCGCACCGGCGACATGGCCACCCGGGACGCCGACGGGTACGTGAAGATCGTCGGGCGCAAGGCGACGGACCTGATCAAGAGCGGCGGCTACAAGATCGGCGCGGGCGAGATCGAGAACGCGCTGCTCGAACACCCCGGCGTCGCCGAAGCGGCCGTCACCGGCGAACCGGACGACGACCTCGGCGAGCGGATCGTCGCGTGGATCGTGCCGTCGGGCGAGCCACCGGCCGCCGAAGAACTCGCCGGCCACGTCGCGAAACTGCTCGCCCCGCACAAGCGCCCGCGGGTGGTCCGCTACCTGGATGCGTTGCCGCGCAACGACATGGGCAAGGTCATGAAGCGGGCGCTCGGTGCCTAGGCTGCCGGCGCGCGAGATCGTCGGCGCGATCGCCAACGGCTTCACGGAGTTCACCACCCCGCTGCGCGAGGAGCCCGCCGACGGCCCGATCGGCTGGCCGGGCTACCGCGCCGCCCGCGCCGCGGCGGAAGAACGCACCGGCGAGAAGGAGTCGGTCGTCTGCGGGACGGCGAAGATCGGCGACGTCGAAGCGGTGCTGATCGCCTTCGAGTTCGGGTTCCTCGGCGGCTCGCTCGGGCAGCGCACCGGCGACCGGATCGAGGCGGCGTTCGCGCACGCCCGCGACGCGCGGCTGCCGGTGGTGTCGCTGATCGCCACCGGCGGCAGCCGCATGCAGCAGGGCATGCGCGCGTTGATGCAGCTGCAGCGGGTGGCGCGGGCTTCGGCGTTGACGCGGTCGGTGGGCATCCCGCAGATCTCGGTGCTGCGCGACCCGACGACCGGCGGCGGCTGGGCGACGCTCGGCGCGGGCGCCGACGTCGTCCTCGCGTTGCCGGAAGCGCAGGTCGGCTTCGCGGGCTCGCGGGTGCGGCCGCCGGGCTCGCCGGAGGCGTACACCGCCGAGGCGCACCTCGGCTGGGGCCAGGTCGACGCCGTCGTCACGCCGGAGGAACTCGGCGGGGTCTTGGAGCGGTGGCTGCGGCTGCTGACCGCGCGTTCGTCGGCCGCGGCGCCCCCGCCGTTCGCGCTGCGGGCCGCGTCGCTGCCTTCGACGGGCTGGGAGGCGGTTCAGGCCGCGCGTTCACCGGAGCGAGCCCGGGCGGCGGAGTACCTCGACGCCTACTTCGACTGGCGGCAGGACATCAGCGGCGACCGCGTGGGCGGCGCGGACCCGGGTGTCGCGTGCGGCTTCGGCTGGCGCGACGGCCGGACGATCGCGTACGCGGCCCAGTGCGGCACGCCGACGTTGCCCTCGGGCTTCCGGACGGCGGCCCGGCTGGTGCGGCTGGCCTCCCGCCTGGCCATCCCGGTGCTGACCCTGGTCGACACCCCGGGCGCGGCGAACGACGCGGCGGCCGAGCAGGCCGGTGCGGGTGGCGCGATCGCGGAGCTGTTCGAGGCGGTGGCGACGGCCTCGGTCCCGGTGACGACCCTGGTGATCGGCGAGGGCGGCTCGGGCGGGGCGCTGGCGTTCGCGGCGGCGGGCTCGACGTGGGTGGCCCCGGACGCGTACTTCTCGGTGACGTCCCCGGAAGCCGCGGCGGCGATCCTCAAGCGCCCGGCGTCCGAGGTGCCGGACATCGCCAACCAGCTGCACCTGCGGCCCCAGGACCTGGTGGAGCTGGGCGTCGCACGGGCGGTGGTGGGTCCTGAGCGATAACCGGCCTCCGGTGGGCCCATCCGTGGTTGGATCTTGCGATGGGGTATCGACTCAACAGACGAGCAGCGTTCGGCTTGGGGACCGCCGCCGTCGCTGGAAGCATTCTGGCCGGCTCTCCCGCGGACGCGCAGGAAGCAGACATCGAGGCCGGCCCGGCCACACCGGACCGGGCCAGGCAGCGGGTGAAGCGCGTCTACGACAGCGCGGCCGCTGAGGCAGGCGGCACCTGGAACTCCTACCTCAGCGTGGCCGGCGAAGTGGCCGTCGACGTGGCGTCCGATGAGGTCGTGGAGGCGTACAGCGTCAACAAGGTGGCCGTCGCGGTCACCTTGATGGACAAGATCGACCGCGGCCTGCTCACGCTGGACCAGCAGGTCCAGGTGCCGGCGAGCATCGTCGTGCCGGGTGGCGACGGCATCATCATCCTGGACAAGGCGTACCCGAGCGCGTTCACGCTGGGGCACGTCCTGTCGCTGTTCCTGACCGTTTCGGACGACACGTGCGTCCGGCTGGTGGGGCTGGTGGTCCCGGCGGCCGAGATCAACCAGATCCTGGTGGCCAAGGGCTTCCCCAAGACCCAGGTCACGCCGGTGGCCAACCCGAACCGCTACTTCCTCGGCCAGACCACTCCGCGCGAGACCCACGACCTGCTGCAGGCACTGGTCGCGGGCACCCTGCTGAGCCCGGCGTCGACGGAGTACCTGCTGTCCATCCTCCGGTCGCAGGTGGCGTTCACCGACGGCATCCGCCGCGAGATGTCGTCCATCGACCGGGCGAGGATCGCCACGAAGGCGGGCTGGCTGAACGACGGCCGCAACGAGGCGGGCATCATGTTCGACGCGGCGGGCAAGCCGGTGTTGATCTACTCGATGTTCGCCCACGGCCAGGCGAACCCGGAGGACTTCGGAGCCACCCACCCGGTCCGGCAGGCCGCGGCGAAGATGGGGCCGAAGTTCCTGCGCGCGGTCGACAAGATCGGCGGCGTCGGCGCAAGGGCGTTCCGGGCCCCGGCCTACCAGCAGTACAACGGCGGCTGAGAGCGGCTGCGGACGGAGTGCGGTCGCCTCACCCGACCGGTAGGCGAACGACCGGACCCGCACCCCACCCAGACCTCCCCCACCCCGATCCGAAGCCGGCACACGGCCGGTGGGGGGGGGGGGGGGAAAGCGGGGAGCCCCAAAAAACCCCCCCCCCCCCCCGGG
>NZ_JBSGBQ010000033.1:0-101222 GCF_053601335.1 Amycolatopsis sp. NPDC004747 | reverse complement strand
GCCGCCGACGCAGGCCGCGACGACGTCCGGCAGGCGCCCGGCCTGCTCGAGGATCTGCTCGCGGGCCTCGGGGTTCCAACCCGCCTCACCACTCACGACGGCTTGCGGCCCACACCCGCGTACGGGAGGGAGTTGACCGACGGGTCGTCGGACATGTCGCCGACGCCCTCGGGGTTCCACATCGCGCAGCCGACCAGGCCCGGTTCGACGAGGTCGAAGCCCTCGAAGAACCGGAGCACCTGGTCGTGCGTGCGCGGGAACGGCTGGTTCTGCTGGTTCTGCCGGGTCGTGTAGACCTTGATCGCCTCGTCGAGGCCTTCGGACCCGGAGTCCGCCGCGACGTGCGTGACGGCGAGGAAGCTGCCCGGCGCGAGCCGCTCGCGGTAGCGGGCCAGGATGCCGGCCGGATCCCACGAATCGGGCACGAAGTGCAGCAGCAGCAACATGAACACGCCGGTCGGCTGCTCCGGGTCGAGCAGCCGGCGCGCCGGCTCGGCGTCGAAGATGTCGTTGACGTCGCGCAGGTCGGCCTGGAGCACCGCGCAGTTGTCGTTGTCCTGCAGCAGCAGCTCGCTGTGCGCGACGGCGACCGGCTCGCGGTCGACGTACACCACGCGGCACGAGGGATCCGCCTGCTGGACGATCTCGTGGAGGTTCCCGACGGTCGGGATGCCGGAGCCGATGTCGAGGAACTGCCGGACCCCGGCCCGCACCATGTACCGCGCGGCGCGGCGGAGGAAGGCGCGGTTGAGGCGGGCGGCGTCACGGATCCCCGGCATGATCTGGAGGATCTGCTCGCCGAGTGCCCGGTCGGCGGCGAAGTTGTGGTCCCCGTCGAGCCAGAAGTCGTACACCCGGGCCGGGTTCGGCACCGTGGTGTCGATCTCCGGCGGTACCCAGCTCGCTTCTCCGGTCACGGGACCTCCCACCCTCGCGGACTCTCGGCGGCCGAGCTTAGCCCCCTCATCCGTTCGTGTGGACTCGCGCTCCGGATACCCGGCACGCGGCTAAAGTGGCCCGGTCACGAGGAGACGAGGCCATGACGAACCCGCGTCCCGTGCCCGGCCGGGTGCCCCTGCTCGGACACACGGTGCCCCTGCTGCGCGACCCGCTGAAGTTCTTCACTTCCCTGCCCGCGCACGGAGAAGTCGTCAAGATCCGGCTCGGCCCGCTGCCGGTGCACGTGGTCACCACCCCGGAGCTGGCCTGGCAGGTGCTGGCCACCGACGCCGACAAGTTCGACAAGGGCCTGGTCTTCGACAAGATGCGCCCGCTCTTCGGCGACGGGCTGGCGACGTCGAACGGCGAGTTCAACCGCCGCCAGCGCCGCCTGGTGATGCCCGCCTTCGGCCGGACGCGGATCGCCGGCTACGCCGAGCACACCATCACGAAGCTCGCCGCCGAGCTGGTCGATGCGTGGCAGCCGGGCGAAGTCGTCGAGTTCGACAAGCGGATGCAGGACCTGGTGCTGACCGTCGCCGGGCAGACGCTGTTCTCCACCGCGCTCGGCGAGCAGGCACTGGCGGAGATCCGGCACTCGATCCCGGTCATGCTCAAGTACGTGCTGATCCGGGCGTTCTCGCCGAAGTTCGTCGAGAAGCTGCCGATCCCGGCGAACCGGCGGTTCGACGCCGCGGCCGCGCGCCTGCGGGAGGTGATCGGCGAGACCGTCGTCGCGGCCCGCGAAGACGGCGCCGACCACGGCGACCTGCTCTCGATGCTGCTGCTGGCCCGCGACGAGGACACCGGCGAGGGCATGTCCGATCGCCAGGTGCACGACGAGGTCATCACGATCCTCACCACCGGCGCCGAGACCACCGCCGTCGCGCTCGCCTGGTTCTTCCACGAGCTGGGGCAGCACCCGGACGTCGAGCGGCGGTTCCACGCCGAAGTCGACGACGTCCTCGGCGGCCGTCCGGCGCGCTTCGAGGACCTGCCGGAGCTCGGCTACACGAACCAGATCGTCAACGAGATCGTCCGCCGCACGCCCCCGCTGATCCTCATGCGCCGCGCGCGGGAGGACGTCGAACTCGGCGGGATCGCGATCCCGGCGGGCAGCGAAGTCGCGGTCAGCCAGCACACCCTGCACCGCGATCCGCGCTGGTTCCCCGACCCGGACCGGTTCGACCCGGACCGCTGGGCGCCCGGCCGCGCCGCGGAGCTGCCGAAGGGGGCGTACATCCCGTTCGGCGCGGGCGCGCGGCTGTGCCCGGGGCACGTGTTCGCGCCGACGGAGATCGGCATCGTGGCCGCGACCATCGGCGCGCGGTGGCGGCTGGTCCCGGTGCCCGGCAAGAAGGTGTACGCGCAGATCAAGGCCACGATGCAGCCGAACCGACTGCCGATGACGGTCGTGCCGCGCACGACCTGACGGTACGCGTCCGGCTACCGGGTGTAGTGTTCCCGAGTTCGTTCACCTGTCCGAGCACAGAGGGAGTGCGGCGTGAAGCTGCCCGTCAAGGTGACGTCGGCGTTGTTCGCGTGCGGCGTCCTGTTCGCGTCGCTGACCGCGGCGGTGCCCGCCGAGGCGGCCGCGATCTCCTGCAGCGACACGGATCTGCCGGTCAGCGGCCCGGGCCTGCCGCCGCTGGTGCCGGGGGCGCCGGCGACCGTGCACGGCAGCCTGTGCCTGCCCGCCGGAGACGCGCCGGACACCGTCCAGCTGCTCGTGCACGGCGGGACGTACAACAGCGCGTACTGGGACCTGCCGTATGAGCCGGCGCGCTACTCCTACCAGCGCGACATGGCCGCCCACGGCTATGCGACCTTCGCCGCCGACCAGCTCGGCGCCGGGGGCAGCAGCCGGCCGCTGAGTGTGCCGCTGTCGGTCTGGGCGGCCGCCGAGTCGATGCACGAGGTCGTCGGCCACCTGCGGGCCGGCCGGGCCGGCGGCGTCCCGTTCGCGAAGGTGGTCATCGTCGGGCACTCGGTCGGGTCCGGGGTCGTCGCCGTGGAGGCGTCGACCTACCACGACGTCGACGGCGTGGTCCTGACCGGCATCACGCACCTGCCCGCGCTGCCGGTGCTCGCCCTCGGCGCGGCGCTCGGCCTGCAGCCGGCGTTCCTCGACGCGCAGCTCGGGACCCTCGGCAGCGACCCGCTGTACTTCACGACGAAGCCGGGCGCGCGGGCCGGGCTGTTCTACGCCGCGGGCGACGCCGACCCGGCCGTGATCGCGGCCGACGAAGCGACGAAGGACCAGGTTTCGGTTCCCGGGATGGGCACGGTCGCGTTGTTCGGCATCGTTCTGCCCGCGACGTGGGGAATCACCGTACCGGTTTTCCAGGTGGTCGGTGAAAAAGACGTCCTTTTCTGCGGGGTGCTGGCGCTGCGCGACTGTTCCGACGCGGCGGTGCTGCGGGCGCAGGAAGCGCCCTATTACGCCGACCCTTCGAAGTTGTCGGTCTTCGTGCTGCCCGGCGCGGGACATTCCGTGGCGCTGCACGAAAACGCCGGCGAATACCGCAGTGCCACCCGGTCCTGGCTGCAGGACCGCCTGGGGGTCGCTCCGCAGGGTTATCACTCGATCGGACGAATTTGACCCCGTGCGTGTCGCACAATTCCGGGCCAAGATATCTCGATTGACCCGAACGGTGTGTACTGAACCCATGGACGGCCTGAGGTGACCGCTCCCCATCCCCGCGGCGACGCCCCGCGCACCAAGCCGTCCGCCGAACGCGCGGCGAGACGGCTCGACGCGCTCGCGCGCAAATGGGGTTACCTGATCAGCACCACGGCGTACCTGCCGCACACGCCCGAGGAGGTCGAGCGCGAGCTGACCGCCCTGGCCGGGCAGCTGTTCGAGGCGGTGGCGAGCGATCCGCCGGGGCTCGAGGCGGCCGCGGTCGCGGGCGGGCGGCTCGTCGAGCTGCGGTGCGTCGGTGCCGACAGCCTGCGCCGCAGCCTGGAGGTGCTGGGCAAGGCCTTGCTGCGCGAACCGGAACTGCGCGGCGTCGACCGGCAGGCCGAGCGGGTGGTGCTGGTGCTCGGCGCGTTCAGCGCCGGCTACGGCGAGACGTTGCGCGAGGACATCCAGAAGCGGCAGGAGGGACTCAGCCGCGCGCTGCTGAAGGTCGAACAGGAGACGCGGCAGAAGCACGTCATCACCCGCGCGCAGTTCGAGGAGGTGTTCGCCGGGTCGGCCAGCGGGGTCGCCCTCACCGAGCTGGACGGCCGGGTGCTGCGGGCCAACGCGGCGCTGGCCAAGACGCTCCAGCGGACCCCGGCGGAGATCGCCGCGCTGACCCTGTTCGACCTGGTCCACCCCGAGGACGTCGAGCAGCTGCGGGAAAGCTACCGCGAGCTGGCCGCCGGCCGGCTGCACCGGCTGCGCTCGGGCCGCCGCCTGGTCGGCAAGGACGGCGAACCGATGTGGGCGACGTTCGCCGCGTCGGTGATCCGGGACTCCGTCGGCGCGCCCCGGCAGCTGCTCACCATCGTCGACGACGACACCGAGGTCTCGCTGTTGCAGCGGCGGCTGAGCCACCAGGCCCTGCACGACGTGCTCACCGGGCTGCCGAACCGGCAGTTCTTCAGCACCCGCCTGGAAACCCTGCTGCGCGACGCGGACCCGGCGCGCGGCGTCACGCTGCTGCACCTCGACCTCGACGGCTTCTCGCAGATCAACGGCGGCCTCGGCCAGGAGCTCGGCGACCGGGTGCTGCGCGGGGTCGCGGCCAAGCTGAAGACGGTCTTCGACGCGGAGAAGGCGCTCGTGGCCCGCATCGGCGGCGACGAATTCGCCGTGCTGGTGCAGAACACGGACGACACGCCGGACGTGGTGACCCTCGTCCGCCGGATCACCCACGAGCTCGCCGAACCCGAGTACGTCGACGGGCAGCGCGGGGTCGCGGTGTCGGCCGCGATCGGCGTCGTCCACCGCCCGCCGCGCGACAGCACGCCGGCGGAGCTGCTCCAGGCGTCGGACCTGACCCTGCGGCGCGCGCAGCGGACGGGCAACCAGTGGGGCCTGTTCGACCGCGAGCTGGACCGGCGGGACCGGCACGACTTCGGCCTGGCCGCGTCGATGGCGGGTGCCTGGGAGACCGGCGAGATCGTCGCCGGCTACCGGACGCTGGTGTCCGCGACGAGCGGCGCGGTCGAGGGCGTCGAGGCGCGGCTGCGCTGGAACCACCCGGCCGAAGGCGCGCTGCCGCACGAGACGTGCGTGCGGCTGGCCGGGGAGACCGGGCTGGCCCTGCCGCTGGCCACCTGGCTGCTGCGCACGGCGGCCGAACGGCTGGCGGCGGCCGGGATCGGCGTGCCGCTGGTCGTCGAGCTCACCGCCCAGCAGGCGGCGGACCCGGACCTGGTCGGCGAGCTCCGCCGCGTCCTGGACGACACCGGCCTCGCCCCGGACCGCCTGCGGCCCGGCTTCCCCGCCGCGAGCCTGACCGGGGACGCGGCGGACAACTTCCGGGTGCTGCGCGAAATCGGCGTCCGGCCGGAGATCCACGGGCTCGCCGACGTCACCTGCCTGACGGAGTTCCCGGCCCACGCGGTCCGGATCGCGCCGGGCCTGGCCGCCAAGCGGGAACACCCGCTGGTGACCGGCTCGCTGTCGGCCCTGATCGACGCGGCGCACGCGGCCGGGGCACCGGTGTCGGTCGCCGGCGTGCGGATCCCGGACGAGGCCGCGTGGTGGCAGGAGCGGGGCGCGGACCTGCTTTCCGGCCCGGCGTTCCCCGGCCTGCCGGGCGGCCTGCCCGCCTGCTGAAGTCAGATCCGCACGAGGACTTCGTCGAGCGGCTTGCGCTCCAGGTCCGGGACGACGCAGTCGTCGGCCGGGTAGCCGACCGGGATCACCGCGAACGCCTTTTCGTTGCGCGGGCGGCCCAGCAGCTCCCCGAGGAACCGCATCGGCGACGGCGTGTGCGTCAACGCCGCGAGGCCTGCCACGTGCAACGCCGTGAGCAGCATGCCGACCGCGATGCCGACCGACTCGTCGACGTAGTAGTGCTTGCGGACGCCGCCGTCGTCGTCGAGGGCGAACCGTTGCTGGAACACGACGATGAGGTACGGCGCGTCGGTCAGGTGGGGCTTGACCGCGTCCGTGCCGAGCGGCCGGAGCGCGTCGAGCCACGCCTCGCCGAGCCGGCCTTCGTAGGAGATCCGTTCTTCGGCCTCGGCGGCTTCGCGGATCCGGCGCCGGACCGCCGGGTCCGTGACGAGGACGAACGTCCACGGCTGCTGGTGCGCGCCGCTGGGGGCGGTCGAGGCGACCGCGATCGCGTCGAGCACCGCGCGTTCCGGAACCGGGTCGGGGGAGAACATCCGCACCGAACGCCGGGCTTCCATCCGCCGGCGCAGCGCGGCGGCCCGGGCGAGCGTTTCGTCGTCGGGCAGCCGGGCGGGCTGGTACGGGACCGGGTGATACGTCATGCCCGGATTGTGGCGCGCGACACCGCGGCCGCAGCAGGGCTGAACGTACGATTCGCGGTGTTGAGCGTCCGTTCCACGGACAGTAAGGTGATCCTTCCTCAAAAAATTGCGCTGAACGGCGCAGTGAAACTAGGCCGTTCGGTCCTGTCGCGTGAAGTGATCCCCTCATTACCCTCCAGTAGCAGACAGTGGTGCCGATCACAGTCGTTCCGGGAGGCTTCATGGCGTCGCGCGTCCGAGGACCCGGCTCCGAAGACCGGCGCGAACTGCGGATCCGGCACTTGACCGGCTGCCTTCCCTGCACGCTCAAATGCGCGTACTGCGGGCTGCCGGTACGGCTGGCCGGGCCGGGCCACCACCCGGGCTACGGCGTGGTCGAAGAAGTGACCGGCGATCTCGTGCTGCTGCACCGGTTCTGCCGCGCCGCGCTCGGCCGCTGCCGGACGCGGGGGTGCGTGCTGCGGCGCGCCCACCTCGGCCGCGCCACCGAGCAGTACGAAACCGGCCGGCGGCCCGGGCGCTACCAGCGCCTCGGCGTCCGGCGCTCGCCCGACCTCGATCTGTACCGGAAACACTGGCGGATCGCGAAAATGCGGTACGCGTGCAAGGCGTGCCGGTACTACACCGGCTCGCACTGAGCCGGTCCTTCCATCACGACGCGGAGGACTCGTGCTCGTTCGTCTCATCCTCGGCCTGCTCATGACCGTCGTCGGCCTCGCCGTCGCCGGCAAGCGGGTGGCCTTCCTGTACCGGCTGATCAAGGCCGGCCAGCCCGACACCAAGCGGTCCGGCGAGCTCGGTGCCCGGCTCTTCGCGCAGGTGCGCGAGGTGTTCGGCCAGCGGAAGCTGCTGAAGTGGTCGGTGCCCGGCCTGGCGCACTTCTTCACGTTCTGGGGCTTCGTGATCCTCGCTTCGGTGTACCTCGAGGCCTACGGCGCGCTGTTCGACGAGAAGTTCGCCATCCCGTGGATCGGCCACTGGGCGGTGCTCGGGTTCCTGCAGGACTTCATCGCCGTCGCCGTGGCCGTCTCGCTCGGCGTGTTCACCGTCATCCGGATCCGGAACGCCCCCGAGCGCAAGGACCGCGCGTCCCGGTTCTACGGTTCGCACACCGGCGGCGCATGGCTGATCCTGCTGATGATCTTCAACGTCGTCTGGACGATGTTCTTCTTCCGCGGCGCGTCCTCGGCGTCCGGCAACTTCCCGTACGACAACGGCGCGTACGTCTCCCTCGGCGTCGGGAACCTGCTGGAACCGCTCGGGCACTCGACGACCGAGGTGCTGGAGACGGTCGGCCTGCTGCTGCACATCGGCGTCATGCTGGTGTTCCTGTCGATCGTGCTCTACTCCAAGCACCTGCACATCTTCGTGGCGCCGGTCAACGTCTCGGCGAAGCGGCTGCCGGACGCGCTCGGCCCGCTGCTGCCGATGGAGTCCGCGGGCAAGCCGATCGACTTCGAGGACCCGGGCGAGGACGACACGTTCGGCCGCGGCAAGATCGGCGACTTCACCTGGAAGGGCATGCTGGACTTCGCCACGTGCACCGAGTGCGGCCGCTGCCAGTCGCAGTGCCCGGCGTGGAACACCGGGAAGCCGTTGTCGCCCAAGCTCGTCATCATGAACCTGCGCGACAACCTGTTCGAGGAAGCGCCGTACATCCTCGCGGGCACCGAGCACGAGGAGGCGCGCCCGCTGGTCGGCCCGGAGGCCGATGGCGGCGTCATCGACCCGGACGTGCTGTGGTCGTGCACCACCTGCGGCGCGTGCGTCGAGCAGTGCCCGGTGGACATCGAGCACGTCGACCACATCGTCGACATGCGCCGCTACCAGGTGATGATCGAGTCGGCGTTCCCGACCGAGCTGGGCGGGCTGTTCAAGAACCTGGAGACCAAGGGCAACCCCTGGGGCCAGAACAACTCCGAGCGCCTCGCCTGGACGAAGGACCTCGGCTTCGACGTCCCGGTGTTCGACGGCGAGCTGGCCGAAGACGTCGAGTACGTCTATTGGGTCGGCTGCGCCGGCGCGTTCGACGACCAGGCGCGCAAGACCGTCCGCGCCACGGCCGAGCTGCTGCACATCGCCGGGGTGAAGTACGTGGTGCTGGGCAACGAGGAGTCCTGCACCGGTGACCCGGCCCGCCGCGCGGGCAACGAGTTCCTCTTCCAGATGATGGCGCAGCAGACGGCCGAGACGCTCAACGCCGTGTTCGAGGGCCGCGAGCCGCGGCTGCGCAAGATCGTCACGACCTGCCCGCACTGCCTCAACACGCTGGGCCGCGAATACCCCCAGCTGGACGGTCACTACGAGGTCGTCCACCACACGCAGCTGCTCAACCGCCTGGTCCGCGGCGGGCAGCTGACCCCGGTCAAGCCGGTCGAGGACGGCCCGAAGGTCACCTACCACGACCCCTGCTACCTCGGGCGGCACAACAAGGTCTACACCCCGCCGCGCGAGCTGGTCGGCGCGACGGGTGCCTCCTTGGCCGAGATGCCCCGCCACGCCGACCGCGCGCTGTGCTGCGGCGCGGGTGGTGCGCGCATGTGGATGGAGGAGCAGATCGGCAAGCGCATCAACCTGGAGCGGGTCGACGAGGCGATCGCCACGGACGCGGAAACCATCGTGACGGGCTGCCCGTTCTGCCGCGTGATGCTGACCGACGGGCTCGTCCAGCGGCAGAGCGAGCAGAAGGCGGAGAACGTCGACGTACGTGACGTCGCCCAGCTCCTGCTGGAACGGGTGAAGGCCCCGGCGTCCGCGCCGACGCCGAAGCCCTGACCGCGGCCGGCTCAGCCGTCCACTGTAGAAGCGACCACAGTGGACGGTGAGTCGGAGTGGTGCGTCCTGGTGCCCAGTTCCGCGGTCGGCACCCGGGAGGTCTCGCGGGCCGTCGCCGCGGCGAGTGCCGACACCGCGCACACTCCCGCGGTGAAGACGGCGACGCCGAGCCAGTCGTCCTTGCCCGAGCCGATCGCCGCCACCACGCTCGGGGCGAAGCCCGCCACCGCGAAACCGATCTGCGTGCCGATCGCCATGCCGGACAGGCGGACGCGGGCGCTGAACATCTCGCCGTACAGCGCCGGCCAGACGCCGTTGACCCCGGAGTACGCCACGCCGAACAACACGATGCCGAGCACGAACAACAGCGCGTACGAGCCGATCGAGATCGACCACAGGTACGGGAAGATCAGCAGCCCGCAGGCCAGGCAGCCGGCGATGAACACCGGTTTGCGCCCGACCCGGTCGGCGAGCCGGGCCAGCAGCGGGATCGCCGCCAGCGCGACGACGTTCGCCAGCACGCCGACCCAGAGCATCGGGGTGCGGGCCAGGCCGATCGTGTTCACCGCGTAGCTCAGCGCGTAGACCGTGAAGATGGTGCTCACCGAGGCGATGGTCGCCGCGAAGACCACGCGCAGGACGTCCGCCCAGTGGTGGCGGAACAGCAGCGCGACCGGCAGCTTCGCGACCTCGGTGCGGGCGAACACCGGTGTCTCGTCGAGCTTGCGCCGGATCACGAAGCCGACGACCACCACGAGCGCGCTGCCCCAGAACGGCAGCCGCCAGCCCCAGGTCAGCAGGTCCGCCGCCGGGAGTGCGGCAACGGGGAGGAAGATCGCGGTGGCCAGGATCTGGCCGGCCTGCGTTCCGCTCAAGGTGAAGCTGGTGAAGTACGCCCGCCGGTGTTCCGGGGCGTGTTCCAGGGACATCGAGTTCGCCCCCGCCTGCTCGCCGGCTGCGGAAAGCCCCTGCAGCAGGCGGAGCACGACCAGCAGGACCGGGGCGAGGACGCCGACGCTCGCATACGTCGGCAGGCAGCCGACGCAGAACGTCGTGAAGCCCATGAGCAGCAGGGTGAAGACGAGCACCCGCTTGCGGCCGAACCGGTCGCCGACGTGGCCGAGGACGAACGCGCCGACCGGCCGGGCGAGGTAGCCGACGCCGAAGGTGGCCAGCGCCAGCAGGGTGCCGGTGGCGGGGGAGGAGGCGGGGAAGAACACCTTGCCGAACACGAGCGCGGCGGCGGTGCCGTAGATGAAGAAGTCGTAGTACTCGAGCGCGCTGCCGATCCAGGCGGCCAGCGCCGCCTTGCGGGGCATCGATCCGGTCACGGGGAGGTGCTCCTGACGTCCGTGCTTCATTGCGCAGACTGCGGCGGGGAAGCAATGTACGGTCTAGTTAGTTAATAGAGAGTGCGAGACCGGACCCCGGGTGTCAAGAGGCGGATTTCAGGCGGTCAGGTAGTCGATCACCAGGTCGCCGAGCATCGAGCGGTAGTGCTCGCGGCGGGCCGGGTCGAGCATGTCGCGGCCGAAGATCGCTTGGAACGTGTGCCGGTTCGCCAGGCGGAACACGCAGAACGAGCTGATGATCATGTGCACGTCGAGGGCGTCGGCGTCCGCGCGGAACAAACCGGCCTTCCGGCCGCGCTCGAGGATCCGGGCGATCCCGCCGAGCGCCGGGTCGGCCAGTCCGCCGAGGATCTCCGACCGCGACAGGTGTTCGGCGTGGTGGATGTTCTCGATGCTGACCAGGCGGATGAAGTCCGGGTGCGCCTCGTGGTGGTCGAACGTCAGCGCGGCCAGTTGCCGCAAGGCGTCCTCGGGCTCCAGGTGCTCGACGTCGAGCTGCTGTTCCGAGGCTCGGAGCTCGGAGTACGCCTGCTCCAGCACGGCGATGTAGAGCTGTTCCTTGCCGCCGAAGTAGTAGTAGATCATCCGCTTGGTGGTGCTGGTGCGGGCGGCGATCTCGTCGACCCGGGCGCCGGTGTAGCCCTTGTCCGCGAACTCCCGGGTGGCCACCGCCAGGATGTCGGCCCGCGTCCGTTCCTTGTCGCGCTGGCGCTCGGCCTCCGACGATGGTGCGGCCACCGGGCTCCCTCCGCTGCAGGTGAACGCCCCCACTCTAGTCCAGCCCTTCCGTCCGGGCGGACGCCGCGCTACCGTGAACGTACTAGTTCGTACATTAGTTTCCGGAGGGCACCGCGTGACCAGCTACCTGATCGGCCTCGTCGGCACGGGCATCGGGCCGTCCGCCAGCCCGGCCCTGCACGAGCGCGAGGCCGACGAGCTCGGCCTCCGCTACCTCTACCGCCTGCTGGACCTCGACGTGCTGCGCCGCCCGGTCGCCGACGTCCTCGCCGCCGCGCGGCTCGCCGGGTTCGACGGCCTCAACGTCACCCACCCGGCCAAGCAGGCCGTCGTCCCGCACCTCGACGAGCTCTCGCCGGAAGCGGAAGCGCTCGGCGCGGTCAACACCGTCGTGTTCCGCAACGGCCGGGCGATCGGCCACAACACCGACGCGACCGGGTTCGCCCGCAGCCTCACCCGCGGCCTGCCGGACGTCCGGATGGACGACGTCGTCCTGCTCGGCGCCGGGGGAGCGGGCGCGGCGGTCGCCCACGCGCTGCTCTCGCTGGGCACCGGGCGCCTCACGGTCCACGACGTCGACCGCGGCCGGAGCGCCCGCCTGGCCGCCGCGCTCGAGCGGAGGTTCGGCCCGGGGCGGGCGGTCGCCGGCGACGTGACCGGGATCCGCCGCGCCGACGGCCTCGTGCACGCCACCCCGACCGGGATGGCCGCCCACCCCGGCTCGCCGGTGCCCGCCGAACTGCTGCGTGCAGAGCTGTGGGTCGCCGACATCGTCTACCGGCCCCTGGAGACCGCGCTGCTGGCCGCCGCCCGGGCTCGTGGCTGCCGGGTGCTGCACGGCGGCGGCATGGTCGTGCTGCAGGCGGCCGAATCGTTCCGGCTCTTCACCGGCGCCGAGCCCGACCCGGCGCGGATGCTGCGCCACTTCGACGCACTGGAAGGGGAGGCCGCCCGTGCTGCCTGAACCGCGCACCGCGATCGCCACCGTCTGCCTCTCCGGCACCCTGGAGGACAAGCTCGCCGCGGCCGCCGCGGCCGGGTTCGACGGCGTCGAGCTGTTCGAGAACGACCTGCTGGTGTCGCCGTCGAGCCCGGCCGAGATCCGCCGCCGGTGCGCCGACCTCGGCCTGTCGATCGACCTCTACCAGCCGTTCCGCGACTTCGAAGCCGTCCCGCCGGAGCGGCACGCGGCCAACCTGCGCCGCGCGGCGCGCAAGTTCGACGTCATGGCCGAACTGGGTGCCGGCACGATGCTGGTCTGCTCGTCGGTCGCGCCGGAGGCGGTCGACGACGACGAACTGGCCGCCGAACAGCTGCGCGCCCTGGCCGACCTCGCCGACGCGCGCGGGCTGCGGATCGCCTACGAAGCACTGGCCTGGGGCCGGCACGTCAGCGGGTACGAGCACGCCTGGCGCATCGTCCGCCGCGCCGCGCACCCCGCGCTCGGCGTCTGCCTGGACAGTTTTCACATCCTCTCGAAGGGCCACGACCCGGCGCCGATCCGCGCGATCCCCGGCGACAAGATCTTCTTCCTCCAGCTCGCCGACGCGCCGAAGCTGCCGATGGACGTGCTGCCGTGGAGCCGGCACCACCGGCTGTTCCCCGGGCAGGGCGACTTCGACCTGACCGCCTTCACCGGCCACGTGCTGGCGGCGGGCTATCGCGGGCCGCTGTCGCTGGAGGTCTTCAACGACGTGTTCCGCCAGGCCGACCCGCGCCCGGCGGCGGTCGACGCGCTGCGGTCGCTGCTGGCGTTGCAGGAGTCCCTCGGCGTGCTCGACCTGCCGGCCGCGCCCGCGCTGACCGGGCACGCGTTCGCCGAGGTCGTCACCGATCCGGGGGCCGGCAGGGTGCTGGCTTCGCTCGGGTTCGCGCGCACCGGCGTGCACCGCACCAAGCCGGTCGAGCTGTGGGAGCAGGGCGA
Source organism: Amycolatopsis sp. NPDC004747 (assembly GCF_053601335.1). Taxonomy (NCBI): domain Bacteria; kingdom Bacillati; phylum Actinomycetota; class Actinomycetes; order Pseudonocardiales; family Pseudonocardiaceae; genus Amycolatopsis; species Amycolatopsis sp. NPDC004747. The sequence continues at coordinate 88,052 of NZ_JBSGBQ010000033.1, read as the reverse complement.
GGCCCGGGTGGTGGTCAACGAAGGCGGGGCGGCGCACGGTGCGGTCGGCGCGGTCGCGCTGGCCAGTGCCGACCCGGCCCGGTCGGCCCGCCGGGCCGAAGCGCTGCGCGCGCCGGTCCTGCCGCGGGTGCGTGGTCCGCGAGAGGCCGACCTGGCGTCGATCGCCGCGCCGGACGGCACCCAGGTGTTCCTCTGCGGCGACGACTGGCGCGACGACTTCGTGCCGACCGGGGAGACGGCCGGCGGGGCCGGGGTCTTCGGAATCGATCACGTGGCGCTCACCCAGCCCTTCGACCACTTCGAGGAGGCGGCGCTGTTCTACCGCTCGGTGTTCGGGCTGACGCCGTCGCCGGTGGCGGAGTTCGCCGCGCCGTTCGGGCTGGTGCGCAGCCGCTCGATGGCGGCCGGGGAGGTCCGGCTGACGCTGGACGCGGCCGTGGTCCGCCGCGGCGGGTGGGCCCCCGCGGTCCCCGAACCGCAGCACGTGGCGTTCGCCTGCACGGACGCACTGGCCGCGGCCGCGGCGATGCGCGCGGCGGGCGCACCCCTGCTGGACATCCCGGGCAACTACTACGACGACCTCGAAGCCCGGCTGGAGCTGCCGCCGGAGCGGCTGGCCGCGCTGCGGGAGCACTCGGTGCTCTACGACCGCGACGAGGCGGGGGAGTTCCTGCACTTCTACACCGCGCTGGCCGGGGCGCGGGTGTTCTTCGAGGTGGTGCAGCGGATCGGCGGGTACCGCGGCTTCGGCGTGGCCAACGCGCCGGTGCGGATGGCCGCCCACCGCGCCCGGCGACACGCGGCGCCACCGGTGAAAACGCCGGCCTGACCGCCGGCCGCTCGGTACCGCCGCCTCGGGAAGTTCTTTCCCGGGGCGGTTTTCGTCGTGGCAGGGCACCGCGGGCGCGCCGGATTCCGGTGCCCCAGCGGTGAAAAACGTGCGGGACGGCTGCCTATCCGGACGACTTCTGGCGCCACCTCTCCCGGCGCCGGTAACGGCCCGGCTACTCCTCGCATGCGTTTACAACGTTCCGGCAACCGCCTTGACAGGGCCTGTGGTACGTACCACTCTAACCCCAACATTGGTCTACACCATTTGGGGCGTCCGGCCGCGGTGGCCGGGCATGGAAAGGACGGCATCGAGTGAAACGCTGGCTCAAGCTGGCGGCGGGCGCCGCCGCACTCACGCTCGCGACCGCGGGGTGCGCGGGCTCCGGCGGCTCGGACACCGCGGCCTCGTCCAGCGGCAACGCACCGCTGAGCGGGACCGTCACGGTCTGGCTGATGACCGGCTCCGCGCCGGCCACCCTGACCGACGCGCTCAACAAGGAGTTCGAGGCCGCGCACCCCGGGGTCAAGGTCAAGTACGAAATCCAGCAGTGGGACGGCATCCAGCAGAAGCTGACCACCGCGCTGGCCAGCGGCGCGCCGCCGGACGTCATCGAGATCGGCAACACGCAGACCGCGGCGTTCGCCTCGCAGGACGGCGTCCTGACCGACCTGACCGCCGAGAAGGACAGCTTCAACGGCTCGCAGTGGCTCAAGGGTCTCGCCGACTCCGGCAGCTACGACGGCAAGACCTACGGCGTTCCGTTCTACGCGGCCAACCGCGAGGTCATCTACCGCAAGGACATGTTCGAGCAGGCCGGCATCGCCAAGCCGCCGGCGTCGAACGACGAGTGGATCGACGCGATCGGCAAGCTGAAGACCAAGTTCGGCTCCGACCCGGACTTCCAGGCCCTCTACATGCCGGGCCAGAACTGGTACGCGCTGCTGTCGTTCATCTGGGACAACGGCGGTGACATCGCCAAGGCCGACGGCAAGAACTACAAGGCCACCCTGGACACCCCCGAGGCCAAGGCCGGTCTGGAGTTCTACAAGAAGCTGGTCGACACCTCCGGCACCAAGGCCCCGAAGGACGCCGACGAGGCCAAGCCGCAGCAGGCGACCGTCTACGGCGCCGGCAAGGTGGCCATGATGATCGGCCTCCCGTGGGAGCTCGCGACCGCGGCCAAGACCGACGCGAGCCTGACCGACAAGACCGCCGCGTTCGCCATCCCGGGCAAGACCGCCGGCCAGAGCGCCCCGGTCTTCCTGGGCGGCTCCAACCTGGCGATCCCGGCCAACAGCAAGAACGTGGCCGCGGCCAAGGAGTACATCAAGCTGCTCTCCAGCCCGAAGTACCAGAGCCAGCTCGCCGCGGCCGGCGTCGTGCCCGGCACGTCGACCGACCTCACCGGCCTGGACAAGGACCCGCTGGGCAGCGTGATGGCCAAGGCGTCCACCAACGGCAAGGCCGTGCCGGCCAGCCCGAAGTGGGGTGACGTGGAGTCCGGCCAGAACCCGGTCAAGGACATGCTGACCGCGTACCTGACCGGCAAGAAGACGCTCGACCAGGCGACCGCCGACGCCAACGCAGCGCTGAACAAGCTCATCGGCGGATGACCGCGACCGCGAATGTGACGATGCCGGCGGGGGCCACCCCGCCGGCATCGCCGCGCGACACCCGGGTGACCAAGCGCAGGCGGGGCCGGTTCGGCGACCGGGTGCTCCCGTACCTGCTGCTGCTCCCCGCGTTGGCGGCCATCCTGGTGCTGCTGGCCTGGCCGCTGGTCCAGGTGCTCGCGATCAGCTTCCGCAAACTCGACATCGGCCAGCTCGTCTCCGGCAAGACGATCTGGATCGGGTTCGACAACTACGCGACCACCCTGTCCGACCCGGAGTTCTGGACCATCACCGTCCGGACGCTCGTGTTCACCGCCGCCATCGTGGCCGCCACCATCCTCGGCGGCCTGCTGCTGGCCGTGCTCATGCGCCACCTCGACCCGGTCGTGCGGATCATGGTGCAGGTGACGCTGGTCCTGGCCTGGGCCACGCCGGTGATCGCCACGACCACGGTGTTCCAGTGGATCTTCGACGAGCAGTACGGCATCCTCAACAAGACCCTGGACCGGCTGGGCTTCCACGGCTTCATCGGGTTCTCGTGGTTCTCCAGCGGCCCGAGCACGCTCACCGTGATCGGCCTGCTCATCGTGTGGCAGGCCGTGCCGTTCGTGACGTTCTCGCTGTACGCGGGCATCATCGGCGTCCCGCGCGAGCAGTACGAGGCCGCGGGTATCGACGGCGCCAGCGCGTGGCAGACGTTTCGCGCGGTCACCTGGCCCGCCATCCGGCCGATCACCACGATGGTGACGTTCCTGTCGGTGCTGTGGGACTTCAACGCCTTCGCCCAGATCTGGGCGATCCGCGAGGGCGGCCCCGACGGCGGCAGCACCACCCTGGCCGTCGTGCTGTACCTCAAGGGCATCGCGGGCAACCACTTCGGCGCGGCGGGCGCGATCGCGACGCTGATGCTGATCGTGCTGGCCCTCATCACCGGCCGGTACATCCAGCTGCTGGTCCGGACCCCGGAAGGTGATCTCAAGTGAGGAAGTCGCTGCCGCAGCGGATCGCGCTCTCGGTCGTGGGCGTGGTCGTGGCGCTGCTGATCCTCTTCCCGACCTACTGGATGTTCGTCACGTCCATGCGGACGCCGGGAGAGATCCTGTCGCCGAAGTACGACCTGATCCCGACGTCGTTCTCGTTCGGCAACTTCGCCACCGCGCTGGGCAAGGACAACTTCCCGACGTACCTGATGAACAGCCTGATCGTCACGGTCGGGTCGGTGCTGTGCGCGCTGGTCGCCGGGACGCTGGCGGCGATCCCGCTCTCGCGGCTGCGGTTCACCGGCCGCAAGGGGTTCCTGGTCCTGGTCATGGTGGCGCAGCTGGCGCCGGTGTCGGCCCTGTTCATCCCGCTGTTCCTGCTGATGAAGGACGCCGGGCTGCTCAACACGCTGCCGTCGCTGCTGCTGATCTACTTCGCCACCACGCTGCCGTTCACCGTGTGGATGCTCTACGGCTTCGTCAACGGGATCCCGTACGAGCTGGAAGAGGCCGCGATGATCGACGGCTGCAGCCAGACCGGCGCCTTCCGGCGCGTCACGCTGCCGCTGCTCGGCCCGGGCCTGGTCACCACGTCGGTGTTCAGCTTCATCACCGCCTGGAACGAGTACCTGTTCGCGCTGGTCTTCATCCGGGACAAGCCGAAGGAAACGCTGCCGGTCTGGCTGGCGTCGTTCCGCACCGCGTTCGCCACCGACTGGGGCGGCGTCATGGCCGCGTCGGTCATCTACGCGATCCCGGCGCTGATCTTCTTCCTGCTCGTGCAACGCAAGCTGGTGTCCGGCACGACCGCCGGCGCGGTGAAGGGATAGCGGTGTCCTCTCCGGAAAAACTCGCCGAAGCCGTCCTCCTGCCCGGGTTCGCCGGGACGACCGCGCCGGACTGGCTGCGCCGCCGGATCGACGACGGACTGGGCGGGGTGGTCCTGTTCGGCCGCAACGTCGTCGACGACGAGCAGGTCGCCGCGTTGACCGCGCAGCTGCGCGGTGGGCGCGACGGCGTGGTGGTCGGCATCGACGAGGAGGGTGGCGACGTCACCCGGCTGGACGTCGGCACCGGGTCGTTCGTGCCGGGGCCACTGGCCCTCGGCGCAGCCGACGAGCCGGAGCTGACCACGGCCGTCGCGGCCGCGCTCGGCGAACGGCTGGCGGCCTGCGGCGTCACGGTGAACCTGGCGCCCTGTGCGGACCTCACCCTGGCCGCCGAGGACCCGATCATCGGGGTCCGGGCGTTCGGGTCCGACCCGGCGAAGGCGTCACCCCATGTCGCGGCCTACGTGACGGGCCTGCAGAAGTACGGCGTCGCGGCGTGCGCGAAGCACTTCCCGGGCCACGGCGCGGCGACCGAGGACTCGCACGTCGCGCTGCCGGTGCTGCCGCGGACCGTCGAAGAGCTGCATGAGATCGAACTGGTCCCGTTCGCCGCGGCGATCCGGGCCGGGGTCCGCTCGGTGATGTCCGGGCACCTGGTCGTCCGCGCCTGGGGCGACGAGCCGGCCACGCTCAACCGCACCGCGCTCACCGACGTCCTGCGCGGCGAGCTCGGCTTCACCGGCGCGGTGATCACCGACGCGCTGGAGATGGGCGCGGTGTCCGGGGCGTACGGGCGCCACGACGGCTTGGGCCGCTCGGCCGTGCGGGCACTGGCCGCGGGGGCGGACGCGCTGTGCCTCGGCGGCGCGGCGTTCGAGGCTGACCACCTGGACGCCTGCGTCTCGGCGATCGTGGCCGCGGTCGCGGCGGGGGAGCTGCCCCTGGAGCGGCTGGCGGAGGCGGCGGCGCGGACGGCGGCGCTGGGCACCGACCCGGCACCGGCTTCGGTCGGCCCGGTCGACCGGCGGCTCGGCCTCGAAGCGGCGCGCAAGGCCCTCCGGGTGCACGGCGAGCCGCGCCTGGACGGGCCACCGCTGGTGGTCGACGTCCAGACCGAGCCGACCATCGCGGCCGGGCCGATGCCGTGGGGCCTCGGCACGCACCTGGCCGAGCTCGTGCCGGGCACCCGGACGATGACCGCGACGCCGGACGACGCGGCCGCGGTGCTGGCGGCGGCCCGCGAGCCCGGCAGCGTCGTCGTGGTGACGCGGGAGGCCCACCGTCACCCGGAGGTGCGCGCGCTGCTCGACGCGTTGTCGGCGGTGGACTTCATCCGCGTGGAAACCGGCGTGCCGGGGCCCGTCGGCGACGGCCCGCGGATCGACACCTTCAGCGGCTCCTGGGTCAGCCTGCGCGCCGCCGCGGAATATCTGGCCTGAAAAGGGACGAAACCTCGGGATTGTGCCGGGGTTTCGTCCCGTTTGTCGTATCTCCAGAAGTCCCGCCGCCGTTTGTACGGGGCTTGTACCGGTGGTCGCGATTCTTGCCGCACACCGAAAAACTGGAGGACGGAACCATGAACATGGGGATCGTGAAGCGCGTGGCCGGGGTGGCCGGTATCGCCGCGGCGATCGCGGTCGTCGGCGCGAGCCCGGCACTGGCGGCGACGGGGACGGTGCACACCGACTCCGGCGCGGCGCTGACCGTGCGGGCCACCGCGAGCACCAGCGCCGCCTCCGTCGGCACCATCGCCGACGGGACCGCGGTGACCATCACCTGCCAGACCAACGGATCCACGGTCGACGGCAAGTACGGGACGAGCGACATCTGGGACAAGGTGGGCAACGGCTACATCAGCGACGCCTACGTCTACACCGGTTCGGACGGCCGCGTGGCCCCGGACTGCGACGGCACGACGCAGACCTGCTCGACCGCGGGCCTCGGCGACCACCGGACCTGCGCGGAGGCGGTCGCCTACGCCAAGACCCGCATCCACACCAACGACCAGGACGCCTACGAGGGCTGGTGCGACCGGATCAACGCGCAGAACTACGGTTTCTCCGCGTCCGGCTCGGAGACGGCCTACATCCACTGGACCCAGATCCCGTCCTCGTACAAGCACCCGGGCGACTACCAGGTCCCGGCCGGCGGCCTCGCGTTCTTCAAGAGCAGCGGCGCGGGCCACACGATGATCTCGATCGGCGACGGCAAGTTCCTGTCGAACGACATCAACGGCTACGGCAGCTACACCGAGACCACGATCGCGCAGATCAAGCAGAAGTGGGGCCAGACCTACCTCGGCTGGTCGCAGCCGTGGTTCAAGGTGAACCACTGACGCTCCGTGCTGTGCGGGCCCCTGTCCACCTCTCCCGGACAGGGGCCCGCAGTCCTTTCCGCCTCACTCGGGTGGGTGAGGTGTACCCCCGTGGCTCAACGGCACGGCCGGGATGGGCGTGCTCGCGGCGGACCGGCGGCGGAGGTGCCGCCGGACACCGACGGAAGGGGTTCACGGATGCGGTGGTTCAAAAGCCTGTGCGCCGGGGTGGCACTCGCGACGCTCGCGGTGGTCGCGCCCGCCGGGAGTGCCCAGGCGTCGACCGACGCCTGGTGGGACTGCCCGGACGGGTGGTTCTGCGCCTGGTATTCGACCGACGGCAACGGCGCGATGGCGCGCTTCCAGTCGGGGGCGCCGGACCTGCGCGAATTCAACCTGAACGACCACGTGTGGTCGGTGTGGAACCGGACCGGGGTGGTCTGGTGCACCTTCGCCGACATCAACTACGCCAGCGTGTCGGGCAGCCCGTGGCCGGTCGGCAACTGGCGGGGCAACACCTCGCAGTACAACCGGCAGAACACCATCAGCTCCCTGCGTCGCGGGGCCTGCTGAGCCGCCGGAAAGCGGCGGTGGCACCGGAAACCCCGGTGCCACCGCCCTTCGCGTCCATCCACAAGGGACGTCAGATCTTCAGCACCCGGTGCGCCGGGTCCGCCAGGTAGGCGAGCAGATTCCCGGGCCGGTACGGCGGCCGCATCTGCTCACTGCGGTTCAGCGCGCACGAGCCGGCGAACTCGGTCTCCGGGTCCGCCGCGCCGATGACGCGGTTCGCCGAGCCGAACCACCGGAAGAACGCGTTGAGGGAATCGTGCAGCTCGCCGAGCTCGTCGCGCGCGGCCAGGTACGCGAAGGCGTTCTCCTCGAACGCGAGGCCGCACTGCTCGGCGCGGTCGGCCATCCACCGCAGGGCGAGGTTCGACAGAGCCGGCTGCCGGTAGCCGCCGCCGACGTCGGAGTGGGCGCCCGCGAACCAGACCTGCTCGCGGATCTGGCCGTTCGCCGCCTTCGAGGGTGTCCACACGGCCGGGGTGAACGACTTGCGGTGCTCGTCCACCGCCAGCGCCTGGTACGCCGCCTGCACGATCGAGGTGAGCTCCATGTCGTGGAACTGCCAGCGCTTGTTCAGCAGGTGGATCAGCCGGCCGCCGCTGAGGGGGATGCCCAGCGCGCCGACGGTGTCCCAGACGCCGACGAACCGGATGGGCGTCCGGTCTTCGCGGGCGTACTTCGCGCGGAACTCGCGGGCGCGCGGGCTGTCCGGGCCGGACGTCGCCCGGTCACGAGCGCGGTAGAGCCCGTAGGCCTCCTCGAGCCGGCCGAGCTCGCCGGGGCGCAGGACGCCGCAGTTGCGGATGAAACCCACGGTGCTGCGCGCGGTGTAGGCCCCGCGGCTGAAGCCGAAGAAGAACAGCTCGTCGCCCGGCTCGTAGTTTTCGGCGACGAAGCGGTAGGCGTCCTGCACGTTCGCGGAGAGGCCCACGCCGAACGCGCCCCCGATGAGGCGGTCCCACAGCTTTCCGGTGCCCACGCCTTCGTGGTAGTACACCCGCTGTTCGGTACCGGCCGGATCGGCGGCCGCGACCACCTTCTGGAGCTGGCCCACGTTGGTCGGTGCCGGCTGGCGGAGGCTGTTCCAGGTGCCGTCGCAGCAGATCACGAGGCGTTTCGCCATGCTTCCTCCCCGGTCCGGACCCTCGTGAGTCGCAGCCGGGGGGTGTCGCGTTACGCCGTGGTGGCCACCCGCGAGTGTGACGCTGCCCGATCCCCACGGATCGGTGCTCGACCGGCGGGCGCGGTCGTTCTCGCGGGGAACCGGCGGCGCACCATCCCCGGGTGCGCCGCCGGTCCGCCCGTCACGCCCGGCAGGTGCGTCCGCGGTTCACGCAGTTCACCAGGCCGTTCATGATCCGCTGCGACATCACGTTGGCGAAGTCGTCGTGGTCGGACAGCGGGTTGTGCTTCTCCTGCGGGAAAGCGTCCACTTTGTACTGCTTCTTGAGCTGGATGTCGTGCGGGATGTCGTAGGTCAGCGAAATCTGCAGCTGCGGCACCGCCTTGAACCCGTTGCCGCACCGGCCGAACCGGTCCGGGAACACGATGTGCGTGCGGTGGTTGGCGCTGTCGGTGTTCTTGCCGTCCCAGCAGCTCGGGAAGGTGTGGACGCGCTTGACCTTGCTGCCGTCGGGGCAGATCGGGTACTTGTCGGTGAGGCGGTTCTCGAACCCGGTGCACGTCCAGCTCGCCTTGGCGTTGGCGGGCCCGTTGGTCGAGACCTTCGCGTCGCCGTAGAGCACGCGCAGGAAGCGCGGCATCGCCACGACCTTGCCGACCGGGCTGCCGCGGAAGGTGATCTGCACGCGCTGCGGCCGCAGGATCTTGCCGTCGTTGCCGGGCAGCTCGTTGTTCTCGTCCTGGCCGGGCAGCGTCCCGCCGGCCGTCGTGCTCGGGGGCGGTGCCGGCGTTCCGGTGTCCTTGCCCGGCTTCGTCGTGCAGGGCGCGAGGCCGCCGAGGTCGCCCGGCTTCTGCGTGAACCGGCCGATCGCGGTGGCGATCCGGTCGATGATGGCGCTGCGGCGGTCCTTCAGCGGGTCGAGGATCGCGTTGCGCACGAAGTCCTGGCCGCCCTGGCCCTGCGTCGAGGCGATGCGCTGGTTGGCTTCGTCGGCCTGGGTGTCGAGCTGGTCGAGGTTGCTGTCGACCTCGGCCATGGCCTGGTCGGGGATGTCGGTGAGCTTGCTGGCGACGTCCGGGCAGGCGACCTGGACCGTCTTCGCCTCGCGGTCGGCCTGCGCCCGGTCGCCGTCGGGCTTCTTGGCGGGCTCGTTCTTCTCCTCTTCGCCGGTGTCGATCCGGACCACGGGCCAGAAGTAGGCGGACTTGTCGCCGTTGCGGCAGGTGGTCCCGGCCTTGACCAGGCTCTTGTTGTTCGAGTCGGCGTTCGTCGAGAGGTTGCCGACGTAGTCGTGCAGGTGCTGGGCGCCGTTGCGGACCCCGGGCTGGGCGATGAAGTTGTCCGGGTTGAAGTGCTGGTTCTCGTTGCGGCCGCAGTCGACGGTGAAGGTGCCGGTCGCCGCGCCGTAGACCGGGCGCGGGTCGAACTGGTTCGGCTGGACCTTCAGGATGTCGACGAAGAACGCGGGGTTCGCTTCGTCGGCGCTGGCTTCACCGGTGTGGCCGGTGGTCGTCGCGACGACGATGCCGCCGACCGCGATCGCGAGGGCGAGGCCGCCGGTCGCGATCTTGGTCCGGCGGGAAAGGCGATGCCGTCCTTGGGTGCGGGACATGGGAAAATCCTCCGGTGTCGGGCTGGCGGGAACGCGCGACACTGAGCCGGGACGAGCCCAGGCTCGTCCCGATCAGGCGGGGTTCTGTCACGGGTTTCTTCGATGCGTCGGCACGGCACGATTCCCGGCTGGTCCACTGACCCGACATCAGTGGGTGCGCGGTCACCTGCCCGTGGCCGCGCCGTCAACCGGCTGGTTATCGTTCCGTTATGGAAGCTACACGGTCGCTTGACACCGGGCAAGAAGTTCTTTTCGACAGTTACAACCCGTCAGGCGCGGTTCGTGTTTCCGTAGCGGAAGGGTGCTCTGACCTGGGGAAGTGCGCCTCCCGGCGGGCGCCCGGAAAAAAGTTTGAACCGAAGTGAACCGGCATCCGTATACCCCGGTGAGACCGGTCGAATGCCCGCAGCCCGGTCTTCGCGGTGAATTGCCGTGGAATGCGGGGAATGGCGACCTCGATTCCATTCACGGCGGACGCGCGGGAATCCCTCAGGACGCCTCTTTGTGCGCGAGCAGGCTGCGCCGGAGCGTCGCGAGCGCGCGGTGCTGGGCGACGCGGACCGCGCCCGCGCTGCCGAGGCCGACCGCGGCGGCCGTCTCCTCCGCCGTCATGCCGAGGATGATGCGCAGCACCAGGATTTCGCGCTGGCGCGGCGGGAGCGTGTCGAGCAGCCCGGACGACCAGTCGAGCGCCGCGGAACGTTCGGCCTCTTCGCTCGTCGGGTCCGGGCCGCCGGAGCGGCCTGCCGGTGGCTCGGCGACCGGGCTGGTGCGGTCGCGGGCCCGGCGGCGGTGGAAGTCGGACACCTTGTGCGCGGCGATGCCGAAGACGAACGGCACGAAGCCGTCGGGCTCGAGGCGGTACCCCGGCAAGGCGCGGACGAGCGCGAGCAGCACGTCCTGGGCGCAGTCCTCGGCGTCCGACGAACCGTCCTGCCACGTGCGCAGCCGGCCGAGGCAGTAGCGGAAGACGATCGGGCGCAGTGCGCGCAGCAGTGCCGCCACCGCGGCGCGGTTGCCCTGGACCGCGGCCCGGATGAGCGCGGGATCGAGGGAAAACGTCGCCGTGGGCGTGGGACCACCCTCGGCGGAGTGCGGCGGCATCAGGCCCTCACTCCCTCTTTCGTGAAGATCGCAACGGACGGTCACGACGCTAGGTGACTGCGCGTGGCCGCCGCACCTGCCGGGCGGCCGTCCCGAACCGGGTCTTCCGGCCCTGGTCCGGACCGGCCTGCTGTGCATGCCGCCGCCGCCCGCAACGGCCGGGCCGAACGGCCCTATCGGCGGACCGGGCGAACCGATCACGCTGGTGGCCGGGGATTTTCACAGGAGAAACACAGGGACGTGATGGTTGACGACGTGGGCTTCGGGCTGCTGCTGGACCGGCAGCAGTGCCTCGCCCTGCTGCGGACGGCGAACCTCGGCCGGGTGATCTACACCCACCGGGCCATGCCGGCGGTGCGTCCGGTGCGCTTCACGGTCGTCGACGACGCCGTCGTGTTCGCCGTCCCGCCCGGCAGCCCCCTCTACGCGGGCGCGCGCGACGCCGTCGTCGCCTTCGAGGTCGACGAGTTCGCCGCCGACCTGGGCGACGGCTGGTACGTCAGCCTGCTGGGGCGCGCCACCGAGTCCGTGGCCGTCGACCTCTCCTGCCCCTGCCCGGCCGCCGCCCGGGCGAGCCACCGGTTCCTGCGCGTCCCGGCGGAGACCATCAGCGGTCACCGGCTCGCGTGCCACGCGGAGTGAGCCCCCGATTGCCGTAACGGATCGGCGCCCGTCATCGACCCACCGGATGGACGAACCGGATTGGGCCGACACGGGCAGTGACCTGTGGGACCCTTGACGGCCCGGGGCAGGCCCGGGATACCAGCGCAACCGACGGGGTCGACGGGAAGTGGCGGACGAACTCAGCATGCCGGCGATCTTGGCCGCGGTGGGCGGCATCGCTCGCGAGCTGGACCTCACGTCGCTGCCGGCCCGCGCGGTGGCGGCGATCTGCGAGCTGCTCGGCGCCCGGCGCGGCCGGCTCGTCCTGACCGGCGGCGAGACCGCCGAATACGGCCGGGGCCCGTTCGGCCCGGGCGCGATCGAGCTGCCGGTCCGCGCGGGAACGCAGACGTACGGCACGCTGACCGTCGAGCCCGGCGCCGGGTTCGGCGGCCGCGAACGCGAGGTGCTCGGCGCGCTCACCGCGGCCACCGGGATGGCCGTGGAAAAGGCGCTGCTGGTCGACCAGATGCGCCGCCGCGAACGCTGGCTCGAGGCGTCCTACGACGTCACCCGCGCGCTGCTCTCGGCCCAGGACCTGCGGGCCACGCTGCGGCTGGTCGCCGAGCGCGCCCGGGTCGTCGCCGGCGGGACGGCCGGGGCGATCGCCCGGCCCGACGGTCCCGGCCGGCTCGTGTTCGACGTCGTCGAGCCGCCGGGCGAGGACGCCGACCGCCTCATCGGCCTGACCGTGCCGACCGAGGGCACCGCCACCGGGATGGCGTTCACCACCCGGCACCCGGTCGTGGTGCGCGACTACGGCGAGCACGTGCAGGAGCAGCAGCGCAACCACGACGCGCCGATGCCCGCGATGATCAAGGACCTCGACTCGGCGATCTCGGTCCCGCTGATCGTCGGCGAGGAGACCCTCGGGGTGCTGGTGGTCGCGAAGTTCCGCGACCGCTCGCCGTTCACCGAATCCGACGTCCAGCTGGCCGAGACCTTCGCCGGGCACGCCGCCCTCGCCGTCGAGTTCTCCCGGGCGCAGGAGGCGCGCCAGCAGCTGGCGGTGTTCTCCGACCGCGACCGGATCGCCCGCGACCTGCACGACCTCGTGATCCAGCGGCTGTTCGCCACCGGGCTGGGGCTGGAGGGCGTCAGCAGGCTGATCGCCGACGCCGGCGTCGGCGCGCGCGTGGCGGGGTTCGCCCAGGACCTCGACGGCACGATCCGGGAGATCCGCAACAGCATCTTCTCGCTCCAGGCGCCCGCGCAGGCGCAGGGCAGCCTCCGCGCGGAGCTGCTGCGGGTGGCCGTGGACGCCCGGGACGCGCTCGGCTTCGAGCCGCGCGTCGGCTTCGACGGGCCGCTGGACGCCGCGGTGCCGGACGCGGTCCGCTCCGATCTGATCGCCTCGCTGCGGGAAGCGCTGACGAACATCGCCCGGCACGCCGGTGCCAGGTCGTCTTCGGTCGAGGTCACGGTGGACCGGCTCGGCCGGCGGCTGACGCTGGTGGTGCGCGACGACGGGGCCGGGCCGCCGGCGGAGGCGGGCCGGATCAGCGGCCTGGCCAACCTCGCTTCGCGCGCGGCCCGGTGGAGCGGCCACTGCGTGCTGGCGGCGGGCGAGGACGGCGGGTCGCGGCTGGAATGGACGGCGGAGCTGCCGGCGATGAGCGGTGAGCAGGGGAGTGCGCGATGACCATCGGAGTGTTCCTGCTGGACGACCACGAGCTGGTCCGGACCGGGTTGAAGACCGTGTTCGAACCCGAAGCCGACATCGAGGTGGTCGGGGAGGCGGGGACGGCGGCCGAGGCGCTGGTGCGGATCCCGCAGGCGCGCCCGGACGTGGCCGTCCTCGACGTCCGGCTGCCCGACGGCGAGGGCGTGGCGGTGTGCCGGGAGATCCGGTCCACCGTGGAGCCGCCGCCCGCCTGCCTGATGCTGACGTCCTTTTCGGACGACGAAGCGCTGTTCGGCGCGATCATGGCGGGCGCGGCCGGGTACATGCTCAAGCAGGTGTCGGGCCGGTCGCTGGTCGAAGCCGTCCGCACGGTCGCCGCCGGCGGCTCGCTTTTGGACGCCACGCTGACCGCATCGGTGATGAACAAGCTGCGCGGCGAGAACGTCGCGACCCCGGACCCGCGGTACGAACAGCTGAGCCCGCAGGAGCGGCGGGTGCTGGACCTGGTGGCCGAGGGCCTGACGAACCGGCAGATCGCCGAGCGGCTGTTCCTGGCCGAGAAGACGGTGAAGAACTACGTCTCGTCGGTGCTGCACAAGCTCGGCGTCGAGCGGCGCACCTCGGCGGCGGTGTACATGTCCCAGCGGCGGGGCGAACCCGGACGATCGGGCTGATTTCCCGGCCGATCGGACGAAACCGGTGGGGCGTCCGACGTATCCAGCCACCGATGGAGTACACCTGTCGGGTGACGCACGAGTTCGCGTGCGCCGGCAGAGGGGACGACATGGCGGGGTTGTCGGGCGGGGACTGTGTCGCGCAGGACTACGTCACAGGGCAGATCAGGGCACTCGCGGACGCGGTGCGCCGCGAGGGAGCCGGCGGCGTGGGCACGCGCAGCTTCCAGCTCGCGGAGCACCTGGCGGCGGAGGGAGGCGTCCACCGCGGCGACATCATGACGGCCACGGCGACGCTGCTGGCGATGACGGCCTGGTGCGACGGCGAGGCGGAGGCGGCCCGCCGGTTCGCGGAGCTGGCCGGCGAGCACGACGCGGAGTCGCGCGAGCTGGTGACCCACCTGCTGCGCCTGGAGGCGGGCGCGGACCGCGGCTGGCTGCCGCGGGACCAGGCGGAGGCGTTGCTGGAGTACGCCCGCCGGGAACGCCGGGGCGACCTGGCGACCCGGGTCCGCGCACTGGCCGGGGTCCGGCGTGGACGGCACCGGCGGGAGGACTAGCCGGCGGGCCGGCACGTGCGCGTGCGCGTCCAACCGGGACAGTGCCGGAGGCGGGCGGTGCGATCACCGAACTCCGGTGCGCGGCGCCCGGTCACTACAGTGGGCGCATGACCTTGCCCACGGTGGACTGGGAGGCTTCCGGCGCGGAGGGGTTGCGGGAGCGCAAGAAGCGGCTGATGCGCCGGCGGCTGACCGACACCGCGACCGCGATGTTCCTCGAGCGCGGTTTCGACGCCGTCCGCGTCGCCGAGATCGCCGCGGCCTGCGAGGTGTCGGAGAAGACCGTCTTCAACTACTTCCCCAGCAAGGAAGCGCTGGTCCTCGACCGGCCCGAAGCCACGATGACCGCGCTGCGCGAAGGGCTGGCCCGGGCGGGCCGCACCCCCGTCGAAGCGGTGCTGGACGTCCTGGCCGGCGAACTGGACGCCCTGCTGTCCTGGCTGGACGCCCAGCCGGACCTGGCCGAAGCGAGCGCCCGGGTCCGGGCGTTCACCGCGCTGGTCCGGTCGACCCCCGCGCTGCGGGCGTACCACCGGGACATGACCGAGCAGCTGGAGGAGGTGGCCGCCGAGGCGCTGGCCGCCCGGACCGGCCGTGCGGCCGACGACCCGCAGTGCCGGATCGCCGCGACCGCCCTGCTCGGGCTCTGTGGTGTCCAGTCCACGGCGCTGCGCCGGAGCCTCGACGGCGAACGCACCTCGGGCCAGGTCCGCCGGGCGGTCGCCGCGGACGTGCGCCGCGCGGCCCGGCTCCTCGAGACCGGCTTGGCGGGGTTGACCGGCGGAACGCGCTGACCTCAGCCGGTCAGCGGCCGGGCCGGGTCGGCCAGGCGGTCCGCGTCCACGGTCCGTCCACTGAGGATCAGCTCGCGCACCGCGTCGAGCCCCTCGTCCCACCTGTTCACGTGCAGCCCCGCGACCACCCGGCCGCCCGCCAGCCAGAACGCGTGGAACGCCTCGGCGTCGCCGCGGGTGACGACGCGGTCATAGCCGCCCGGCGGGAACCAGCCGGTGAACTCCATGCCCGCGTCGTACTGGTCCGAGAAGAAGTACGGGAGCTCGTCGTGGACCACTTCGCGGCCGAGCATCGCCAGCGCCGCCGCCGGGCCGCCGTTCGTCGCCGCGGCCCAGTGCTCCACGCGGACGTGCCTGCCGTAGCGCTCCTGCCACACGCTCGCGACGTCGCCCGCCGCGAACACGTCCGGGTCGTCCGTGCGCAGGCCCGCGTCCACGAGGACGCCGTCGTCGACGGCCAGGCCCGCTTCGGCGGCCTGCCGGGTTTCGGGCCGGGCGCCGATGCCGACGACGACCACGTCCGCCGGGATGTCCCCGTCGTCCGTGCGCACCGCCGAGACGGTGGATCCACCCGCGAAGCCCGTCACACCGGTGCCGAACCGCAGCTCCACGCCGTGGCGGCGGTGCAGGTCGGCGAAGTACCCGCCCAGCTCCGGGCCGAGGGTGGCGTGCAGCGGCGCCGGCCCGGGCTCGACGATCGTCACCGGGCAGCCGTGGTGGCGCGCGGCCGCCGCCGTCTCCAGGCCGATCCAGCCCGCGCCGGCCACGACGACCCGGCCGCCCGCGGCCAGCGCGTCGCGCAACCGGTCGGCGTGCGCGAGCCGGCGCAGGTAGTGGACACCGTCGAGGTCGTGGCCCGGCACCCGCAGCCGCCGCGGCGACGCCCCGGTCGCCAGCAGCAGTTTCGCGTACCCGAGACGGTCGCCGCCGTCCAGTTCCACCTCGTGCGCCGCCCGGTCGAGCGCGGTGACGCGCCGGCCGGTCAGCACCTCGATGCCCTGGTCGGCGTACCACTTCTCGTCGTGGACGAACACCGACGCGCGGTCGTCTTGGCCGAGCAGGTACCCCTTCGACAGCGGCGGCCGTTCGTAGGGCAGGTCCGGTTCGGCGCCGACGAGGACCACCCGGCCGTCGAACCCCTCGGCGCGCAGGGTTTCCGCGGCCTTCGCGCCGGTCAGCCCCGCGCCGGCGATGACGAACGCGGCCATCAGGCGCTCACCCCGGTCAGCGCGAAGAACTCCTGCCGCGTCTTGGGTTCCTCCCGCAGCAGGCCGTGCAGCGACGACGTCACGGTCAGCGCGCCGGTCGCCCGCACCCCGCGCAGCGACATGCACAGGTGCTCCGCCTCGATCACGACGCCGACGCCCTTGGGCGCCAGGTGCTCCTGCAGCCAGCCGGCGACCTGCTTGGTCAGCCGCTCCTGCACCTGCAGGTCGCGCGCGAACATTTCGACGACCCGGGCGAGCTTGGACAACCCGAGGATCCGCTCGCCGGGCAGGTAGCCGACGTGCGCGACGCCGCGGAAGGGCAGCAGGTGGTGCTCGCACAGCGACTGCACCGGGATGCTCTTCGCCAGCACGAGCTCGTCGTAGCCCTCGTCGTTGGGGAAGGTCGTCAGCCGGAAGTCGCGCGGCTGCAGCAGTTCGGCGTAGGCGTGGGCCACCCGCCGCGGCGTGTCGCCGAGGTGCTCCGACGACGGGTCCTTGCCGAGCGCCCGCAACAGGTCGGCGACCGCGCGCTCGGCCGCGTGCAGGTCGACGGCGTCGCGCTCGGGCACGACACGGAGGTGCCGAAGCGGGACCGGGGCGCTGACGGGTTCGACGGTCACGGGGGTGCCTCCTTCTAAAATCAAGTCAGATTGACGTTAGAAGCCCCCCGGGGTTTTCGTCAACAGGTCTTTGTTTTAGAATGCGGTGATGCAGGAAACCCAGGCGCTGGCCGCCGTCGCCGCACTCGACGAGCCGACCCGGCGCCGGTTGTACGAGTACGTGGTCCGCCGCCCGGAGCCGGTGAGCCGCGACGACGTGGCCGCGGCGCTCGGCGTTCCCCGGGCGACGGTCGCCTTCCACCTCGATCGCCTGGTGGCGGAGCAGCTGCTGGCGGTGGGCCACGAGCGCCGGACCGGCCGCAGCGGTCCGGGGGCGGGCCGCCCGGCGAAGCTGTACCGGCGGTCCGGCCGGCAGGTGAGCGTCTCCCTGCCGGAACGCCAGTACGAGCTGGCGGGCGGGCTGCTGGCGGCCGCGGTGGAGGAGGCCGACGAGACGGGCGGGTCCCCGCGGCAGATCCTGCTGCGCCGCGCGAGGGAGTGCGGGGCTTCGCTGGCGGCCGGCGGCCAGGACGTCGTGGGCGCGCTGGAGGAGAACGGCTTCGAGCCACGCCGTGAGGGTGGCGAGGTGCTGCTCGCCAACTGCCCGTTCCACCGGCTGGCCCAGGCCCACACGCGGCTGGTGTGCGAGATGAACCTGGGGCTGGTCGAAGGGATGCTGGCGGGGACCGGGGAGACCGGCCTGCGGGCCCGCCTGGATCCCCGGCCGGGGTGCTGCTGCGTCCGCCTCGCCGCGGACTGACGGTCGGCCGGGTGCTACTTCGGCGGGACCTCGCCGAGCCGTCCGGCCACCGCCGTCGTGATCGCGCTGGCGCCGAGCTCCGTGCCCGGCTTGATCCACGGCTGCTCGGGCTCGGGGCCGGCGACCGTGCGCTCCCCGATGAAGCCGCCGGTCACCGGGTCGATGATCAGCTGGCGGATCTCGTGGCGGTCGTCGAGTCCCAGCGCGACTCCGGTGCGGCCGTCCAGGTTCGTCGACGCGGACAGGACCTTGATGCCCGGGATCTTCGCCAGCGCCCGGTACCACTGCGCCCGCAGCTGCGCCGGCATCTGGCCGGCGCGGAGGATCGCGACGCCGAAGTGGAACATGACCGACGGCGTCGAGCCGCGGCCCTTCGTCAGCTGCTGCAGCTTCGCGTACAGCGCCGCCGGGTCGTGCGGCAGCGTCGCGTAGAACGCCGGGCTGTCCCAGTCGGTCGCGTCGCCGCACTTCTTCGCGGGCTTGGCCTGCGGGAAGAAGTCGCCGCAGCGGCCCTGCCACCGGCCCTGGTCGGTGTTCGTCAGCTCCGGCTCCGGGGCCTGCGCCTGCGGCACCGACCCGCCGAGGAACTTCCCGGTGCTCAGGATCCTGCGCGTCTCCTGCCAGACGTCGCGCTCGTCCGCCGGGATCCAGCGGTCGACCTCCTGCTCCCACAGGTAGGTGTAGCCCGTGCCGTCGCCGGTCTGGACCCCGCGCTGCACCCAGGTGTGCTCGGCGACGTACCGGAACTGCCCCGGCCCGACCGGCTGGTCGGCCGCGCCGACCGTCAGGTCCGCGGCCCGGGTCAGCACCTGGACCGCCGACATCAGCCGGACGTCCGGGGCGGTCGCCGTCGGTACCGGGCCGACCGAGCCCGCCGGGGGCGGTGCGGCGGCCGGGCCGGGCGCCGGCGTCGTCGGGTGCTGCTGGGCGAGGACGACCGTCACCGCCACCACGCCCGCGACGGCGGCCGCGACCGGCAGCGCGAACCGGCGCACCCGCTTCGGGCGCAGGGGGAGGACGGTTCCCGCGTCCAGCTCGGCCAGCAGCCGGGCCCGGGCCGCGGCCAGGTCGGCCGGCGCGGTGCGGGCGTCGCGGTGGAGCAGCTCGAGGGTCTCGTCGAGCTCGTTCATGACTGGTTCTCCTCGGTGGGGACGAGCAGGGCCTGGAGCCGGTGGCGCACGCGGTGCAGGCGCGAGCGCACCGTGCTCGCGGGCACCCCGAGCGCCTCGGCGACTTCGGCCGGTTCGAGACCGGCCCAGGACGTGAGCAGCAGGACGTCGCGGTCCTGTTCGGACAGTGCGGCGAGCTCGGCGGCGAGCACGCGCAGCCGCGCTGCCGCGTCGACCCGGCCGGCCACCGCGGCGTCGTGGTTTTCGGCCGGGCGCTCCTCGACACCGGCCTTCGCGGTCAGCTGGAGCCCGCGGACCTCCTGGCGCACGTGGTTGCGCAGCAGGTTGGTGGCGATGCCGTAGAGCCAGCCGCGGATCGGCGCCTTCTCCGGGTCGTAGCTCGACCGTCTTCGCAGCGCGACGACGAACGTCTCCGCCACGAGGTCGTCGGCGACGTGCACGCCCACCCGGCCCGCGAGGTAGCCGCGCAGGGGAGGGGCGTACTCGTCGAAGAGCCGCGCGAAGATCTCCTTCGGATCCCGTGCGGCGAGGTCGGGCCGGTCCAGCCGTTCGACGATTCTGGTCACGGTACTGGTTGTCCCGGCCACCCGCCGGCGTCCCGGCTCGCCCGGCCGGATGAGACGCACGCCACATTCGGAGAACAGCCCGGCCCCCTGCGGACAACAGCCGGTATGCACCGACGGAACGCGATGCTGCTCGCCGCGACGAGCCTCGGCGCGGTGGTGGCGGCACTGGCCGTCGCCGTGGCGGTGCGGCCGCCGGAATCCCCGGAGACGCTCCCGCCGCCCGCGCCGACGACGAGCGTGGCCACGACCGCCACCGCGGCCCCCGTATCCACCGACGCCGAGCCCGGACCTAGAGGCCCGGTGCGCGCGTCCACGACCGCGAGCCCACCCCCGCGAGCAGGGCGAACGCCGCCCAGCGCGTCGAGACGGCCGTGAAAGCGCTCTCTGCTCCGCTCGGGTGGTCCAGACCCGGCGCGGGAGGTCCGGAAAGCGCCGGTTCGGCGGTACCGTCTCGGTGGTGAGACGGTACGACGTGGAGGGGGCCAGGGTGGTGGACCGGGCAAAGCCGGGGGAGCAGACGAGGACCTCTCCGCCGGGGCCGCGGCAGCCGAGCCTGGCCGACGTCGCCGGCATGGCCGGTGTCTCGCACATGACCGTTTCGCGGGTGGTCAACGAGAGCGGGCCGGTGCGGCCGGAGACCCGCGAGCGGGTCCTCGCCGCCGTGCAGAAGCTGGGGTACCGGCCCAACACGGCCGCGCGGGCGCTGGTCACCGGGCGGTCCGGCACGCTGGGCGTGGTGGCGCTCGAGTCCAATCTCTACGGACCGGCGAGCACGCTCTACGGCATCGAGAACGCGGCCCGCGAAGCCGGGTACGGCGTGGCGATCTGCAGCGTGACGCGGCCCGGCCGGACGTCGATCGGCGACGCGGTGGAAAGCCTGCGGCGCCAGGCCGTGGAGGGGATCGTGGTGATCGCCCCGCACGTCACGGCCGGCCGGGCGCTCGAGGCGGCGCCCTCGGACATCGCGCTGGTGGCGGTCGGCGGCGGCGAGTCCGCGCCGGTCCCGGTGATCTCCGTCGACCAGTACGACGGCGCCCGCCGCGCCACCGAGCACCTGCTGTCGCTGGGGCACCGGACGGTGTGGCACCTGGCCGGGCCGGAGGACTGGCTGGAGGCCCGCGACCGGGAGCGCGGCTGGCGCGAGACCCTGGAGGGCCGCGGGTTGCGCGTGCCGGCGGTGGTACGGGGTGACTGGAGCCCGCGGTCGGGGTACGAGGCCGGGCGGGCGCTCGTCGGCAAGCGGGGGCTCAAGGCGGTGTTTTCGGCGAACGACCAGATGGCGCTGGGGTTGCTGCGGGCGTTCACCGAGGCGGGTATCCGGGTGCCGGAGGACGTGCAGGTGGCCGGGTTCGACGACGTGCCGGAGGCGGAGTTCTTCACGCCGCCGCTGACCACGGTGCGGCAGGACTTCATCGAGGTCGGGCGGCGGACGTTCGGGTTGCTGGAAGAGCGGATGGCCGGTGGGGATGCCGGGGCTCGGCATCTTGTGGCTGCTGAGCTGGTGGTGCGGGAGAGTACTCGGGGTCGGTGATCCCGGGGTGCCGGGTCTGGTTCGGTTTGCCGTGGGTGGGCCGGCTGGGGTCGGTGGTGAGCCGTGCTGTTGGTGCCGTGGGTGTTTCCGTAACCCCGATGCCCGATTGTGACTACGGCCGGCGGCGCCGCGTCAAGGCGGGAAAGCGTGCCTTGACCCGGCGCCGCCGGCCGTGTTGGGGCTTCGGATCGGGGTTGCGGGGGGTGTGGGTTTCGTCCTTCGGTTCGGGGGCTGCCGGGCTTTGGTGCGGTCTGCGGTTCGGGGGCTGCCGGGCTTCTGGTGCGGCTTGCGGTATCGGGGCTGCCGGGCTTTGCTTTGGCCTGCGGTGTGGAGGCTGCCGGGCTTTGCTTTGGGCTCCGGATTCGCGTGGCTGCTCCCTTTCGCCCGAATGCTGTTAGCGCTAACAAGACCACTGCATTGATCCATCTTGGTGTTGTATCTTGACCGCTTCTGTGCGGTCGACAAAGGTTCGTGTTCGATTGTGGTCCCCGCCGCTTCAGGAGGCTCCGCATGCGCTCCCGCCGCCGTTGTCGGACGCTGTTCGTCGCCCTTCTCGCCGCCCTGTTCGCCTTCGCCGGGGTTGGTGTCCCTCAAGCCCTTGCGGCTGTGCCGGCGCCGGCCGGACACACCGTCACCTACGACGGCTATTCCTTCCTCGTCGACGGGAAGCGGACCTACCTGTGGTCCGGCGAGTTCCACTCCTACCGCCTGCCCAGCCCCGACCTGTGGCTCGACATCTTCCAGAAGATGAAGGCCGCCGGGTTCAACGCCACCTCGCTCTACTTCGACTGGGGCTACCACTCGCCCGCACAAGGCGTCTACGACTTCTCCGGCGTCCGGGACCTCGACAAGCTCCTCGACATGGCGCAGCAGGCCGGCCTCTACGTCATCGCCCGACCGGGGCCCTACATCAACGCCGAGGTCGACGGCGGTGGGTTTCCGACCTGGCTGTCCACCACACCCGGCCACACCCGCAGCGCCGATCCCGTCTACCTCGGGTACTCCGACGAATGGCAGACGCAGATCGACCGGATCATCGCCCGGCACCAGCTCACCAGCGGTTCCGGCAGCGTGCTCGCCTACCAGGTCGAAAACGAGTACTACAACGGCAACGCCGACGGCCGCGCCTACATGCAGCACCTCGAAGACAAAGCCCGCGCCGACGGCATCACCGTCCCGCTCGTCGGCAACAACAACGGCACCTTCAACGCCGGCGCCGCCGCGCTCGACGTCGATGCCGCCGACTCCTACCCGCAGGGCTTCGACTGCTCGAACCCCACCCGGTGGAACGGCGTGCCGGACATCAGCTACGACCACGTTCCCGGGAAGCCGCTGATCACCGCCGAGTTCCAGGGCGGGGCCTTCGACCCGTGGGGCGGTCCCGGCTACGAGAAGTGCGCGCAGCTGATCAACGACCAGTTCGCGAACGTCTTCTACAAGCAGAACATCGCCGTCGGCGCCACCGGGCAGAGCTTCTACATGCTGCACGGTGGTACGTCCTGGGGCTGGAGCGCGATCCCGCAGAACTACACCTCCTACGACTACGGCGCCGCGATCACCGAAGGCCGCCAGTTCGACCCGAAGTACCTCGAAGACAAGCTGATCGGCTACTTCACGCAGTCCGTCGCGCCGCTGACGAAGACCGACGGGCTCGCCGGGGCGCCGCTGACCGATCCGGCGCTCACCGACACCGCCCGGATCAACCCCGACACCCGCACGCAGTTCCACACGCTGCGCCACAGCGACTCGACGTCCACCGCCACCAACACCACGAGTGTCGCGCTCGACCTCGCCGCGCACGCCGGGTACACCTACGACGACCGCGCCACCGAGGTCGCCTACAGCGGCACCTGGAGCCACGTCGGCCCCGAGGCCGGCTACACCGGCGGTGACTACCAGCACACGGAATCCTTCTCCGACACCACCGGGGACAGCGTCAGCATCCCCTTCACCGGCACCGGGATCCGGTGGGTGTCCTCGAAGGACGGCAACCACGGCATCGCCGACGTCTACCTCGACGACACCAAGGTCAGCAGCGTCGACCTCTACGCGGCAAGCAAGCAGAACCAGGTCACCGGGTACGAGGTGCGCGGCCTGCCCGCCGGGGCGCACACGCTGAAGATCGTGGCCACCGGGCAGAAGAACGCGAGCGCCGACGGGACCTTCGTCGTGGTGGACGCCGTCGACCTGCTGTCCGGCAGCGCCGACTACTACCCGGTAGTGCCGCAGCAGCCCGGGACCGGCATCACGCTGAACGGGCGGCAGTCGAAGATCCTCGTCGCCGGCTACGACCTCGGCGCCACGCGGATGCAGTACTCGACGTCGGAGATCATGACCTCCGCCGCCATCGGGGGCCGGGACGTCGCGGTGCTCTACGGCGACAAGGGCGGCCCCGGCGAGACCGTCCTGCGGTTCGCGAAGCAGCCGGCCGTGCAGGTACTGGGCGGGGCCGCGACGAGCACGTGGGACGCCGCCCGCGGCGACCTGCGGCTCAACTACACCCACGACGGCCTGACCCGCGTGCTCGTCACCGCGCCGGGCGCGCGGCCGCTGCTCCTGCTGCTCGCGGACAAGGCGACGGCGGCGACGTTCTGGCGGCAGGACACCGCGTCCGGGCCGGTGCTGGTCCGCGGCACGCACCTGGTGCGGACCGCGGCGGAGAGCCGCGGCACGCTGGACCTGACCGGTGACACCGGCGCCGACGGCACGTTCGAGGTCTTCACCGCGGCGCAATCGGTGCAGTGGAACGGGTGCCGGGTCGCGGTGAAGCCGACGCCGAGCGGCAGCCTGAGCGGGACGGCGCCGGCCACCAAGCCCGTGACCCTGCCCGCGCTGACCGGCTGGAAGCACCAGCAGGAGTCGCCGGAGAGCCGGCCGGCCTTCGACGACTCGGCGTGGCCGGTGGCGGACAAGGAGACCACCAACAGCTCGACGGCGCTCGGCACGAAACCCGTCCTCTTCGCCGACGACTACGGCTTCCACACCGGCAACACCTGGTACCGCGGCCACTTCACCGGCGACGGCAAACAGACCGGGATCACCCTGTCGAGCCAGAGCGGCGGCCCGGCCGGGGCGTTCTCGGCGTGGCTCAACGGCGTCTTCCTCGGCAGCTCGACGAGCCCGCAGCACACGTTCGGCTTCCCGGCGGGGTCGCTGCACCAGGGCGACAACGAGATCTCCGTGCTGACCGTGAACATGGGCCACGAGGAGGACTACGGCGCCGGCAACGGCAACAAGGCCGCCCGCGGGCTCACCGCGGCCCGGATGACCGGCACGCCGCTGACTTCGGTGACCTGGCGGCTGCAGGGTGTCCGCGGCGGCGAGTCCGGCCTGGACCAGGTCCGTGGCCCGCTCAACACCGGCGGGCTCTACGGCGAGCGTGCGGGCTGGTCGCTGCCCGGCTTCCCGGACCGCGGCTGGGCTCCGGCCTCGCTCCCGGCGACGGACCGCACGCCCGGCGTCTCGTGGTACCGCACGACCGCGGACCTGGATCTGCCGCGCGGACAGGACACTTCGCTCGGCCTGACCATCACCGACGACCCGGCGCGGCAGTACCGCGCGCTGCTGTTCGTCAACGGCTGGCAGCTCGGCCAGTACGTCAACTACCTCGGGCCGCAGCACAGCTTCCCGATCCCGAACGGCGTCCTTAACCCCAACGGGCACAACACGATCGCCGTCGCGGTGTGGAACCTCGACGGCAGCACGGGCGGGCTCGGCAAGCTCGAATGGACGAACTACGGCAGCTACCGCTCGCCGCTGACCGTCCGGCCGAACGCCTCGCCCGGCTACGACCCGGCGCGGTACGCGCTGCCACCCGCGCCCACGGCGGGGGTGTCGCTGACCGCACCGGACACGGCCTCGGCCGGGCAGCCGTTCACCGCGTCGGCGACCGTGTCGGTGCCGGCGGGCGCACCGGCGGCGTTCGACGTCCGGCCGTCGCTGACCGCGCCGGCCGGGTGGACGGTCGGTGCCGCGTCGCCGCCTTCGGTCCCGCGGGTGGACGGCGGCAAATCGGCCACCTTCACCTGGACGGTGACGCCTCCTTCCACGGTGGACACCGCGGCGCTGAAGGTCGCGGTGGCCTACCGGCAGGCGGGCCGCGCGGGTTCGGCGACGGGGGAGCGGATCGTGGGCGCGGTGCCCCTGGCGCCGCCCGCGGGCCAGGTCGCGGTCAGCTCGCTGCCGTTCCTCACCGCCACGAACGGCTGGGGCCCGGTCGAGCGCGACACGAGCAACGGCGAAGCGAGCGCGGGCGACGGCAAGCCGATGACCATCGGCGGCGTGTCCTACGCCAAGGGGCTCGGCGTCCACGCGGCCAGTGACGTCCAGCTCTACCTGGCGGGTACGTGCACCCGGTTGACGGCTTCGGTGGGTGTCGACGGTGAAACCGGCACCGGCGGCAGCGTGGCCTTCAGCGTCTCGGCCGACGGGGTGACCAAGGCGAGCACCCCGGTGGTCCGCGGCGGGCAGGCGGCGGTGCCGATCGACGTCGACGTCACCGGCGCCCAGGTGCTCGACCTGCTGGTGGGCGACGGCGGCGACGGCAACGGGCTGGACCACGCGGACTGGGCGGTGCCGACGCTGACCTGCGTCACGCCGCCCGCCCGGTGACCGCGGGCAGCGGCCGGAGCACGAAGCCGGCGCGGACCTGCCGCCGTTCGCGCCACAGGTGGTACAGCGCGAGCCCGAAGATCACCGAGCCGGCGACGTTCGCGGTGAAGTGCCACCAGACGCGGTAAGTGCTCAGCCCCGGGCCGGGGTCCACGAGCCCGAAGAACGTGGACAGCCCGATCGCCCGGGGCGCCCCGAACGCGACCGACAGCGTGAGGACCAGGTGCTCCAGCCCGTGCAGGCCCTGCATCCACACGCCCGTCTTCGCCCAGCGCCGGGTGCGGGTGCCGCTCGCCCGGCGGGTGATCACCATGACGCCGGCCAGGCCGGCCAGGAAGAGGAAGTTGCCGGTCAGGTGCAGCAGTTCCATCCCGAACGTGGGCCGGCCGGGCAGGACCACCTGCAGGCCGTTCGCCAGTCCGGTGCCCCACGGCGTCATCCAGGCCGGTGCGTTCGGGTGGCCCAGCCAGTACGCGACCTGGGCCACGTGCTCCTGGACGTGCCCGAGCTGCCCGAGCACGCCGAAGCCGATCACCACCAGTGCGCCGCGGTGGACCCAGGACCGCACCGGACCGCGGTCGGCGTAGGCCAGTACCCCCACCGCGGTCCACATGGCCAGTGCCCAGAGCACCAGCAGCACCGCACCCGCGGTGTCCCACCCCGACATCGGCATCGCCATGGCCGCCTCCCGTGTGTCCGTCACCCGACGCTAGCCGCGGCCGGGCCGCCGGACGTCTTCCGGCGTGCGCCCGGGAACCGGACAAACCGTTACGGTGCAACGGTTTCCGGGTCAGGGGAGGACAAGCCGGACGGCGAGCGCGGCGATCACCGCGCTCGACACGAGCGCCGTCACCAGCCGGCCCCGCGGGCCGGTCAGGACCCGCCCGAGCAGCGCGCCGCCGCCGGCGAGCGCGGCTTGCCAGCTCGCCGACGCGGCGAACGCGGCGAGCACGAACACCGCCCGGTCGAGCGCCGGTACGGCCGCGCCGGCGCTGCCACCGACCACCAAAGCGGTGAAGTAGACGACCGTGGCCGGGTTGACGAGCGTGACGCCCAGCAGGCTGACGTAGGCGCGGCCCGGCGCGAGCGGCGTGACCGGCCGCGCGGCCGCGGCCCGGTGGGAGCGGACCGCACGCAGGGCGCCGTGCCCGGCCAGCACGACCAGGACGGCGGCCGAGACCCACCGCAGTGGCCCGGCGAAGGGGGCGATGGCGTCCGCGACCGCGGCCCCGCCCAGCACGGCGAGCAGCGCATACACGCCGTCGGCCGTCGCGACGCCGAGGGCCGCGGCCAGGCCGGTCCGGAGCGAGGTGCGGGCGGTGAGAGCCACCAGGTACGTCCCGACGGCGCCGACCGGGATCGCGATGCCGTAGCCGGCGACCAGGCCGGCCAGCAGCGCGGCGCTCACGGCGCGGGAACGATCGACCCCCGCGGACGGCACGGCTGCTGCCGGACCGGCGCGGTGGTCGCGGCGACGGTCGGCAGGAGCGGGGTGCTATACGTGGTCATGCGCAGATCGTGACCGCCGCCGAGGGGGAAGGCAACCGGGTTTTCCAGCCGGTGCGCCCCGGCGAGCTGTGCTTGAATCGCCCCGGGGAGGCACGCGAGCGAGAGAGGGCTGTACACGATGCGGGTCGACCTGAGCGGGAAGACGGCACTGGTCACCGGATCCACCCAGGGCATCGGCGCGGCGATCGCGACCGGTCTCGCGGCGGCGGGCGCACGGGTGGCGATCAACGGCCGCAGTGAGACCGGCGTCCACAAGGCCATCGCGCGGCTGCGCGAACAGGTGCCGGACGCGGACTTCCTGCCGGCCCCGGGCGACGTCTCCGAGGAGGCCGGCGCGGCGCAGGTGGTCGAAGAGGTGCCGGACGCCGACATCCTGGTCAACAACCTCGGCATCTTCGGTCCCAAGGAGCCGCTGGACATCACCGACGCCGAGTGGCGGCACTACTTCGAGGTCAACGTGCTGGCCGCCGTGCGGCTCACCCGCGCCTACCTGCCGGGCATGACCGACCGCGGCTGGGGCCGGATCCAGTACATCGCCAGCGATTCCGCGATCGTCATCCCGGCCGAGATGATCCACTACGGAGTGTCGAAGACGGCCCTGCTCGGCGTGTCCCGCGGGTTCGCCAAGCACGCGGCCGGCACCGGCGTCACGGTCAACGCCGTGATCGCCGGGCCGACCCACACCGGTGGGGTCGAGGACTTCGTGCACGAGCTCGTCGGCACGGACCTGCCGTGGGACGAGGCCCAGCGCGAGTTCATGAAGCGGCACCGCCCGCAGTCGCTGCTGCAGCGGCTGATCGAGCCCGAGGAGATCGCGCACCTGGTGGTGTACCTGAGTTCGCCGTTCGCTTCGGCGACCACGGGCGCGGCGGTGCGGGTCGACGGCGGGTACGTCGACGCGATCGTGCCCTGAGGGATCAGGGCGTGACCGGGACGTTCGTCAGCCCCGAGCGGGCGTTCGCGACGGTGTTCGACGCGTGGACGACGTTCGGCCTCGCCGCGCACTTCGACACCGAGCTGATCCGGATCGCGTAGGCGCCGACGCGCCGAGGTCGGACTTGTTGCCGCGCCAGACGTTTCCGCAGCCGTTGTCGAACGACGGGCTCGTGCTGGGGCTGTGGTTCTCGTAGCCGTTGGCGAAGACCCCGGGCGGGGCGAACCGATGTGGTTGTCCAGCACCTGGATCCGGTCGCCGCGGTCGACGCCGCCGGAGTTGCCGTGGCAGCCGCAGTTCGAGCCGGCCGAGCCGAGGTACACGCCTTCGCCGTAGCCGGGCTGCACCAGGCCGGTGTAGGTGATCGTGGAGTTCTTCAGCACGCTGTCGGCCGACGAATGGTCACATATGTGAACGCGGTGTCCGTGACACTTTCCGGTGACCCGGAACTGAAGAGACGTTCGACGGGGAATTCTCCCCGGTGAACCCCTTGGCACGCAGGGGAAAGCTCAGCGGAAGGAGAGCACGATGAACACCCGGATCGCTTCTTGGGCCACCGCGGCCGCGCTCACGGTTTCCGCGGCGGTCGCCACGGCCGCGTCGGCCTCGGCCGACACGGTGCCGGGCAGCTCGACCCAGTTCTACGCGTACTGCTCGGTCGACCTGCTCGGGGTGCCGGTCGCTTGCGCGCAGACCGACCAGGCGCACTCGTCGCACATCTGCCAGTACCTCGTGACCCCGCTCGGCCTGGGCCTCGACTGCATCCAGCGCTCCGCGGCGTGACCCGGCGGCTGCCGGGACCACCGGCCGGCGTCGGCTGAGGGGGCTTTCCTCGCCGGAACCGAGGGGGAAGCCCCTTCGGCGCGCCACGGCCTCTGCCGAGCCGCCCGAAGCGCCGTGCTTTGGGACAAGATCGGGACATTTCTGGTTCACACCTGTCGAACATCCCCGACGAACCGGCGATCTTCTCCGGACAAAGTGACCGGGGTGCGCTCCACCGAGTGCACCCGGCACCCGGAGGAGACCCATGGCCCGTACCCGAATCCGACCCGTCGTCGCGGGGGTCGCCGCTGCCCTGGCCGTGGGCCTGGCCGCCGCCGTCTGGGTCGTCTTCCCGCCCGAGACCGCCGGGCGGGCCCTCGCCGCCCGGCCCGACGTCGACCTGCCGCTGCCTTGGCCCGCCGAGGGGCAGGCCAGCGCCGAAGTGCAGAACCTCGGCTCGCTCGGCAGCCGCGGCGAGCAGCGGCCGGTGCCGATCGCCAGCGTCACGAAGGTCATGACGGCCCACGTCGTGCTCAAGGACCACCCGCTCGGGCCCGGCGAGGCCGGCCCGGAGATCGTCGCCGACGAGCAGGCCGAAGCCGAGTCGACCTCGGCGGAGGAGTCGAGCGCGCCGGTCCGCGCGGGCCGCCGGTTCAGCGAACGCGACCTGCTCGCCCTGATGCTCGTCCCCTCCGGGAACAACGTCGCCCGCTTGCTCGCCCGGTGGGACGCCGGCAGCCAGGAGGCCTTCGTCGCGAAGATGAACCGCGAGGCCGCCGCGCTCGGCATGACCAGCACCACCTACACCGGCGCCAGCGGCGTCGAGGACTCCACCACCAGCACCGCCACCGACCAGCTCCGGCTGGCCCGCGAGGTGATGAAGGACCCGGTGATCCGCGCGATCGTCGCCACCCCCAGCCTGCGGATCGAGGGCGTGCCCGGCCCGGTCGTCAACACGAACACCCTGCTCGGCCACGACGGCGTGATCGGGCTGAAGACCGGCTCGTCGACCGCCGCCGGCGGTGCCCTGATGTGGGCCGCGCGAGCGGGCAACGGCGCCCTCGTCCTCGGCGTCGTCCTCCACCAGAATCCGGGCGGGACGCCGGCGGCCGGGCTGCGTGCCGCGCTCGAGAACAGCGGGAAGCTGATCGCCGCGATCCAGCGCGAGCTGCCGGCGGCGACCCGATGACCGCGGCCACCGAGCCGATGGCGGTCCCCGCCCGTCCGGGCCGCCGCTCCGGGCCATGGCGCCGCGGGCGCGTGATCGCCGTGTTCGCGGTCCTGACCGCGCTGCTGCTGCTCGCCCACCCGCTGGTGCCCAACTGGCCGGGCAACGCCGGGAGCCTGCTGGAGACGTTCCTGCCGTGGACCGGCCTGCTCGTCGTGCCGCTGCTGGCCGCGGCGCTCCTGCGGCGCTCCGCGCTCGCCCTCGTGGCGCTCCTGCTGCCGTCGCTGGCCTGGGGCGGGCTCTTCGGCGGCCGGCTCTTCGACAAGCGCGAGCACGGCGGGGACCTCACCGTCGTCTCGCACAACGTCAACGACGAGAACCCGGATCCGGCCGGCACCGCACGCGCCCTGGCCGCCTCGGGTGCCCAGGTGATCGCGCTCGAGGAGCTGAAGAAGTCCGAGGTCCCGAAGTACGAGGACGCCCTCGCCGCGGCGTACCCCCACCACTCCGTGCAGGGCACCGTCGGGATCTGGAGCACCTTCCCGCTGCGCGGCACGCGGCCGGTGGCGATCATGCCGTGGACCCGCGCGCTGCAGACCACTGTGGACACTCCGAAGGGCCCGGTGGCGGTGTTCGTGGCGCACCTGCCTTCGGTGCGCGTGCGCCTCGACGCCGGGTTCACCGCGGTCGGCCGTGACGAGGCGATGGGACTGCTGGCCGACGCGATCGCCGGGGAATCCGCACCGCGGACCGTGCTGGTCGGCGATTTCAACGGCACCGCGGACGACCGCGCGCTGCGCCCGATCACCGCGCGGATGCAAGCCGCGCAGGACGAGTCCGGCGACGGTTTCGGCTTCACCTGGCCCGCCGCGCTGCCGCTGGCCCGGATCGACCAGGTCTTCGTCTCCGGGGTGCGGCCGCTGGCGGCCTGGACCCTGCCCGCGACCGGCAGCGATCACCTCCCCGTCGCCGCCACCGTGGCGTTCTGAACCGGACGACACGCGTACTCCGACGGACGACTCGCGTACCTGGACGGACGACACGGACCGAGCCTGCCGGGGCAGCTGTGTCGTCCCTCCGGGTACGCGTGTCGTCCGTTGTGGTACGCGGCGAACATGCCGTTGAACACCGGCCCGTGCTGACGGGCGGTGAATTTCAAACGACGCTCCGCGCAGGTCGCGCCGTCGAATTCGTCGGCGGGCCCGTGTGAAGGGCATGTGACTAGACCGTTACGCGACCCGGTCTTGACCCCGTGGGTGTTATCGCTAACACTAACTCCTCGTCGTCACCGGAACAGGTGACGCAGACCATGTCGGAGCGGACGGGAAGGGGACGCCGGTGGCCGAACGACCCCGCTCCGGCGGACCCCTGAAGGCGACCGCCGCCGGGACGCGGCAGCCCAGCCTGACCGACGTCGCGGGCGTGGCGGGCGTGTCCCACATGACCGTGTCCCGGGTGATCAACGGCACCGGGCCGGTGCGCCCCGAGACCCGGGCCCGGGTGCTCGCGGCGATCGAAGAACTGGGCTACCGGCCCAATTCCGCGGCCCGCGCGCTGGTCACCGGGCGGACCGGCACGCTCGGCGTGGTCGCGCTCGAGTCCAATCTGTACGGTCCGGCCAGCACGCTCTACGGCATCGAGAACGCCGCCCGGGAAGCCGGATACGCGATCACGATCTCGAGCGTCAGCCGGCCCGGCCGGTCGTCGATCGCCGACGCGGTGGAGAACCTGCGCCGCCAGGCGGTCGAGGGCGTCATCGTGATCGCCCCGCACGTCAGCGCCGGCCGGGCCCTGGAAGCCGCACCCGCGGACTTCCCGGTCGTCGCGGTCGGCGGCGGGGAGGCGGCACCGGTGCCGGTCATCTCCGTCGACCAGCGCGACGGCGCCCGCCGCGCCACCGAACACCTCCTGGCGCTGGGCCACCGCACGGTGTGGCACATCGCCGGGCCGGAGGACTGGCTGGAGGCCCGCGACCGCGAGCTCGGCTGGCGGGAAACCCTGGAGCGCCACGGTGTCGGGGCCCCGCGGGTGATCCGCGGCGACTGGAGCTCGCGGTCGGGCTACGAGGCGGGGCGATCCCTCGCCAAGGAAAAGGATCTGGACGCCGTCTTCGCCGGCAACGACCAGATGGCACTGGGCCTGCTGCGCGCGTTCGCCGAAGCGGGCATCTCGGTGCCGCGGGACGTGCGCGTGGCGGGCTTCGACGACGTCCCCGAGGCGGCGTACTTCACGCCGCCGCTCACGACGGTGCGCCAGGACTTCATCGAAGTCGGACGGCGTACGTTCGGCCTGCTGGCCGGGCGGATGGACGGAGGCGACCGGAACGCGCGCGCCCTGGTCGTCCCCGAGTTGATCGTGCGCGAGAGCACCGGACCGCGCTAGCGCCGCGGCCGGCGGGACCTGTGGTTCCCGAGGGATTGTTAGCGCTAACACGCACCAACCGGTTTTCACCCCTGATAGTCCCCACAAAGGTTTTCCCACTGATCATCGTCGATCGAGGAGTGAACGTGCTGAAGAAGCGATGGGCCGCCGCGGCGGCCGCGGCGGCCGGACTCGTGCTGCTCACCGCCTGCGGGAGTGGCGGTTCGTCCGGCAGCTCGGGCGGGGCGACCACGCTCGGGTTCGCCCAGGTGGGCGCCGAGAGCGGCTGGCGGACGGCGAACACGAAGTCGATCCAGGAGTCGGCGAAGACCGCCGGGATCGAGCTGAAGTTCTCGGACGCGCAGCAGAAGCAGGAGAACCAGATCTCCGCGATCCGCTCGTACATCCAGCAGAAGGTCAAGGTCATCGCCTTCTCGCCGGTGGTCGAGTCCGGCTGGGACACCGTCCTCAAGGAAGCCAAGACGGCCAACATCCCGGTCATCCTGACCGACCGTGCGATCGACTCGCCGGACAAGTCCCTCTACAAGACCTTCCTCGGCTCCGACTTCGTCGCCGAGGGCAAGAAGGCGGGGGAGTGGCTGACCAAGGAGTTCGGCAGCGCCACCGGCCAGGTGAACATCGTCGAGCTGCAGGGCACCACGGGCTCGGCTCCGGCGAACGACCGCAAGAAGGGCTTCGGCGACGTCATCGCCGCGGACCCGAAGTACAAGATCGTCGCCTCGCAGACCGGTGAGTTCACCCGCGCCAAGGGCAAGGAGGTCATGGAGGCCTTCCTGAAGTCCCAGCCGAAGATCGACGTCCTCTACGCCCACAACGACGACATGGCCCTCGGCGCCATCGAGGCCATCGAAGCCGCGGGCAAGGTCCCGGGCAAGGACATCAAGATCGTCTCGGTCGACGCCGTGAAGGACGGCATGCAGGCGCTGGCCGACGGCAAGATCACCCACATCGTCGAGTGCAACCCGCTGCTCGGCCCGCAGCTGATGGACCTGGTGAAGAAGGTCGCCGCCGGTGAGTCGGTGCCCGCCCGCATCGAAACCAAGGAGACCGAGTTCGACCAGGCGGCCGCCAAGGCTGCTCTCCCGTCGCGCCAGTACTGACACTCGCCTGCGGGTCGTGAGTGGTGAGGCGCGTTGGAACCCGCCTTGCCACTCACGACCCCCGCGTCCACCCGGAGCACAGCAAATGCCTGAACCGCAACCCATGGTGCGGATGAGCGGTATCCGCAAGGAGTTCCCCGGCGTCCTCGCCCTGGACGGGGTCGACTTCCGGATGTTCCCCGGCGAAGTGCACGCCCTGATGGGCGAGAACGGTGCCGGCAAGTCCACCCTCATCAAGGTGCTGACCGGCGTGTACGGGGTGGACGCGGGCACCATCGAACTGGACGGTGACCAGGTCGCCTTCAGCGGGCCCGGAGAGGCCCAGCAGGCCGGCATCAGCACCGTCTACCAGGAAGTCAACCTCTGCCCGAACCTGTCGGTGGCGGAGAACGTCTGCCTCGGCCGCGAACCCCGCCGCTTCGGCCGCATCCAATGGGGCCCGATGCGGAAGCGCGCCGAGGAACTGCTGGCCCGGCTGGACGTCCACGTGGACGTCTCGGCCGAGCTGTCCACCTGTTCCATCGCCGTGCAGCAGCTGGTCGCGATCGCCCGCGCGCTCGACGTCGACGCGCGGGTGCTCGTCCTCGACGAGCCGACGTCCAGTTTGGACGCCGGCGAGGTCGAGCAGCTGCTGAAGGTCGTCCGGTCCCTGCGCGAAAGCGGCATGGCGATCCTGTTCGTGTCCCACTTCATCGACCAGGTCTTCGCCATCGCCGACCGGATGACCGTGCTGCGCAACGGAAAGCTGATCGGCGAGTACCCCATCGCGGACATCACGCCGGTCGAACTGGTCACCAAGATGATCGGCAAGGAGCTCCAGGTCCTCGAGGACCTGGAGGACTCCGGCCCCAGCCGGGCCGAGGTCGCCGATGCACCCGTGCTGCTGGCCGCCGAAGGTCTCGGCCGCAAGGGCGGCGTCGCGCCCTTCGACCTCACCATCCACGCCGGCGAGGTCGTCGGGCTGGCCGGGCTGCTCGGCTCCGGCCGCACCGAGCTCGCCCGCCTGCTCTTCGGCGCCGACCACGCCGACAGCGGCACCGTGCAGGTCGACGGCGAAACCACCGCGCTGCGCACCCCCCGCGCCGGCCTCGACCACAAGATCGCGTTCCTTTCGGAGAACCGGAAGGCCGAAGGGCTGGTCGAAGAGCTCACCGTCCGGGAGAACATCGTCCTGGCGCTGCAGGCCTCGCGCGGCTGGGCGCGGCCGCTGTCGCGCCGCCGCCAGGACGAAATCGCCGAGAAGTACGTCAAGGCGCTCGACATCCGGCCCGCCAACCCCGAAGCGCTGGTGGGCAACCTTTCCGGCGGCAACCAGCAGAAGGTGCTGCTGGCCCGCTGGCTCATCACCGAACCGCGGCTGCTGATCCTCGACGAGCCCACGCGCGGCATCGACATCGGCGCCAAGACGGAGATCCAGCGGCTGGTCACCCAGCTCTCGGGCGACGGCATGGCCGTCGTGTACATCTCCGCCGAACTGGAAGAGGTCCTGCGGCTGAGCCACCGGGTCGTGGTGCTGCGGGACCGCAAGGTCGTGGCGGAGCGCGAAAACCAGGCGCTCACCGCGGACGACATCATGGCCACCATGGCCGAGGGGGTGCAGGCGTGACTGCCTTGAAAGGCTTGACGAAACAGCGGCTCTTCTGGCCCGTGGTGGCCCTGCTGGTGCTGCTGCTGGGCGACCTGATCGCGAGCCCGTCGTTCTTCAAGATCGAGCTGCGCGACGGGCACCTGTACGGGAACCTCGTCGACATCCTCAAGAACGGCGCCCCGCTGATCCTCATCGCGATCGGCATGACGCTGGTGATCGCCACCCGCGGCATCGACCTCTCGGTCGGCGCGGTCGTGGCGATCAGCGGCTCGCTCGCCTGCCTGTGGATCAGCGACAACCCGGACGGTGCCGGCACCACGCTGGTCGCGTTCGGCCTGGCGCTGGGCCTCTCGCTGGTCCTCGGGGTGTGGAACGGCTGGCTCGTCGCGGCACTGGGCATCCAGCCGATCATCGCCACCCTGATCCTCATGGTCGCCGGCCGGGGCATCGCGCAGCTGATCAGCGGCGGGCAGATCATCACCGTCAACTCCCACTCGTTCGAGTGGATCGGCAGCGGGTTCCTGTTCACCCTGCCCAGCGCCATCCTCATCGCGCTCGCCGTGTTCGTGCTGGCGTCGGTGCTCGTCCGCCGCTCCGCGCTCGGCCTGCTCGTCGAGGCCGTCGGCGGCAACCCCGAAGCCAGCCGCCTGGCCGGGCTCCGCTCGGCGCGGCTGACCTGGCTCGTCTACGTCTTCTGCGCGCTCTGCGCGGGCATCGCCGGGCTGATGATCAGCGCGAACGTGCACAGCGCCGACGCCAACCACGCCGGGCTGTTCATCGAACTCGACGCGATCCTCGCCGTCGTCGTCGGCGGCACCCAGCTGACCGGCGGCCGGTTCTCCCTCGGCGGCGCGGTGATCGGCGCGCTGCTCATCCAGACGCTCACCACCACCGTCTACGCCCTTGGCATCCCGCCGGAGTCGATCATGCTCTTCAAGGCCATCGTCGTGCTGGTGGTGTGCCTGCTGCAGTCGCCCGCGTTCCGCCGCAAGTTCCGCCGGCGCGGAGCCCACCCGGTCGCCCCGGCGCCCACCCCCGCTCCGGAGAAGGTCGAGGTCACCGCATGACCACCCTCGCCCGTGTCAAGGGCTACCGGCCGCAGCAGCGGCACGTCCCGATCCTCGCGACGCTGGCGCTGCTGATCGCCGCGTACGTGTTCGGCGCGGTCCAGTACGAGGCCTTCGGATCCGGGCAGGTCATCCTCGACCTGTTCATCAACAACGCCTTCCTGCTCGTGGTCGCGGTCGGGATGACGTTCGTGATCCTCACCGGCGGCATCGACCTGTCCGTCGGGTCGGTGGTCGCGCTGTCCACGGTGATCTCCGGCGACCTGATGCAGAAGCACGGCTGGCCGGCGTATGCGGCCATCGCGGTGGTGCTGGTGGTCGGGGCGGTGCTGGGCGCCGGGATGGGCGCGCTGATCCACTTCTTCGAAATCCAGCCGTTCATCGCGACGCTGATCGGGATGTTCTTCGCCCGCGGCCTCTGCTACACGATCACCACCGAGGCCTACTCGATCGACAACGCGACGATCGCCACCCTGGCCCAGACGCAGATCCCGCTCGGCGGCGAGCTGCACATCTCGATCAGCGTGGTGGTCGCGCTCGTGGTCGTCGCGGCCGCGGCCTACGTCCTGGCGTTCACCCGGTTCGGGCGCACGGTGTACTCGATCGGTGGAAACGCCCAGTCCGCGATGCTGATGGGCCTCAAGACCGGCCGCACCAAGATCGCGGTGTACACGATCAGCGGGGTCTGTTCGGCGCTCGGCGGGCTGCTGCTGGTGCTGTACAAGTCCTCGGGCGACCCGCTCAACGGCGTCGGCCTGGAGCTGACCGCGATCGCCGCGGTCGTCATCGGCGGCACCATCCTGACGGGTGGTTCCGGCTACGTCCTGGGCACCGTGCTGGGGATCATGGTGCTGGGCATCATCCAGACCCTGATCACCTTCGACGGCACCCTCAACTCCTGGTGGACCTCGATCATCACCGGGGCCCTGCTGTTCGTCTTCATCGTCCTGCAACGCCTCGTCACCCGACGGACCCGCTGACACCCGGTCCGACCCCCGGGTGGACCATGTGAGCGCTCACACTCAAAGGAGAGTCATGCTCCGCAGACTGCGGCGGCCCATGGCCGTGCTCGCCGCTTTGGCGCTGTGCTCCGCCGTCCCCCTCGCGGCGGCGCCGGCCGCCGCGGCCGATGCCGACCCGGCGCTCGCGGGGCACTGGACGTTCGACGACGGCAGCGGGACGACGGCCGCCGACACCGCGGGCAGCCATCCGGCGACGCTGACCGGGGGAGCGGGCTGGGGTCCGGGCGTCCGCGGCGGGGCACTGACGACCGACGGGGCGAACGGGTTCGCCGACGCGGGCGCGCCGGTGCTCGACACGACCAAGAGCTTTTCGGTGAGCAGCTGGGTGAAGCTCGACAAGACGTCGGGCTACCAGACGTTCGTCAGCGTCGACGGCACCCAGGTGAGCAACTTCTTCCTGCAGTTCCGCGACGACTCCCGCCGGTTCGCCTTCACCCGGCTGGCCGGGGACGCGCCGACCGACGGCGTCGTCGCGGGCGCGAACTTCGACCCGGTCGCGGGCCAGTGGTACCAGCTGACCGGGGTGTACGACGCGAGCGCGTCGACGCTGTCGCTGTACGTCGACGGCACCCGCCAGGCCACCGTCGCCGCGCCCACGGCCTGGGCGGGCACCGGCCACCTGGTGATCGGCCGCGGCAAGTACGGCGGCAACCCGGTGGACTTCGTCGACGGCTCGATCGACGACGTCCGCGCCTACTCGGGCCCGCTGTCCGCCGCGGACGCCGCCCGCCTGGCCACCGCCGGGCACTGGCGCCTCGACGAGGGCACCGGCACGACGACCGCGGACGACTCCCTCGACGCGCGGACCGCCACCCTGACCGGCGGTGCCGCCTGGGGCGAGGGCGTCGTCGGTCCCCACGGCGTCGCCCTGAACGGCACCGACGCCGCGGTCGACGTCCCGGGCCCGGTCGTGGACACCGCGCAGAGCTTCTCGGTGTCGGCGTGGGTCAAGCCCACCGCGGCGGGCGGCTTCCGCACCGCGGTGAGCGTGGACGGCAGCACCATCAGCGGTTTCTACCTGCAGCGCGCCGCCGACGGCCGGTTCGCCTTCACCCGCCGCGCGGGCGACGGTGACACCGCTTCGTCCTCGGCGGTCTCGACGTTGCCCGCGCAGGCGGACCAGTGGCAGCACATCGTCGGCGTCTACAGCCGTGCGGCCGGCACGCTTTCCCTGTACGTCAACGGAATCCTGCAGCAGAGCGTCCCGTTCACCGCGCCGTGGACCGCGGCCGGGCACCTGGAAATCGGCCGCGGCAAGTGGGCCGGCAGCCCGGCCGACTGGTTCGCCGGCGGGATCGACGACGTCCGCGCGTACCCGACGCCGCTGACCGCCTCCGCCGTCGCCGCGCTGGCCGCCGGCGGCTCTTGGCACTTCGACGAAGGCGCCGGCACGGTGGCGCGGGACTCCTCGGCCAACGCCGCCGACGGCACGCTGAAGGGCGCGACCTGGACCGCCGGGGCGGCCGGCAAGGCCGTCCAGCTCGACGGCAAGTCCAGTGTGGACATGGGCAGCTCGCCGGCGTTCGACGCCGGCACCGGCTCGCTCTCGCTGGCCGCGTGGTTCCGCACCACCGCGGACGGCACCCTGGCCGACCACGGCGACGGCTACGCGCTCGGCGTCACCGGCGGCAAGCTCACCGCCCGCGTCGGCACGATCCAGGTGACCACCACCGGCGGCGGGCTCGCCGACGGCAACTGGCACCACGCGGCCCTCGTCCTGGACCGCGCGTCGCAGCGGCTCACCGTCTACGCCGACGGCGACGCGGCCGTGCTCACCAGCACC
This sequence comes from Amycolatopsis sp. NPDC004747, assembly GCF_053601335.1. NCBI lineage: Bacteria > Bacillati > Actinomycetota > Actinomycetes > Pseudonocardiales > Pseudonocardiaceae > Amycolatopsis > Amycolatopsis sp. NPDC004747. The sequence goes on along the minus strand of NZ_JBSGBQ010000033.1, from coordinate 49,039 downwards.
TGCGGTACCCCCACCGGTACCACCCTCGACGTCTCCGCCTGCCCGGCCTCAGGCACCGCGGCGGCGCCGTTCACCGTCGGCTCCGGCTTCACCGGCGCCGTCGACGAGGTGGAGCTGCGCCGCTTCCCGCTCACCGCGGCCCAGATCGGCACCCTGGCCGGGGCCAACCAGCTGGCCGTCGACGCCAACGTCGTCCGCGCCAACACCCGGCCGACCACCTACGGCTCGATCCTCGAAGACATCAGCCACTCGGTCGAGGGCGGCCTCTACGCCGAGCTCGTCCGCAACCGCACCTTCAAGGAGGGCTACCAGCCCGGCAGCGGCGCGGGCAACACGCCGGTGCCGTACTGGTCGCTGCTCACCTCGGCGGGCGCCACCGGGACGTACTCGGTCGACACCGCGAACCCGCTGAACACCGCGCTCGACCGCGCGCTGAAGCTGCACGCCGACACCGTCCCGGCGGCGGGCCGGGTGGCCGCCGCGAACGTCGGCTTCTACGGCGTCGCCGCGAAGCCCGCCACCAAGTACACCGGCAGCTTCTTCGCCAAGGGCACCTGGACCGGTGGCGTCCGGGTCAGCCTGGAGAAGCCGGACGGCACCGTGCTGGCGAGCAAGGACCTCCAGCCGGTCGGGCCCGCGTGGGCACAGCAGACGTTCAGCTTCACCACGCCGTCGACGATCGGCGCCTCCACCGACAACCGGATCGTCGTGTCGCTGGTGAACAAGGGCCGGACCGCGCTGAGCGGGGACGCCTGGTTCCAGCAGGTGTCGCTGTTCCCGCCGACGTTCAAGAACCGGCCCAACGGCGTCCGCGCGGACCTCGGGCAGAAGCTCGCCGCGATGAAGCTCGGCCTGTTCCGCGTCCCCGGCGGCAACTACCTCGAGGGCAACACCCTCGACACCCGCTTCGAGTGGAAGAAGACCATCGGCAAGCTCGAAGAGCGGCCCGGCCACCAGAACACCGCGTGGGGCTACTGGTCCACCGACGGCTTCGGCATCCTCGACTACCTGAAGCTCGCCGAGGACGTCGGCGCCCAGCCGCTGCTCGCGCTGTTCGCCGGCTACACCCTCAACGGCCAGCACGTCGACCAAGCCGACTACCCGCAGTACGTCCAGGAAGCCCTCGACGAGATCGAGTACGCCATCGGCGACAGCTCCACGACGTGGGGCGCCAAGCGGATCGCCGACGGCCACCCGGCGCCGTTCGACCTGCACTACGTCGAAGTCGGCAACGAGGACTGGTTCGACGGCTCGGGCAGCTACGCCTGGCGCTACACGGACATGTACAACGCCATCAAAGCGAAGTACCCGCAGCTGACCGTCGTCGCCACCACCGGCGGCCTGCAGGGCGGGGCCGCGTCGACCGCGCCGGGCATGCGGCCGGACGCCGCGGACGACCACTACTACCAGTCGCCGCAGTGGTTCACCGACAACTCGACCCGCTACGACACCGCCGACCGCAGCGGCCCGGACATCCTCGTCGGCGAGTACGGCGCCCAGGACGGCCGGCCCACCGGCACCCTGGCCGCCGCCATCGGCGAGGCCGCGTTCCTCACCGGGCTCGAACGCAACAGCGACGTCGTCATCGGCTCGATGTACGCGCCGGTGCTGGTGCAGGAGAACCAGTCCAACTGGCCGGTCAACCTGATCGGCTTCGACGCCGGGACGAGCTACGCCTCGCCGTCGTACTGGGTGCAGCAGATGTTCTCCAGCACCTTGGGCAAGCAGATCGTCACCAGCCGCCTCAACCAGGGCAGCCCCCTGCGGCAGGTGGTCAACGTGACCACGAAGAGCGGAAGGAAGACCTTCACGGTCAAACTCGTCAATCCGACTCCTCAGGTGCAAACAGCCCGGCTGTCGCTCACCGGCGTCACCGCCGTCGACGGCACCGGGACGCTCACCACGCTCACCGGCGATCCGGCGGGGCGCAACAGCCTCGCCACGCCGACCGCCATCGTGCCGCAGACCAGGGAGATCACCGGGCTGGCCGCGACGTCGAAGCTGACGCTGCCGGCCAACTCGGTGACGACGCTGGTCCTCACCGGCCGCTAAGACCCCGGGACGCGGCGCGTTCACCGCCGCCCGCGCCGCGTCCCGGTCACCAACCAGGAGGGAAGACACCGTGGGAGAACCACTCACCGTCGGCGTCGACTTCGGTACGCTGTCGGGCCGCGCGGTGGTCGTGCGCGTGGCTGACGGGGCCGAACTCGGCTCCGGCGTCTTCGAGTACCCGCACGGGGTGCTCGACGAGACGCTGCCCGCCACGGGCCGCGCGCTGCCGCCGGAATGGGCGCTGCAGGTGCCGGCGGACTACGTCGGCGTGCTCCGCAACGCCGTACCGGCGGCGTTGCGGGACGCCGGCGTCGACGCCGCCGACGTCGTCGGGATCGCCACCGACTTCACCGCGTGCACGATGGTGCCGACGACGGCGGACGGGACGCCGCTGTGCGAACTGCCCGAGTTCGAGGGCAACCCGCACGCGTACGTGAAGCTCTGGAAGCACCACTCGGCGCAGCCGCAGGCCGTGCGGATCAACGAGCTGGCCCGCACCCGCGGCGAGAAGTGGCTCCCGCGCTACGGCGGCCTGATCTCCTCGGAATGGGAGTTCGCCAAGGGCCTGGAGCTGTTCGAAGAGGCGCCCGAGGTCTACGCCGCCATGCGGCACTGGGTCGAGGCGGCCGACTGGATCGTCTGGCAGCTCACCGGGTCCTACGTCCGCAACGCCTGCACGGCCGGCTACAAGGGGATCCTGCAGGACGGCCAGTACCCGAGCCGCGACTTCCTCCGCGAGCTCGCCCCCGGCTTCGAGGACTTCGTGGCCGACAAGCTGGAGCACCCGCTGGGCCAGCTGGGTTCCCGGGCCGGCTCGCTGACCGCCGAGGCCGCCGCCTGGACCGGGCTGCCCGAAGGCATCGCCGTCGCCGTTGGCAACGTTGACGCGCACGTCACCGCCCCCGCCGCGCAGGCCGTCGAGCCCGGCCAGATGGTGGCGATCATGGGCACCTCGACCTGCCACGTGATGAACGGCGCCGAGCTGCACGAGGTCCCCGGGATGTGCGGGGTCGTCGAAGGCGGGATCGTGCCCGGGCTGTGGGGGTACGAGGCAGGCCAGAGCGGCGTCGGCGACATCTTCGGCTGGTTCGTCGAGCACTTCGCCGATGCCTCGCACGAGGAGCTCACCCGGCTGGCGGCCCAGCAGGAGATCGGCGAACACGGCCTGATCGCCCTGGACTGGCACAGCGGCAACCGGTCGGTGCTGGTGGACCACGAGCTGTCCGGGGTGATCGTCGGGCAGACGCTCGCGACCCGCCCCCAGGACGTCTACCGCGCGCTGCTGGAGGCCACCGCCTTCGGCACCCGGAAGATCATCGAGACGTTCACCGAGGCCGGCGTCCCGGTCACCGAGCTGATCATCGCGGGCGGGCTGGCGAAGAACGCGCTGCTCATGCAGATCTACGCCGACGTCACCAACCTGCCGCTGTCGGTGATCGGCTCGGCGCAGGGACCCGCGCTCGGGTCGGCCATCCACGCGGCCGTCGCGGCCGGGGCCCACGCCGACATCCGCGTGGCCGCCGCCGCGATGGGCTCGGTCGAGCGGGCGGTGTACCGGCCGGTGTCCGCCCACGTGGTGGCCTACGACGAGCTGTACGCCGAGTACACGCAGCTGCACGACTACTTCGGCCGCGGCGGCAACGATGTCATGCACCGCCTGGCGGCCCGCCGCCGCGAGGTCGCGAAAGGACGGTCCTGATGTCGCTGACCGGTGAAGTGCTCGACACCGTCGCCGAACTGCGCGAGACGGTCGCGAAACTGCACGGCGAGCTGACCCGCAACGAGCTGGTGATCTGGACCGCGGGCAACGTCTCGGCGCGGGTACCGGGCCGGGACCTGCTGGTCATCAAGCCCTCGGGCGTGTCCTACGACAACCTGTCCGCCGACACCATGGTCGTCACCGACCTGCACGGCGAGCTGGTCGAAGGCGACCTCGCGCCGTCGTCCGACACCGCCGCGCACGCCTACGTCTACCGGCACATGCCGGAGATCGGCGGGGTCGTGCACACCCACTCGACCTACGCCACGGCGTGGGCGGCCCGTGGCGAGCCGATCCCGTGCGTGCTGACGATGATCGCCGACGAGTTCGGCGGGGAGATCCCGATCGGGCCGTTCGCCCTGATCGGCGACGACTCCATCGGCCGCGGCATCGTCGAAACGCTTCGCTCCAGCCGCTCGCCGGCGGTGCTGATGCGCAACCACGGCCCGTTCACCGTCGGCCGCACCGCGCGCGACGCGGTCAAGGCCGCGGTGATGGTCGAGGACGTGGCCCGCACCGTCCACAAGGCCTTCGAGCTCGGCACGCCCGAACCCCTCCCGCCCGAGGACGTCGACCGGCTCTACGCCCGGTACCAGAACGTCTACGGCCAGCACTGATCTTCCAAGGAGAACGATGACGCGCGCGTCGAAACCCGAAGTCTGGTTCCTCACCGGCAGCCAGGGCCTCTACGGTGAGGAGACCCTGGAGCAGGTGGCCGGCCAGTCCCTGCGCATCCAGCAGCTGCTGGCCGCCTCCGGCGGGCTGCCCGCCGAGATCGTCGGCAAGCCGGTGTTGACCGAGGCCTCCGCCATCCGCCGGGTGCTGCAGGAAGCCAACGCCGACGCCTCCTGCGTCGGCGTGATCGCCTGGATGCACACCTTCTCGCCGGCGAAGATGTGGATCACCGGCCTGGACGCCCTGCGCAAGCCGCTGCTGCACCTGCACACGCAGCTCAACGAGGCGCTCCCGTGGGCCACCATCGACATGGACTTCATGAACCTCAACCAGGCCGCGCACGGCGACCGGGAGTTCGGGTTCATCCAGACCCGCCTCGGCGTGCCGCGCAAGACCGTGGCCGGGCACGTGTCCGACCCGGCCGTGGTCGCGCGGATCGACGCGTGGGCGCGCGCGGCGATCGGCGCCGACCACCTGCGCAACCTGCGGCTGGCCCGGTTCGGCGACAACATGCGCGACGTCGCCGTGACCGAAGGCGACAAGGTCGAGGCCGAGCTGCGGTTCGGCGTCTCGGTCAACACCTACGGCGTCAACGAGCTGGTCGAACAGGTCGACGCGATATCCGAGGTGGACTCGCTGGTGCAGCGGTACGCCGAGGAATACAACGTTGTGCCGGAGCTGGCGGCCGGGGGAGCGCGGCACGAGTCGCTGCAGTACGCCGCCCGCATCGAGGCCGGGCTGCGGAAGTTCCTCACCGACGGCGGGTTCGGCGCGTTCACCACGAACTTCGAAGACCTCGGCGGGCTCCGGCAGCTGCCTGGCCTCGCGGTGCAGCGGCTGATGGCCGACGGCTACGGCTTCGGCGGCGAGGGCGACTGGAAGACCTCGGCGCTGCTCGCCGCGGTCAAGGCGATGAGCGTCGGCCGCGACCGCGGCACGTCGTTCATGGAGGACTACACCTACCACTTCGGGCCGGGCACGCCGAAGATCCTCGGCGCGCACATGCTCGAGGTCTGCCCGAGCATCGCCGCCGAGAAGCCGTCCTGCGAGATCCACGCGCTGGGCATCGGCAACCGGGAGGACCCGGTCCGGCTGGTGTTCGACGCCGCCCCCGGCCCCGGTGTCGTCCTCGGCCTGGTCGACCTCGGCGACCGGTTCCGCTTGGTGGCCAACGAGATCGACGTCGTCGCGCCGGACGAGCCCCTGCCGAACCTGCCGGTGGCGCGGGCGGTCTGGGAGCCGGCGCCGTCGCTGGCGACGTCCGCGGAGTCCTGGATCACCGCGGGCGGCCCGCACCACACCGTGCTCACCCAGGCCGTGAGCACGGAAACCCTTCGCGACTTCGCGAACCTGCTCGGCGTCGAACTGCTGGTCATCGACAAGGACACGACCCCGCACGACTTCGCCGACCGGATCCGGTGGAACCAGGCCTACCACCGGCTCGCCCAGGGTTTCTGAGAAGGCTTCTGAGAAAGGAAGAAAGAACGATGAAGTTCACCAGAGGAATCGCGGCGCTCGCCGCCGCGGGGCTCGCGCTCACGCTGTCGGCGTGCGGTTCGAGCCAGAAGACCGCGGACCAGACGGCCGCGCCCGGCGCCGGCGCCGAGGGCAGCCTGGTCGGCGTCACCATGCCGACGAAGTCGTCGGAACGCTGGATCCACGACGGCGACAACATCAAGGCCGCCCTGGAGAAGCTCGGCTACAAGGTCGACCTGCAGTACGCCGAGAACGACATCCCCACGCAGGTGAACCAGATCGAGAACCAGATCACCAAGGGCGCCAAGCTCCTGGTCATCGCCTCGATCGACGGCACCGCGATCACCACCCAGCTGCAGGAAGCGGCCGACAAGAAGATCCCGGTCATCGCCTACGACCGGCTGATCCGCAATTCACCGAACGTCGACTACTACGCCACCTTCGACAACTTCAAGGTCGGCGTCGAGCAGGCGAACTCGCTGGTCAAGGGCCTGGGTGACGGTGCTGGCCCGTTCAACATCGAGCTGTTCGCCGGTTCGCCGGACGACAACAACGCGACCTTCTTCTTCAACGGCGCGATGTCGGTCCTCAAGCCGCTGATGGACAGCGGCAAGCTGGTCGTCAAGAGCGGCCAGACCGACTTCGCCCGCGCGGCCATCCTGCGCTGGGACCCCGCCACCGCGCAGCGGCGCATGGAGGACCTGCTCACCAAGACCTACACCGGTGGCGCCAAGGTCCAGGCCGTGCTCTCGCCGTACGACGGCCTGTCGATCGGCATCCTGTCGGCGCTGAAGAGCAACGGCTACGGCACCGCCGGCCAGCCGTACCCGATCGTCACCGGCCAGGACGCCGAGGTCGCCTCGGTCAAGTCCATCATCGCCGGTGAGCAGTACTCGACGATCTTCAAGGACACCCGCAAGCTCGCCGACACCACCGTCAAGATGGCCGACGCGGTGCTGAAGGGCGGCAAGCCCGAGGTCAACAACACCAAGGACTACGACAACGGCAAGAAGGTCGTCCCGTCCTACCTGCTGCAGCCGGTCACCGTGGACAAGGCCAACTACGAGAAGGAACTCGTCGAGTCGGGCTACTACACGGCAGGTCAGCTGAAATGACCGAACTGCTCGGCATGCGCGGGATCACCAAGACCTTCCCCGGGGTCAAGGCGCTGTCGGACGTCAACCTTTCCGTGCGCCGCGGGGAAATCCACGCGATCTGCGGGGAGAACGGCGCCGGGAAGTCCACCCTGATGAAGGTGCTCTCGGGCGTCTACCCCCACGGGACGTACGACGGCGAGATCACCTTCGACGGGCAGCGGTGCGAGTTCGGGTCGGTGCGCGACAGCGAACGGCGCGGGATCGTGATCATCCACCAGGAACTCGCGCTGTGCGGCCAGTTGTCGATCGCGGAGAACATCTTCCTCGGCAACGAACAGGCCAAGCGGGGCTGGGTCGACTGGAACCGCACCAACCACGAGGCCGGCGCGCTGCTCAAGCGCGTCGGCCTCGCCGAAAACGCCACGCGGGCGGTGCAGGAGCTCGGTGTCGGCAAGCAGCAGCTCGTCGAGATCGCCAAGGCACTGTCCAAAGAGGTCAAGCTGCTGATCCTCGACGAGCCCACCGCGGCGCTCAACGACGACGACTCGGCCCACCTGCTCGAGCTGCTGCGCGGGCTGCGGGACGAGGGCGTCACGTGCGTGATCATTTCGCACAAGCTCGGCGAGGTGACGGCGATCGCCGACACCGTCACGATCCTGCGTGACGGCAAGACGATCGAGACGCTCGACGCGGCGGGGCTGACGGAAGAGCGCATCATCACCGGCATGGTCGGCCGCGACCTCGAGCACCGGTTCCCGCCCCGGGAGCCGGACATCGGCGAAGAGGTGCTGCGGATCGAGGACTGGACCGTGCACAGCCCGACCCAGGCGGGGCGGGTCGTGGTCGATCACGCGTCGCTTTCGCTGCGGCGCGGGGAGATCGTCGGCCTGGCCGGGCTGATGGGCGCGGGCCGCACGGAACTGGCGATGAGCGTGTTCGGCCGGTCGTGGGGCAAGGACATCTCCGGCCGGATCATCAAGCACGGCGAGGAGATCGAGGTCCGGTCGGTGCAGGAAGCCGTCCGCCACGGCATCGCCTACGCCACCGAGGACCGGAAGCGCTACGGGCTCAACCTGATCGAGGACATCCAGCGCAACGTGTCCGCGGCCGGGCTGGGCAAGCTGGCCAAGCGCGGCTGGGTCAACGAGCACGCCGAGCACGACACCGCGAACCGCTTCCGCCGCGATCTGCGGATCAAGGCACCGAGCGTGCAGAGCGTGACCGGCAAGCTCTCCGGCGGCAACCAGCAGAAGGTCGTGCTGGCGAAGTGGATCTTCACCGATCCGGACGTGCTGATCCTGGACGAACCGACCCGCGGCATCGACGTGGGCGCGAAGTTCGAGATCTACACGATCATCAACTCCCTCGCCGCGCAGGGGAAGGCCGTCCTGGTCATCTCCTCCGAGCTGCCGGAGCTGCTCGGGCTCTGCGACCGGATCTACGCGCTTTCGGCGGGGCGGATCACCGGCGAGGCCAAGCGTGAAGAAGCCACTCAGGAACTGCTGATGCAGTACATGACTAAGGAACGGGAATGACCACGACCGAAGCGCGGCCCGCCGTGCCCCCGGTTGAGCGCTCCAAGCGGAGGATCTCGATCAACCCGCGCCAGAGCGGCATCTACGTCGCGTTCGCGCTGATCGTGGTGCTGTTCGAGGTGCTCACCGGTGGCGCGCTGCTGGAACCGCAGAACATCTCCAACATCATCGTGCAGAACAGCTACGTGCTGATCCTCGCGATCGGGATGATCCTGGTGATCATCTCCGGGCACATCGACCTGTCCGCCGGGTCGGTCGTCGCGATGACCGGCGCGGTGTCGGCGGTGCTGATGGTGAATTCGCACATGCCGTGGTTCCTCGCGGTGCTGATCACCCTCGTCGTCGGCGCGGCGATCGGCGCGTGGCAGGGCTACTGGGTCGCCTACTTCGGCATCCCGGCGTTCATCGTGACGCTGGCCGGCATGCTGGCGTTCCGGGCGCTGACCCTGACGGTGCTGGGCAACCAGGGCATCGGCCCGTTCCCGGACGCGATCCGCACGCTGTCCAACGGCTTCACCGACGGCTACCTGGGCAACATCGGCCTCGGCCCGCTGGGCGGTGCCGACCTGGTGTCGCTGCTGGCCGGCGTCGCCGCGGTGGCCGGGATCGTGTTCACCCAGTGGCGCAAGCGCACGGGCCGGCTCGGCTACGGCCAGGACGTGGACCCCTTCCCGGTCTTCGTGCTGAAGCTGGCCGGGATCGCGGTGCTGGTGCTGGCGCTGGTGGTCCAGCTGGCGCGGTTCAAGAACCTGCCGTGGGTGCTGATCCTGCTGACGGCGCTGGTGCTCGGCTACTCGCTGGTGGCCGGGAAGTCGGTGTTCGGCAGGCACATCTACGCCGTGGGCGGCAACCTGCAGGCGGCGACGCTCTCGGGCGTCAAGGTCAAGCAGGTGACGTTCTGGATCTTCGTCAACATGGGCGTCCTGGCGGCGCTGGCCGGCATCATCTTCGCGGGCCGGCTCAACCAGGCGGGCCCGACGGCGGGTGTCAACTTCGAGCTGGACGCGATCGCGGCGGCCTTCATCGGCGGCGCGGCGGTCCAGGGCGGCGTGGGCAAGGTGGTCGGCGCGATCACCGGTGGCCTGATCATGGCCGTGATCAACAACGGCATGTCCCTGATCGGCGCCCCGAGCGAGCGGGTGATGCTGGTCAAGGGCGTCGTCCTGCTGGCGGCGGTGGCCTACGACATCTGGACCAAGCGCCGCGCAGCTTCCTGACCAGGTTCGTCCGCGAAGGCCGCCTCGGGGTTCACACCCCGAGGCGGCCTTTCGCCGTGTCGCCCCTCCAATCACGAGTGATGCCTCCCCAATCACATGTGATGCCCTTCCAGACACACGTGATGCCCCTCCAATCACGCGAGATCCGCCCGCGATCACACGAGATCCGCGGCCGGACGCGCGAGTTACGTGCTCGATCACGCCGGGCCGCGGGCTTCGCTCGTGCGCGGAAAGGCATCGCGCGTGATTGGAGAGGCATCACTCGTGATCAGAGGGGCATCATGCGTGATTGAGGGGACGACACGAGGGCCGCGCCGGTCGGCGCGGCCCCCGCGGGACTACTGGTTGCAGCGCTTGCCGGTGTTGATGCAGTTGACGACCTGGTTCATCAGGCGCTGGCCCATGACGTTGGCGAAGTCGTCGTGGTCCGAGCGCGGGTTGTGCTTCTCCTGGGCGAAGGCGTCCACTTTGTACTGGCCCTTGACCTGGATGTCGTGCGGGATGTTGTAGACCAGCTTGATCACCAGCTGGGGCACGTTCTGGAACCCCTTCGGGCACTTGCCCTGCTGGTCGGCGAACACGATGTGCGTGCGGTGGTTGGTGCTGTCGATGTTCTTGCCGTCCCAGCAGTTCGGGAAGGCGTGGATCCGCTCCACTTTGCTGTTCTGCGGGCAGATCGGGTAGTGGTCGGTGAGCCGGTCCTCGAAGCCGGTGCAGGTCCAGCTCGGCCGGGCGTTGGCCGGGCCGTTGGTGCTCTGCTTGGCGTCGCCGTAGAGGATCCGGAGGAACTGCGGCATCGCGACGACCTTCTGCGCGCCGCCGCTGGTGAACGTGATCGTCGCCGACTGGACGCGCTGGATCTCGCCGTCGTTGTCGCCGACCTCGTTCTTGTCGTTGACGCCGGGCAGCTCCGCCGGCTGGCCGTTGCTGTTCTGCCCGCCGTTGTCCAGGCCGCCCTTGCCGTTCTGCTTGAGCGCGCACTGCGCGAGCCCGCCGAGGTTGGTCGGCTTCGCGGCCCGGCGGCCGATCGCGATGGCGATCCGGTCGATGGTGGCCGCGCGCTTGTCCTTGAGCGGGCCGACGACGGCGTTCTGGATGTCCTGCGGCGTCTTGAGGTCGCCGTTCGCGATCCGCTGGTTGGCCTCGTCGATCTGCTTGTCGAGCAGGTCGAGGTTGCGGTTGACCTCGTCCATGGCCTGGTCCGGGACGTCGGGCAGCTTGCTCGCGACGTCCGGGCAGTCGACCTGCGCGCTCGCCTTGTCCTTGGCGCTGCCGGCGCGGTCGGGCTGCTTGGCAGGCGGGTTCTTCTCGGCGTCGCCGGTGTCGATGCGGACGACGGGCCAGAAGTAGGCGGACTTGTCCCCGTTCTTGCAGGTGGTGCCGGCCTTGACCAGGCTCTTGTTGTTGGAGTCGGCGTTGGTGGAGAGGTTGCCGACGTAGTCGTGCAGGTGCTGGGCGCCGTTCTTGATCCCGGGCTGGGCGATGAAGTTGTCCGGGTTGAAGTGCTGGTTCTCGTTGCGGCCGCAGTCCACGGTGAACGTGCCGCGAGCGCCCTTCTGCTGCAGCGCCTTGTTCACGTTGATGCCCGAGGGGACCTTCGCGATGTCGATGAAGAACGACGCGTCGGCCTCGTCGGCGCTCGCCTCGCCGGTGCGGCCGGCGGTGGTCGCGACGACGATGCCGCCGACGGCCAGTGCGAGAGCCAGTCCACCGGTCGCGATCTTCGTGCGGCGGGTGATGCGATGTCTGCCCGTGGCGGGGGTGCGGGAAGTATTCCGGGCCATGTTCACCTCGTTCGATTGTCCGGGCACGCCGAAGAGAGCCTGCGTACCCGGTCTGGAAACGCGCGGAACCCGGGGAGTGAGCATCGGGCGCGGGCATCGGGGGAACCCGCCCGGTGTCACTGGTTCCGGCATTGGGGTGAACGGACCCGGTTCGGGGCCGGTTCAAGCCGCGACCCCGCCGTTACCTTTTCGTTATTTACGGAAGGTGAACAAAGTTCACGTCTTGCCCTGTGATCGCTAACATCGACGCATGCCCGTGGACGACGCAGGTCCCGACGGCCCGCTCCGCGCGCGGCCCGTCCCGCGCCGGGGCACGCTCGGGGTGATCGCGACCGGCCAGTCGGCGTCCGGCCCGGTGCTGCACGGCCTCCGCGCGGCCGCCCGCGAGCAGGAGTACGTGCTCAGCGTCTTCAGCGTGTCGAGCGAGAGCAGCGCGGCGGTGCTGGCCGCGGTGGCGGGCCTGCAGCTGCAGGGGGTGGCCGGGATCGTCGTGCTCGACGGGCACCTGCTGGCCGAGCTGGCCCCGGTCGCCGGCATCCCGCTGGTGCCCGCGGCCTCCACCGACCAGTACGCGGGCGCCCGCCAGGCGACCGAGCACCTGCTCCAGCTCGGCCACCAGACGGTCTGGCACCTCGGCGGCCCGGAGGAGGGCCCGGTGGCCCGCGCCCGCGAGCGCGGCTGGCGCGAGACGCTCGAACGCCACGGCGCGGAGGTGCCCCCGGTGGTCCGCGGCGACTGGTCCGCCCGGTCGGGGTTCCGCGCCGGCCAGTCACTGGCGGTGGAATCCGGCGTGGGTGCGGTGTTTTCGGCGAACGACCACATGGCACTGGGGCTCTTGGCGGCGTTCGCGGAGGCGGGCATGCGAGTCCCGCGCGACGCCCACGTCGTCGGCTTCGACGACGTCCCCGAGGCGGCGTACTTCGCCCCGCCGTTGACGACGGTCCGCCAGGACTACCTGGCGGCGGGCCGCCGGACCCTGTCGACCCTGGCGGCCCGCATCGACGGCGTGGCGACGCCGGCCTGGGGAACGGTCGAGGCCGAGCTGGTCGTGCGGGAGAGCAGCCGCTGCCTCAAAGGTGCTTAGACCGCATCGAACGCGGGCGGGCGAGGCGCCGAGGGCACTCGCGGCCGGTTGCGGTACGGCACCAGGTCACCGGGTCAGCGGCAGGGCCACCATCCCGCGCAGCGCCGGGTTGGGCCGGCGCTGCACCTCGCCGCCGATCCGCAACGTCGGGAACCGCTTTCCCAACTGTTCGAGCAGCACCGTCATCTCGAGCCGCGCCAAGGCCGCGCCGAGGCACAGGTGCAGGCCGTGCCCGAAGAACAGCCCGCGGCCGCCGTCGCGGGTGATGTCGAAGCGGTCCGGTTCCGCGAAGCGCGCGGGGTCCCGGTTCGCCGCTCCGGCGAGGATCACCACGGCGTCGTCCGCCGGGATCTCCCGGCCGTCGAGCACCGTCGGCCGGGCGGCCGCGCGCTGGCTCATCTGGGCGGCGCCGTCCCACCGCAGGATCTCCTCGACCGCGCTCGCCGCCAGTCCCGGATCGCCGGTGAGCAGGGCGAACTGGTCCGGGTGGGTCAGCAGCGCGTGGATGCCGTTGCCCAGCGCACCCGCGGTGGTCTCGTAGCCGCCCCCGAACAGCACGAGCAGCGCGTTGAGCACTTCGTCGGCGGACATCAGTTCGGCGCCGTCGGCGGGCCGGGCCAGCAGCGCGGAGGTCAGGTCGTCGCCCGAATCGGCACGCCGGCGCGCGATAAGCTCCGTGAAGTAGGCCCGGTACTCGACGGCGGCCGCGTCGACCTCGGCGCGCAGGTCGGGCGACATCGCGGGGTTGACCTGCTTGCCGATCAGGTCGGTGATGCGGCGGAGCCGGTCGTGGTCGGCCTCGGGCACGCCGACCAGGTCGCCGATCACGGCCATGCCGAGCGGGTAGAGGACCGTGCCGGCGAACTCCGCCGCGCTCCCGTCCGCGGTGGCGTCGGCGAAGCGGTCCAGCACCCGGTCGGTGGCGCGGCGGACGGCGGGCTCCAGCTCCTGCACGCGCCGGACGGTGAAGTCGCGCACGAGCAGACGGCGTTCGCGCGTGTGCTCCGGTGGGTTCTTCCACGGCAGGAGATCGGACAACAGGGCCATCGCGGCGTTGTCGCGCCAGCCCGGCCGGTGCCGGTCGCGCCACTGCGCGTCCAGCACGGGGAAGGTGTCGCCGTCGGCGAGCACCTGCTGGCAGTCCGCGAACCGGGTGAGCACCCAGCCGTCGTAGACCTCGCTGCGGAAGACCGGTGTCTCCTCGCGGAGTTTCGCGTAGACCGGGTACGGATCGGCGAGCCCGGCCGGGGTGGACAGGGACAGCAGGGCTTCGTCGGCGGCTGCGGACACGAGTGCTCCCTCCGGTGGCGAAACGGTGTCCGCAGTCTTCTCCCCACCGCCCGCGCCGGGGCAGGGGTCCGGGCCCGGCTTCACCCGGATGGCAGGCGGTCAGAGCTTCAGGCGGTCACCCAGGCCGCGGATGTGGTCCGCGTCGCCGCAGCCGAGGTCCAGCTGGCGGCGGCGCTCCGCGACGAACGCCCGGCCCAGCCCCGTCCGGTCCGAAGTGGACATACTGCGGCGCAGGTCGTTCAGCAGTCCGCGTTCCTCGCCCCGGACGTGGGCGTCCACGGCGTTCTCCAGCCGCAGCAACGCCTTTTCGAAGTCTTCGCCGTCCAGCACGGCCAGGAGGTCGTCGGCGAACGGTGCGCCGGGGGAGGACGGGCGGACGATCCGCTCGGTCGCCGTCGCGTGGGCGACCAGCAGCGCCGACAGCTCCGCGACCAGGGCCGGCCGGTCGGCTTCGCTGTTGCGCAGGTCGCGCAGCAGCTGCTCGAACCGGCGGTGGTCGGCCAGCAGCACCTCCACCAGGTCCGAACCCGGCGCCGCCGCGGCCGGGGCCGGGCGCATCCAGCCGAACGTCAGCTCCACCGCCTGGCGCCAGTGCGCGTACTCGGAATCGCGGCGGGCCGGGTCCATCGCCGGCAGCCACTGGCCCGCCCGGTGCCAGTTGCGCCGCAGGCCCTCCAGGTCCGGCCAGTACCCGACCGACAGCCCGGCCGCGTAAGCCGCGCCGAGCGACACCGTCTCCGCCACCATCGGGCGCACCACCGGCACGTCGAGGACGTCGGCGACGAACTGCATCAGCAGGTTGTCCGCGGTCATCCCGCCGTCGACCTTCAGCGTCGACAGCGCCAGCCCCGAGTCGGCGTTCATCGCGTCGACGACCTCGCGGGTCTGCCAGCCGGTCGCCTCCAGCACCGCCCGCGCCAGGTGGCCCTTCGTGATGTACGACGTCAGCCCGGCGATCACCCCGCGCGCCTCGCTGTGCCAGTGCGGCGCGAACAACCCCGAAAACGCCGGCACGATGTAGCAGCCGCCGTTGTCCTCGACCGTGCGGGCCAGGGTCTCGATCTCCGGCGCGCTGCCGATCAGCTCCAGGCCGTCGCGGAACCACTGCACCAGCGACCCGGTGACGGCGATCGACCCTTCGAGGGCGTACACCGCGGGCTCGTCGCCGATCTTGAACCCGACCGTGGTGAGCATCCCGTGGGTGGACAGCACCGGGGTCGGGCCGGTGTTGAGCAGCAGGAAGCTGCCGGTGCCGTAGGTGCACTTCGCCTCGCCGGGCGCGAAGCAGGTCTGGCCGAACAGCGCCGCCTGCTGGTCGCCCAGCGCGGCCGCGATCCGGATGCCGGGGACCACGCGTGACGTCGTGCCGTAGACCTCCGTCGACGAGCGGATCTCCGGCAGCATCGCGCGCGGGACGTCGAAGAACTCCAGGAGCTCGTCGTCCCAGTTGAGCGAGCGCAGGTTCATCAGCATCGTGCGCGAGGCGTTGGTGACGTCGGTGACGTGCACGCCGCCCTCGGCCCCGCCGGTGAGGTTCCAGATCAGCCAGCTCTCGATGGTGCCGAAGAGGACGTCCCCGCGTTCCGCGCGCTCGCGCAGCCCGGGCGTGCGTTCGAGCAGCCAGCGGATGCGCGGCGCGGAGAAGTAGGTGGCGAGGGGGAGGCCGCACAGCTGCCGCACGCGGTCGGCGCCGGGTTCGCGGGCGAGCTGTTCGAGCATGGCGTCGGTCCGGGTGTCCTGCCAGACGATCGCCCGCCCGACCGGGTTGCCGGTGCGCCGGTCCCACAGGACGGTGGTCTCCCGCTGGTTGGCGATCCCGAGCCCGACCACCTGGCCGGCGGTCGCGCCGGCGTCGGCCAGCGCCTGCGGGACGATCCGGGAGAGGTTCCGCCAGATCTCGGTGGCGTCGTGCTCGACCCAGCCCGGCCGCGGGAAGTGCTGCTGGTGTTCCCGCTGCACGACGGAGACGAGCCGGCCGCGCGCGTCGAACAGGATGCACCGGGTGGAGGTGGTGCCCTGGTCGATGGACATCACGTACCGCTGGACCATCGTCCTCCCTTCACCATCGGGACGCGCCGAGGTCGCGGGACACCGCGCGCGCCGCGTCGCGGACCTGGGCCAGCAGTCTGGGGCTCGGGGCGCCGTCGGGCTCGCAGATGCGCTCGGCCGCGCCCGACACCCCGATCGCGCCCACCACGATGCCGCCGTGGCCGCGGATCGGGGCGGCGATCCCGGCCTCGCCGGCGATCATCTCGCCGTTCTCGGCCGCCCAGCCCGCCTCCCGTACCTTCGCACACGCCCGCTTGATCGCCGTCTGGGTGACCAGGGTGCGGCGCGTGTACGGCTCCGGGGTCGCCTTCAACGTCGTGTCGTAGGCCAGCAGGACCTTGCCCAGCGCGGTCGCGTGCAGGGGCAGCAGCGTGCCGACGTCGAGGGTCTGCAGGCTGTCGTCGGGGCGGAAGACGTGGTGCACGACGAGCACCCGGCCCTCCAGGGGCGCCCCGATCCGGACCGCCTCGCCGCTGCGGGCGGCCAGCGCGTCCGCCCAGTTGATCGCCCGGGACCTCAGCTCGTTGACGTCGAGGTAGCTCGTGCCCAGGTGCAGCAGGGCCGCGCCGAGCTGGTACTTGCCGGTGTCGCGGTCCTGCTCGACGAACCCGACGCCCTGCAGCGTGCGCAGGATCCCGTGCGCGGTGCCCTTCGCCAGTTCGAGGGACTCGGCGATCTCGCCGACGCCCAGCCGGCCCGAGCCGCGCGCCAGCAACCGCAGGATCGCGGCGGCGCGCTCGATGGACTGGATCGGACCGGGCACCGCGAGACCCTAACCCGACCGGCCCCGATTCGACAATGTCGAACATCCACTCGGGGCGTTCGACAATGCCGACCGGTGTCCGTTGACCGGCCTGACACGCGAACTTAACTTTCATCCACCAATAGGGGGACAAGGTCCTTTGTGGAGGAAAGCAATGGTGCGAAGCCTCAAGGCCCGTGGACTCGCCGGCGAGATGGCCGCCGAGTTCGTGGGAACGATGATCCTCATCCTGTTCGGATGCGGGGTGGTGGCGCAGGTCGTCGCCGCCGGGATCGGGGACCACGACAGCATCGCCTGGGCCTGGGGCCTGGGCGTCACTCTCGGT
Source organism: Amycolatopsis sp. NPDC004747 (assembly GCF_053601335.1). Lineage (NCBI taxonomy): Bacteria > Bacillati > Actinomycetota > Actinomycetes > Pseudonocardiales > Pseudonocardiaceae > Amycolatopsis > Amycolatopsis sp. NPDC004747. The sequence continues at coordinate 31,933 of NZ_JBSGBQ010000033.1, read as the reverse complement.
GTTTACGTCGCTTCGCGGATCAGCGGCGCGCACCTGAACCCGGCCGTGACCATCGCGCTCGCGGTGTTCAAGGGTTTCGAGTGGCGCAAGGTCGCTCCCTACGCCGTGGCCCAGACGGCCGGCGCGTTCCTGGCCGCGCTGCTGGTGCGCTGGAACTACACCGAGGTCCTCAACGCGAAGGACCCGGGCCTGACGATCAAGACCCAGGGCGTGTTCTCCACCCTCCCGGGTAACGGCACGCTCCCGGTGGGTGACTGGGGCGCTTTCCGCGACCAGATCATCGGCACCGCGATCCTGCTGATCGTCCTGTTCGCCATCACCGACCTCCGCAACACCTCGCCGGGCGCGAACCTGGCCCCGGTCGTCGTCGGCTTCCTCGTCGTGGCCATCGGCATGGCGTGGGGCACCGACGCCGGCTACGCGATCAACCCCGCCCGTGACTTCGGCCCGCGCCTGGCCTCCTGGCTGACCGGCTACGACACGGCGTTCACCGACCAGTACGGCTTCCCCTACTGGTGGATCCCGATCGTGGCGCCGGTGCTCGGCGCGCTGATCGGCGGCGCGATCTACAAGTACCTGATCGAGCGGTTCCTGCCCGCGGGCGAACCCCTCGACGCCATGCCCGCCAAGGACCTCGAGCCCGCCAACTGACCCACCGAGCCAACCCAGGAGCCAGACCATGCCGGACTTCGTCGGTGCCGTGGACCAGGGCACGACCAGCACCCGCTTCATGATCTTCGACCACGGCGGCAACGAGATCGCCCGCCACCAGCTCGAGCACGAGCAGATCCTCCCCAAGCCGGGCTGGGTCGAGCACGACGCGACCGAGATCTGGGAACGCACCCGCTCGGTCATCGCGACCGCGCTCAACAAGGCCAACCTGACGGTGACCGATCTCGCCGCGCTCGGCATCACCAACCAGCGCGAGACCACCGTCGTCTGGAACCGCCGCACCGGCCGCCCGTACGGCAACGCGATCGTCTGGCAGGACACCCGCACCGACCGGATCGCCTCCGCGCTGGAGCGCGAGGGCAAGGGCGACGTCATCCGCCGCAAGGCCGGCCTGCCGCCCGCCACCTACTTCTCCGGCGGCAAGCTGCAGTGGATCCTCGAGAACATCCCGGGCGTGCGCGAGGACGCCGAGAAGGGGGACGCCCTCTTCGGCACCACCGACTCGTGGCTCATCTGGAACCTCACCGGTGGCCCGGACGGCGGCGTGCACGTCACCGACCCGACCAACGCCTCGCGCACCATGCTGATGGACCTCGAGACGCTCGACTGGGACGACGAGCTGCTGTCGTTCTTCAACGTCCCGCGGCAGATGCTCCCGGCGATCCGGCCGTCGTCGAACCCGGGCTTCGGCACCACCCGCGCGGACGGCCCGCTCGGCGGCGAGGTCGCCATCACCGGCGTCCTCGGCGACCAGCAGGCCGCCACCGTCGGGCAGGTCTGCTTCCGGCCCGGCGAGGCCAAGAACACCTACGGCACCGGCAACTTCCTGCTGCTCAACACCGGCCACGAGCTGGTCCGCTCGCAGCACGGCCTGCTCACGACGCTGTGCTACCAGTTCGGCGACGACAAGCCGGTCTACGCGCTGGAAGGCTCGATCGCCGTCACCGGCTCGGCGGTCCAGTGGCTGCGCGACCAGCTCGGCATCATCAGCGGCGCGGCCCAGAGCGAGAGCCTGGCCCGCCAGGTCGAGGACAACGGCGGCGTCTACTTCGTCCCGGCGTTCTCCGGCCTGTTCGCCCCGTACTGGCGCTCCGACGCCCGCGGCGCGATCGTCGGCCTCACCCGCGCCACGACGAACGCCCACATCGCGCGGGCCACCCTGGAAGCGATCTGCTACCAGACCCGCGACGTCGTCGAGGCCATGCAGAACGACTCCGGCGTCACGCTGGACGTGTTGCGGGTGGACGGTGGCGTCACCGCCAACGAGCTGTGCATGCAGCTGCAGGCGGACATCCTCGGCGTGCCGGTGTCGAAGCCGGTCGTCGCCGAGACCACCGCGTTGGGCGCCGCGTACGCGGCCGGGCTGGCCGTCGGGTTCTGGAAGTCGACCGACGAGCTCGAGCAGAACTGGAACGAGGACAAGCGCTGGACGCCGTCGTGGAGCGACGAGCAGCGCGCCGAGGGCTACGCGGGCTGGCAGAAGGCCGTGGGCCGCACGCTCGACTGGGTCGACGTGCAGTGACCATGAGGAGGAACACCGTGACCCCGCTATCGCCGCAGTACCGGGCGGAAACCCTGCGGAAGCTGGTCAACGAAGAGGTCGACGTGCTCGTGGTCGGCGGGGGAGTGACCGGGGCCGGCGTCGCGCTCGACGCCGCGTCCCGGGGGCTGTCGACCGCGCTGGTCGAGGCCCGCGACTTCGCCGCCGGCACGTCCAGCCGGTCGTCCAAGCTGATCCACGGCGGCCTGCGCTACCTGGAGCAGCTGGACTTCAAGCTGGTCCGCGAAGCCCTCAAGGAGCGCGGGCTGCTGCTGCAGACGCTGGCCCCGCACCTGGTGCGGCCGGTGAAGTTCCTGGTCCCGCTGCAGCACCGGGTGTGGGAGCGCGGCTACATCGGCGCCGGCGTCACGCTGTACGACACCCTCGGCGGTGCCCGCGCGCTGCCGCGGCACCGGCACCTGTCCAAGCGCGGTGCCTTCAAGGTGGCTCCGGGGCTCGCGGACGACGCGCTGATCGGGGCGATCCAGTACTACGACGCCCAGGTCGACGACGCCCGCCACACGATGACGATCGCGCGGACGGCCGCCGAGCAGGGCGCCTCGGTGCTCACCCGGACTCGCGTCACTTCGCTGCTTCGCGACGGCGAGCGCGTTGTCGGCGCGAAGGTGGTCGACCGCGAGAGCGGCGTGGAGTTCGAGATCCGCGCGAAGACGGTCGTGGCCGCGACCGGCGTGTGGAGCGACGACATGGCGGAGGCGGCCGGCATCCCCGCGCCGTTCACCGTCCGCGCGTCGAAGGGCATCCACCTGGTGGTGCCGCGGGAGAAGATCGACCTGGACACCGGGCTGATCCTGCGCACCGAGAAGAGCGTGCTGTTCGTCATCCCGTGGGGACGGCACTGGATCGTGGGCACCACCGACACCGAGTGGGACCTCGACCGCGAGCACCCGGCGGCGAGCCGGGCGGACGTCGACTACGTGCTCGAACACCTCAACGCCGTCCTGCGCACCCCCGTGACGCACGACGACATCGAGGGCGTCTACGCCGGTCTCCGCCCGCTGCTGGCGGCGAAGGCGGCCGCGACGACGAAGCTGTCGCGGGAGCACGCGGTGGCGCACCCGGTGCCGGGCCTGGTCATCGTGGCCGGCGGCAAGTACACGACCTACCGGGTGATGGCCGCGGACGCGGTCGACGTCGCGGTCGAGGAGATCGGCCGCCCGGCCCCGCCGTCGTGGACCGACCGCCTCCCGATCGCCGGCGCCGAGGGCTACCACGAGCTGTGGGAGGACCGGTACTCCGTGGCCTCGCGGGCGGGCCTTTCGCTGACCCGGGTGGAGCACCTGCTGCAGCGGTACGGCACGCGGATCTGGAACCTCGTCGAGCTGATGGAGGAGGATCCTTCGCTGGCTTCGCCGATCACGGAGACCTCCGAGTACCTCCGCGTGGAGGCCGTCTACGCGGTCTCCCACGAGGGCGCGCTGCACCTGGAGGACGTCCTCACCCGGCGGACGCGCATTTCGATCGAGGAGCGCGACCGCGGCGTCGCGGCGGCCCCGGTCGTCGCCGGGCTGATGGCCCCGCTGCTGGGCTGGGATGCCCACCGCACCGACCGTGAGGTGGCGAACTACCTGGCCCGTGTCGAAGCGGAGCGCTCGGCGCAGGAGGCCCCGGACGACGCGGCGGCGAACGCCACCCGCCTCGCGGCGCCGGCGCTCCTGCCGGGCTAAACCGGGCACCGCCGTCGCGCGTGGACACCCCGGAACCCACCCGAGGGGGAGGAGCAGGGGATGTTCAGAGGTGTTCTCGCGACGACGGCGGTGGCGGTGGTGCTCGCCGCGGTCCCGGCGAGCGCGGGCGAACCGGTCGCCCCGGTCGACCTCGGCACGCTGCCCGGCGGGCTGACCAGCTACGGGAACTTCGTGTCGAACGACGGAACGGTGTTCGGGACGGCGTTCGACAAGGCGAACAACCCGCGCGGGGCCCGGTGGGACGCGGCCGGCCGGATCACCGAGCTGCCGCCGCAGCCGGGCTACGCGTCGGTCGTCCCCACCGCGATCACCGGCGACGGCGTGGCGGTCGGGAACTCGATGTCGGCCAGTGCCTCCGCCGGGCGGGCGACGCTCTGGGGCGCGTCCGGGGTGCCGGTGGACCTGCCGCCGGCGCCGGGCTACGCGTCTGCCAGCGTGGCCGCGATCAACGCCCACGGCATCGCCGTCGGGTATTCCTACGGCGCCTCGGCGCCGGACACCGCGGTGAAGTGGGACACGAACCGGGGCACGGTCACGGCTCTCGGCCACGGCCGCGGCTTCGCGATCAACGACGCGGGCGCGGTCCTCAGTGCCTACGAGGGGGAGTCGAAGTACTGGGACCCGGCGGGCAACCTCGTGCCGCTGGAAGGCGGCGGCACCCCCGCCGACCTCGACAACGCGGGCACGGTCGTCGGCTCGAGCGGCTCCCACGCCGCGAAGTGGGATGCGGCGGGACACCTCACCCTGCTCGACACCACCTGGAAGTCCAGCGCGGCGGAGAAGATCGGCGCGGACGGGACGATCTACGGCACCGTGGAGGCGGGGGACGGCGTCCGCCACCTGGCCCGCTGGGACGCGGCCGGGCGGCTGACCGTGCACCCGAACCCGGACGGCGGGTGGACCCGGTTCGTCACCGCGAACGACACGGGCAGCGCGCTCGTGGAAATCGGCTCCGGCCGGTACTTCGTCTGGGGGCCCGGCGGCGGCCTCACCGCGCTGGGGCGGCTGGCGGACAACGCCTGGTGCGGTGCCGAGGACCTCAACGACCGCGGCGAGGTCACCGGCGCCTGCACGGTGCTGAGCCGGAACCTGCACGCCCTGCGGTGGGACCTGCCGGTCATCGGCACCTGGTGAGCACGCCCAGCTCGGTGAGCACGTACCGGGCATTGGCCGAGATGACCGGGTTCGTGTGCCGGTAGTACGGCAGCTGGATCACGGCCATCGACAACGCCCGGCCGCGGCCGCGGGCCCAGGTCGCGTCGTCGGGCACCACGGCGTCGCGGAAGGTGCGCCTGGTGTCCGCGGTCAGCAGGTTCCACGCCGGGATCAGGTCGACGGCGGGGTCGCCGAGCCCGGCCGTGGCCCAGTCGAGCACCCCGGTCAGCCGGCCGTCGCGCAGCAGGAGGTTGCCCGGCATCAGGTCGCCGTGCAGCCGGCACGGCGGTCCGGTCCACTGTGGAGCCTCGAGCGCTTCGGCCCACACGGCGAGCGCGGCCTCCGGGTCGAACGGCTCGTCGGTACGGCTCAGCTCCTCGATCGCCCGGCGGGTGGCCGCGTCCACGTCCGGCAGCGGCTGCCCGCGGCGGGCCGGGGGACCTTCCGCCGGGTGCGCCCGCAGCGCGCGCACGAAGTCCGCCAGGTCGCGGGCCGGCGCGTCGCGGCCTTCGCGCGCCGGTGTGCCGTCGAGCCAGCCGTGCACCGCCCACGGCCACGGGTAGCCCTCGGCGGGTTCGCCGACCGCGACGACGGCCGGGACCGCGACCGGCAGCTCGCCGAGGCTGCCGAGGGCCCGGCCTTCCTTCGCGATGTCGCCGGCGCCGCCCGCGGTGAGCGGCAGCCGGACGGTCAGCGAGCCGCCCAGGCGGTACACCGCGTTGACCGTGCCGCCCGAAGCCAGGGGAGTGACCGGCAGGTCCGCCCACTGCGGGAACTGCCCGCGCACCAGCCGCCGGACCAGCGCGGTGTCGATGGCGTGCTCGTCGGCGTGCATCCGGCCCATGGGCTCACCGAACCACGCACGTCAACGGGGTTTCCGTGAGCCGCGGCACCCCGGATTGCACGACGATGCATGGGCGTGCATAATCATTCGCATGTCCAAGGTGCTCACTTCCCTGCCCGTCGGCGAGCGTGTCGGTATCGCCTTCTCCGGTGGCCTCGACACTTCCGTAGCGGTCGCGTGGATGCGCGACAAAGGCGCGGTCCCCTGCACCTACACCGCCGACATCGGCCAGTACGACGAGCCCGACATCGAGTCGGTGCCCGGCCGGGCCGGTCAGTACGGCGCCGAGATCGCGCGGCTGGTCGACTGCAAGGAAGCCCTCGTCGAAGAGGGGCTCGCGGCGCTGACCTGCGGCGCGTTCCACATCCGCACCGGCGGCCGCAGCTACTTCAACACCACCCCGCTCGGCCGCGCGGTCACCGGCACCCTGCTGGTGCGCGCGATGCTCGAGGACGACGTCCAGATCTGGGGCGACGGCTCCACCTACAAGGGCAACGACATCGAGCGGTTCTACCGCTACGGCCTGCTGGCCAACCCCTCCCTGCGCGTCTACAAGCCGTGGCTCGACGCGGACTTCGTCACCGAGCTCGGTGGCCGCAAGGAGATGTCGGAGTGGCTGCTCGCCCACGACCTTCCTTACCGCGACAGCACCGAGAAGGCCTACTCGACCGACGCCAACATCTGGGGCGCCACGCACGAGGCCAAGTCCCTGGAGCACCTGGACACCGGCATCGAGATCGTCAAGCCGATCATGGGCGTGGCGTTCTGGGACCCCGAGGTCGAGATCCCCGCCGAGGACGTCACGGTCGGCTTCGAACAGGGCCGCCCGGTGACCATCAACGGCAAGGAGTTCGCCACCGCCGTCGACCTGGTCCTCGAGGCCAACGCCATCGGCGGACGGCACGGCCTCGGCATGTCCGACCAGATCGAGAACCGGATCATCGAGGCCAAGAGCCGCGGCATCTACGAGGCGCCCGGCATGGCGCTGCTGCACGCCGCCTACGAGCGGCTCGTCAACGCGATCCACAACGAGGACACCCTCGCCAGCTACCACAACCACGGCCGGCAGCTGGGCCGTCTGATGTACGAGGGCCGCTGGCTGGACCCGCAGGCGATGATGCTGCGCGAGTCGCTGCAGCGCTGGGTCGGCACCGCGATCACCGGCGAGGTGACGCTGCGGCTGCGGCGCGGCGAGGACTACTCCATCCTCGACACGACCGGCCCGGCCTTCAGCTACCACCCGGACAAGCTGTCGATGGAGCGCACCGAGGACTCGGCGTTCGGCCCGGTCGACCGGATCGGCCAGCTGACCATGCGCAACCTCGACATCGCCGACTCGCGGGCGAAGCTGGAGCAGTACGCCAGCCTCGGCATGGTCGGCGGCTCGAACCCGAAGCTGATCGGCGCTGCCCAGGCCGCGTCGACCGGCCTGATCGGCGCGATGCCCGAGGGCGGCGCCGAGGTGATCGCCTCGCGCGGCAAGACCGACGACGACGAGCTGCTCGACAGCGCCGCGATGGAGTTCGGCACGGACTGACCTTTCCGGCGTTCCCGAAGGCCACCACGCCCGCCGTGGTGGCCTTCGGCGCGTTCAGGGGACGAGCACGACCTTGCCGGTCACCGTGCCGGATTCGGCCAGCGCCAGCGCCTTCGCGGCTTCGGTCAGCGGGATCCGCGCGGCCACCTGCGCCTCGAGCTTCCCCGCGGCCGCCAGGTCGAAAACGGCGGTCAGGTCTTCGGCCAGGCGCGCCCGGAACCGGGCGAGGTTCCGCTTGCCGCCCCAGACGTTGTAGAAGTGCGCCCGGCGGCGGTTCGGCAGCGCGGTCCACCACAACAGGCGCGCGAACAGCTTCAGCACCGGCAGCCGCGAGTTGCCCGGCTTGTCCTTTGTGGACGCGCTGCCGTAGGCGACCAGGGTGCCGCCCGGGGCGAGCAGCCGGAACGAGTCCGCGATGCCGGGCCCGCCGAGGTGGTCGAACACCGCGTCGACCCCGCCCGGCGCCAGTTTGCGCACCTCGGCGGGCACCTCGCCGCGGTAGTCGACGGCCGTGGCGCCGAGCGCGGTCACGACACCGAGGTTGCGAGCCGACGCCGTGCCGATCACCTCGATCCCGGCCGCGCGGGCCAGCTGCACCAGCGTGGTGCCGACGCCGCCGCTCGCGCCGTGCACCAGGATCGTGCCGCCGGCCTTGACCTTCGCCCACCGGTGCAGCATCTGGTACGCCGTGATGCCGTTGACCACGAAGGTTTCCGCCTCGGCGGAGTCGAGACCGTTGGGCACGGGCACCAGATCGGCGGCCGGGACGGTGAGGTGGCTGCTCCAGCCGCCGATCTTGGTCAGCGCGGCCACCCGGCGCCCGACCAGGGCCGGGTCGGCGGCTTCGAGCACCGTGCCGACCACGTCGTAGCCGGGGACGAACGGGAACGGCGGCTGGTCGTAGTACTTCCCGCGGCGCATCTGCTGCTCGGCGAAGGAGACGCCGGTCGCTTCGACGCGGAGGAGGGCTTCGCCGGCGCCGGGCTTCGGCAGTTCGCGGTGTTCGACGCGCAGGCCTTCCGGCTCGGCGATGCCGGGGAGGACGATCTCGGTGACGGTCATCGGTGGTTCCTTTCAGTGTGAGTGACTGGTCAATCACTCGACGGGCGAAGAAATGCCCCGGACCGGGGCCGGGGATTTCAGTCCTTGCCGGGGTGGCGGATGCCGGCGGAGAGCAGGGCGGCCCATTCGCCGGGGTGCTCGTCCAGGCCGAGGGTGGTGATGAGGTGGCAGAGCTGGCCGTAGGCGATGAACCGCTGCACCTCGTCGTCGGACGCGCCGGAGCGCGCCCGGGCGAACTCGGTCACCTTGGCCAGCCCGCGGCGGACGGCGTCGGCGATCTCGGGGGTGTCGGCGGCCGACTGGGCGTGCACCTGGAGCATCAGCAGGTTCCGGTCGGCGATCAGGTCGGCGTAGGCGCCGCCCATCTCGTACAGGACCTTCCCCGGGTCGGCGCCCTCGACGCGGGCGGCGCCGTTCGAGAGCGCGTGGACGACGAGTTCGTAGCACCGGTCCAGTGCGGCGACGAACAGGGAAACCTTGCCGGGGAACAACTTGAAGACGTACGCGGGCGAGATGTCGGCGCGGGCGGCCACCGCGCTGATCGGCGTGCTGTGGTACCCGCCACGGGCGAACTCGGCGATGGCCGCGTCGACGACGGCGTCCCGCCGGGCGTCGGAGGTGGAGAGAGTGGCACCGCGTTTCGTCATGTGAGTGACTGTACACTCACTCTTGTTCGAGGGGCAACCCGGCGGCTGGGAGGAACTGGGGAGACTTGCCCGCGCGGTATGCTGTTAAGCAATTGCGAATGTCAGCAAGTGCGCAGGTGGAGGCGGGTCTGGTGAACGAGTTCGAGCGGAATCTCCGGCGCCGCGTCGGCGTCGTCTACCGCGAGCTCGCGGCGGCGCGGGCGGACGGCGAGGACTACGCCTCCGAGCTGCACGCGGCGAGGCTGGAAGAGCTGTTCGACCTCGCCCGGCGGCACGGTATCGACGTCGAGCCGCCGGCCGGGCCCGACGTGCCCGCCCCGCGGCAGCGGCCGTTCTGACCGGCCTCCGGGAGCGCGTCGCGCGGCCCGGGTGGCGGCACGGCAGGATCGACGCCATGCACACCATCGGACGGCGGAGCGGCTCGTGAGCAGACCGCTGTACCAGGTCAAGGCCGAGTTCTTCAAGACGCTCGGGCACCCGGCGCGGATCCGGATCCTGGAGCTGCTCAGCGAGCGCGAGCACGCGGTGTCGGAGCTGCTGCCGGAGGTCGGGATCGAGCCGGCGAACCTGTCGCAGCACCTCGCCGTGCTGCGCCGGGCCGGGCTGGTCACCGCCCGCAAGGAGGGCTCCGCCGTCCACTACTCGCTGACCAGTGCGGAGGTCGCCGAGCTGCTGGCGGTGGCCCGCAAGATCCTCACCGAGGTGCTCAGCGGCCAGCTGGAGCTGCTCGGGGACCTCCGGTCGGCCCCGGTCGCCGCGCGCCGCCCAGGGGAGTGATCCCGGCAAACGAGTGACGTTCGCCGTCCCGATGTCCCGGATGTCCGCGAATTCCCCACGAGCGGCGCGGGCGTCCGGTTACAGTCCGGCTGCGGGGTCCGCCTGGGGGCGGCCGTGGGCGACGGGAGCGCGCGATGGGGCCTGAAGTGCGGTTTCACCTGCTCGGACCACTGACCGTGACGGTCGGCGGGCAGGCGTTGCCCCTCGGTGGCGCGAAGCAGCGCGTCCTGCTGGCCCACCTGCTGCTCAACGCGAACCGGACGGTCTCGCCCGGGCAGCTGATCGACACCCTGTGGCGCCGCGAACCCCCGACGTCGGCCACCGCCAACCTGCAGACGTACGTGTGGCGGCTGCGCCGGCTGCTGCCCGACGGCGTCGTGCTGCGCACCCACGACCCGGGTTACTCGCTGGTCGTCGACCCCGGCGACGTCGACGCTCACCGGTTCACCCGGCTCGTCGGCGACGCCGCCCGTGCGGACAAGGACGGCTCGCCCGAGACGGCGCTGACGCTGCTGGCCGAGGCCGAAGCGCTGTGGCGCGGCGACCCCTTGGAAGACCTGCCGACCGCGCCCGCCTGGGACGCCGAACTCGGCCGGCTCGTCGAAAACCGGCTGGCCGCCGTCGAGGAGCGGCTGGCGCTGCAGGTGCGGCTGGGCCGGCACGACCCCGCGATCGCCGAGCTGACCGTGCTGCTGGCCGAGCACCCGTACCGCGAACGGCTCTGGCAGCAGTACCTGCTCGCGCTGGCCGGAGCGGGCCGCCGGGCCGAAGCGCTGCAGGCCTACGCGACCGCCCGCGAGCGGCTCGTCACCGAACTCGGCGTCGAACCCGGGCCGGAACTACGGGACCTGCAGGCGGCGATCCTCACCGGCGAACCGCTGCCGGGCCCGGCGCCGGTGGCACCGCTGCGGCAGCTTCCCGCCGACCTGCCCGACTTCACCGGCCGCGAGGAGTACGTCCGCGAACTTTCCGCGGCGCTCGAAGCGGGGCCGGCCCCGGTCGTGCTGACCGGTGCGCCGGGCACCGGCAAGACGGCGCTGGCCATGCACGTCGCCCACGGCCTCGCGGCCCGGTTCCCGGACGGCCAGCTCTACGTCGACCTCGCCGGCACCGGCGCGCCGCGCGACCCGGCCGAGGTGCTCGCCGACTTCCTGCACGCACTGGGCGTCACCGGGAACACCGTGCCGGCCGGCCTCGGCCAGCGGGCGGCGCTGTTCCGCTCGCGCTTGGCCGGGCGTCGCACGCTGCTGGTGCTCGACGACGCGGCGACCGCCGCGCAGGTCCGCCCGCTGCTGCCTGCCGACGCCGGCTGCGCGGTGCTGGTGACGACCCGGGGACGGCTGCCCGAGCTGGCCGGCGCGAAGCACGTCGAACTGCCCGTGTTCGGCGAGCGGGAGGCCGCGCAGCTGCTGTCCGAGCTGGCGGGAACGGACCGGGTGGCGGGCGAACCCGCCGAAGCGGCGGCGATCGTGCGGTGCTGCGGGTACCTGCCGCTGGCGATCCGCATCGCCGGCGCGCGGCTGGCCGGGCGGCAGGCGTGGAGCCTGCGCACGCTGCACGACCGGCTCGCCGACGAGTCGAGCCGGCTGAGCGAGCTGCGCGTCGGCGACCTCGGTGTCCGGCCGAGCTTCGAGCTGAGCCTGCGGCAGCTGCCGCAGGCCGCGCGGACGGCGTTCGGCCGGTCGGCCGTGCTGGGCGCGCAGGACTTCCCGAGCTGGGTGGTCGACGCGCTGCTGGACCGGGCGGACACGCACGACGTCCTCGACGTGCTCGTCGACGCCAACCTGGTTTCGCTGACCGGGCGGGATTCGAGCGGGCACCCGCGGTACCGCCTGCACGACCTGCTGCGCTGCTACGCGTCGGAACTCCTTGCGGCGGAACCACTTCCGGCCCGCCGCGAGGCGCTCGCCCGCGTGCTGTCGGTGCTGCTGGCGCTGGCGAAGACCGCGGCCGCGGGCCTGCCACCGGCGTTCGGCGCGATGACCGGGCCGACGGTGGCGGCGGGGCCCGTCCCGGACCGCCTGGTGGCCGACCCGCTGGACTGGTTCACGGCGGAGCGCAAGCTGCTGGCGGCGGCGGTCCAGCTCGCGGCGGACGCGGGCCTGGCCGAGCTGTCCTGGCAGCTGACGGCGGCCGCGGTCCCGTTCTACGACCTGCGCGGCGCGTACGACGACTGGCGACGCAGCCACCTGACGGCGTTGGCCGCGGTCGAGGCGTCGGGCAACCGCACGGGCGCCGCGGTGCTGAGCCGCGGCCTCGGCCAGGTCCGCCTCTACCACGACGAATACGAGGCGGCGGCCGTCGACATGCGGCGCTCGGCGGAGCTGTTCCTCGAACTGGGCGACGTCCGGGGCGAAGCACTGGCGGTGGCGGGGCTGGGCACGGTGGCCCGGGTCCGCGACCGCCCTCGCGAGGCCCTCGGCTTCTACCGGCGTGCCCTCGCGGGCCTGGAGCGGGCGGGCGACCCGAGCGGAGTCGCCCAGATGCGCAACTCGATCGGCTCGACGTATGCGTTGCTGGGCTCGTTCGCGGAGGCGGAGACGTGGCTGCACCGGGCGCGTGAGCTGGCCCGCGAGATCGCCGACCCGCACCGTGAGGCGAAGGTGCTGACGGAGCTGGGCACCCTCCACCGCGACACGGGACGGCTCCCGGAGTCGTTGACGTGCTTGAGGTTGGCGTTGAGCATCCTGGAGGAGCTCGACGACGAGAGGTGCAGCGCGTACGCGTTGCTGGGCATCGGCCAGACCCTGCTGGCGGCGGGCGAGCCGGTCCAGGCGCGGGGCGTCTGCGACCGGGCGTTGCGCGTGTTCCGCGAGACGGGCAACCACCAGGGCGAGACCACGGGCCTGGAGTTGCTGGAGCAGGCCCAGCGCCGCCGAACCCCCGCCCCGACAGCCCACCCCTGACCCGGACCGTCACCACCCGACCGCCCAGGCACGCCGGCCGACCCTCGGAGTACGCGACCCGACCGCCCAGGTATGCCAACCGGCCACCCGGGCACTCCACCCGACCGCCCGGGCACGCCGGCCGACCGGCGGGCTGCGCGAGCCGGAACTCGCGTGCTCAAAGCCGGAATTCGCGTGATTGAACCCGGAACTCGTGCGATCCGGGCCGTAACTCGCGTGATCCGGGAGGCATCTCCCGTGATTGGGAAGGCATCTTGCGTGATTGGAGGGGCATCACTCGTGATTGGCGGGACGACACGGTGCGGGGCGCGGGAGCACCCGCGCCCCGCACCGTGCGGTCAGTTGCTGTTGCCGGGCTTCCAGCCGAGGTAATTCGCGAAGTAGCCCTGGCGGGCGTGGCCGATGGCGCCGTTCACGCTCGTCGCCCAGACTCCGCCGCTGCCGTCGGCGATGCCGACGTGGCCGTACGACGAAATGTTCCAGAACACGAACGCGCCGCGGGGCGGGGTGCCCGTCGTGTGGCGGGCGCCGTCGGAGGAGCGCCAGTGCTCGATCGCACTCGCGTGGTGGGTCACGCGGTCCCACGCCAGGCGCACCGCCCGCTCGCAGTAGCCCTGGTACGCGGTGCTGCCGTTGCGGCTGGAGAACCAGGCGATCGCCTGGCTGGCCGTCCGCGCCGCGGCCAGGTCGGCGGCCGAATCCGTGATCACCGCGCCGGGGTCGGCGATGTCGGCGGCCGTGACGTCCGCATAGACCTCCGACGGCGCGACGGCGGCCGAAGCCACGGTCGCGCCGCCGAAGAGCAGCGCGGCCGAGAGCGCGGCCGCCTGGCAGATCCTTCGCATGGGTGTCTCCCTCAGTAGGCCGGGGCAGGCACCCCGGCGTCGACACGGAGAACCCTGCGTGCCGCCGCTACACCGCCACTACACCGCCGCTCTCGCGCGGGCGAATGACAAAAACCCCGGCGGCACCGGCACACGTGCGTGACAAATTCCGGGTAAACGCAAAAACGTCGTGGCCGGTTGGGAAGTTTTCCACCTAGTATCCGAAGCCCGACATAGGAAAGGACGAACAATGCTGAAGACCCGACGTCGTGGATTCGGCGTGGCCGCCCTGCTGGCCGGCGCACTCGCCATTGTTTTCGCGGCACCCGCCGCGGCGGCCGAAAAGACGCTCACCTACCGGGGCGGGTTCCCGCTCATCGGCGACCAGACGGTCACCGTCGTGGTCGGGGCCGACATCCCCGCGACCGCCACCGCCGGCGCCCCGATCTCGGTGCCCTTCAGCCTCGACGTCGACGCCGGCCAGTCCGCCGGCGACGGTCTCCGCCTGGTCGGCGCCACCAAGCTCACCGGCACGATCAAGTCCCAGGTCAACGTGGCCATCGGCGGCCAGTCCGTGGCCATCCCGGTCGAGCTGCCGATCCCGGAGACGCCGGTGCCCGCCGAGGGCACGCTGAAGTTCACCGCGCGCGGCCAGGTCGACTTCACCGTCCCGGCCGGCACCCCGGCCGGAGAGGCGATCAGCAGCGTCGACGCGGCCGCGAGCACGCACGTCGTCACCGACAGCGCTCTCGGCGAGTTCGACGTCGCGCTGACGCTCGACCCGCCGGACCAGGACGCTACCCTCGGCACGACGACCGTTTCCTGACCCGGGTCCCGACCGGGGCCGCCGGAATCCGTCCGGCGGCCCCCGGCCCGTGCCGGAATCCGGCGTCCCGGAACCGCCGGGATCCGCCGGAACCGCTTTCCCGCCAACGCAATCCTCCCTTGGTAGGTACCGGATCACCGTGCCGGGCGCGGAGTATTCCGTGCCACCACGTCGAATCGTCACCGGCTGGAGGAGCACTTCGTGAAAACCACCTCAGGAGTCCTCTGTGGACTCGTCGCGCTCTCGGTCGCGGTCGTCGCGCTGCCGGCCCCGGCCGCCGCGGCCGCGGCGCGGACCGACCTCGGGATCACCATGCAGGCGCAGCAGAAAGACCAGTGGTGCTGGGACGCCAGCGGCAACACGATCGCCGCCTACTGGGGCAGTTCCCTGACCCAGACCCGGTTCTGCCAGATCGCGCACAACGAATCGGGCAGCGACTGCGCCAACAACCAGGGCTACCTGTCCGACCAGCAGCGCGTGTTCCGCTACCTCGGCTTCACGAACGTCGGGACCTACAACTCGGGCGGCCAGACGCTTTCCTTCACCGGCGTCAAAAGCCAGATCGACGCCGGGAAACCGGTCGGCACCCGGATCGGCTGGCGCTCCGGCGGCGGGCACATGCACGTGCTCTACGGCTACGACAATTCCGGTCGCGCCACCCGCGTCGAATACGGCGACCCGTGGCCGAACAACAGCCGCTACAACTCGATGAACTACGACACCTACCGCTCGAACAGCGAGTTCCAGTGGACCCACACGCTGTACGGGATCGAGGGATGAGCATGCTGCGGAAAGCGATGGGCGTGGCCGTGCTGGCCGGCGCCACGATGCTCACCACCGGCACCGCCGCGAGCGCGGCGAGCGGACCCGCGGGCGCGCCGACCCCCGCGGACACCACCGCCATCGGCCAGGTCGCCGGCGGTCCGGCCACCCTCGGCCGGCTCGCCGCGACGAAGTTCCCCGGCAGCCACGCCGCGGCCGCGGCGCAGCAGGCGGCCGACCCGGAGACCCAGGTCGCGGTCTACGAACCGACGGCCGAGTTCGTCGCCGGGAAGTCGGACGTCGCCGCGGCGCTCGCCTACGTCGCGGTCCCGGCGCGGACCGGCGACGGCACCGCCGCGACCGTCTGGGCGGAGCGCCAAGGCCCCGCCTGGGCCGTCGTCAACGTCGCCTCCGGCGACTACGAGCGGCAGTACGCCCAGGCCGCGGCCGGCGGCTACCTCCTGCACGAACCGCAGGTCAACGCCTGGTACGCGGTGCACGGCGACGCCGTGACGGTCCTGGACGGCTCGGTCACCGGCCTCGCCGCCGGCACGAAGCTCTCCCTCGAGGCCTACCGCGCGGCGCTGCACGAGCGGTACGCGGACAAGCTGCCGGGCTCGGCCTACGACCGCGACGGCGCGGGCGGCGGCTACGGCGGCCGGGAACGCGCGGTGCCCACCGCGGACCCCGGTGACGTCCCCGTGCTGCCGTTCGTGCTCGGCGGCGTCCTCGTGCTGGTGGCCGGGGCGGCCGCGGTGCCGCGGCTGCGGCGGCGGTAGGACGGCGAGGGGCCGCCGGCAGGTCCGGCGGCCCCTTGGCAGCCGATCATGACCAGGTCACAATGCGCCATGCCCGTTTCGCCCGGTGCGCCGCCGGAGGCTGCGCGCCCGGGGATGAGCGCGGCCGACCTCGCGCTGGTGGAGGCGCTGCAGCGTGACCCGCGGGCGCCGTGGACGCGCGTCGCCGCCGCACTCGGCACCGACGCGACGACGGCGGCCCGCCGCTGGGAGCGGCTGCAGGCCGCCGGGCTGGCCTGGCTCACCGCCTACTCGACGCCGCCCACGACCACGGTCGGCTACGTCGACCTCGCCTGCCGCCCGGACGCGTTGAGCGCCCTGACCTGCGAACTCTGCGGCTGGCCGCCGGTGTTCAGCGTCGAGCGCACCACGAGCCGGTTTGCGCTGTTCCTCGGCCTGGCCGCCCGCGACCTCGACGCGCTGGACACGCTGGTCACCGGCCGCATCGGCACCCTGCCCGGGGTGCGGGAGGTCCGGTTCGCCGTCGCGACCCGCGTCTACCGGGAGGGCAGCGGCTGGCTGGTGGACGCGCTCGCCCCGGAGCAGCGGGCCGTGCTGGACGACACCGCCGTGCAGGCCCGGCTGGTCGTGCCGCGGCAGTGGGACGACCGGGACCTGCGCGCGCTGGTGGAGTCGCTCGGCGAGGACGGGCGGCGCAGCTACGCCGTGCTGGCGCGCGACTGCGGGATGAGCGAGTCGGCGGTGCGGCGCACCCTGGCGCGGATGCTGCGCAACCACGAGCTCGACTTCCGGTGCGACCTCGCGCACGTCCCGGCCGGCTGGCCGGTGATCGCGGGCTACCGCCTCGACGTGCGCGCGGCGGACCTCGACCGCGCCGGCGCGGCGATCGCGCAGCTGCCGGAGACCCGGCTCTCGGCCGCGGTGGTGGGGGAGGGCAACCTCGTCGTGTCGGCGTGGCTGCGGGTGCCGGGCGACTGCACGGCGTACGAGACGCGCCTGGCGGACGCCGCGCCCGGCGCGCGGGTCCTCGACCGGGCGATCACCCTGCGGATGCCGAAGCGGATGGGCCGCCTGCTCAGCCCGCACGGCCTCGGCGGCCCGCACCAGGCGATCATCCCGGCCCGCTGAACCAGGCCACGTCGACGACGGCACGCTGCCCGGCGCGGTGGCGATCGTGGCCCGGGCGCAGCGCGGGACCGGCGCACTCTTCCCGGACGGCCGAGGCCGGGGGATGGGGGCTCGGTGGACATCGCCACCACCGAGCCGTGGCACGTCCCGGGCCGGTACGGGTGGGTCGGCGGCACCGGCACGACCGCGCACGTCGTCCCCGGCCACCGGCACCGTGGCCGTCCCGCTCACCCAGGTCGGCGAGGACTCTCCCGTGCCACCGGGCCGGATGCGGGACTTCCGGCGCGCGGCGGCCGCGTAGGGTCGGGAGTGGATCTCGTACGGCGGAAGGACATGGCGGGTGGGCGAATCGAACTGGGCCGGGAACCTCACGTACGGCGCGGACGCGGTGGCGACCCCGCGGACCGTCGCCGAGGTCCAGGAAGCCGTCGCCGGCGCGACGCACGTCAAAGCTCTCGGGAGCCGGCACTGCTTCAACACGATCGCGGACTCCCCGGGCGGGCTCCTGCTGGACCTGCGCGCCCTCGAGGCCGGTGTCGAGATCGGCGACGGCACCGTGACGGTCGGCGGCTCGGCGCGCTACGGCGACTTCGCGCAGCAGCTGCACAACGCGGGCTTCGCGCTGCCGAACCTGGCGTCCCTGCCGCACATCACGGTCGCGGGCAGCGTGGCGACCGGCACCCACGGCTCCGGACGGCGGCAGCCGGGCCTCGCCGCGGCGGTCTCCGGGATCGAACTGGTCACCGCCGACGGCTCGCTGAGGACCTTCACCCGCGCCGACGCCGAGTTTGCGGGCCTGGTCGTCGGCCTCGGCGCGGCCGGCGTCGTCACCCGGCTGACCCTCGACACGGTCGCCGCCTTCGACGTCCGCCAAGACGTCTTCGACGACCTGCCCTGGGAAGCCGCGTACGGGAATTTCGACGAAATCGAAGACGCCGGCTACAGCGTCAGCATGTTCACCAACTGGGCGAACGACCACATCGACCAGGTCTGGGTCAAGAGCCGCGTCGACGACTTCACCGGGCGCCGGGAGCTGTTCGGCGCGGTTCCGGCCGACGGCCCGCGCCACCCCGCGCACGCCGCGGGCGTCCCGGCGGGCAACTGCACCCCGCAGCAAGGGGTGCCGGGCCCGTGGCACGAGCGGCTGCCGCACTTCGCGCTGGCGTTCACCCCGAGTGTCGGGGACGAGCTGCAGTCGGAGTACTTCGTGCCCTACCGCGCCGCCACCGCCGCGATCCGGGCGGTCCGCGAGATCGGGCACCTGGTGGCCCCGCTGCTGCTGGTCTCGGAGATCCGCGCGATCGCGGGGGACGACCTGTGGCTCAGCCCGTGCCACGGCGGCGAGCGGGTGGCCCTGCACTTCACCTGGCAGCCGCGGCAGGCCGAGGTGGCGGCGGTGCTGCCGGTGCTGGAGGAGCGCCTGGCCCCGTTCGGCGCCCGCCCGCACTGGGGCAAGCTCTTCCACGGCGTTCCGGGGGAGTACCCGCGGCTGGCGGAGTTCCGGGCGCTGGCGGAGCGGCTGGATCCGCGGGGCAAGTTCCGGAACCCCTTCCTGGACCGCAACGTCTTCGGGAGCTAACCCGACGGCGGGGCCGTCGTGGCGCGGACGATCAGGTGGGTGTCCAGCACCTGGGTCGTGTGCTCGTCGGCCTCGCCGTCGAGCAGGCCCAGCAGGATCGTCACCGCCGCGCGGCCCGCCGCCTCCGTCGGCATCGCGATCGTCGTCAGCGGGGGCGCCGAAATCGCCGCGAAGACCAGGTCGTCGAAGCCCACCAGGCTGATCTCGTCCGGCACC
The DNA here is from genome assembly GCF_053601335.1 of Amycolatopsis sp. NPDC004747. Taxonomy (NCBI): domain Bacteria; kingdom Bacillati; phylum Actinomycetota; class Actinomycetes; order Pseudonocardiales; family Pseudonocardiaceae; genus Amycolatopsis; species Amycolatopsis sp. NPDC004747. The sequence continues at coordinate 12,991 of NZ_JBSGBQ010000033.1, read as the reverse complement.
GGCACCCCGCGGGCGTTCAGCCGGGCCAGCGCGCCGAAGGCGACGAGGTCGTTGTAGGCGATGATCGCCGTCACGTCCGCCGCCAGGGCCAGGTCCGCGCCCTGGAGGCCGCCCTCGAACACCGGCGGGAACGGGCCGAACTCGACCACGTCCGTGCCGTGCTTCTCCGCGGTCTCGGCCAGGCCCTGCCGGCGCGCGCGGTTCGCCCACGACGCCCGCGGCCCGCCGAGGTAGGCGCACCGGCGGTGACCCAGCGCGGCGAGGTGCTCGATCGCCTGCCGCATCCCGTCCGCGGCGTCCAGCACGATCGAGGGGATCCCCGGCACCTGCCGGTTGAGCAGCACCAGGGTGGTCTGCCCGGCCAGCGCCCGCAGCTGGTCGTCGGTCATGCTCGGACTGCACAGCACCACGCCGTCGACCTGCTTGGCCATCCGGCGGACCAGGTTCTGCTCCATCGCCGGGTCCTCGTCGCTGTTGGCGAACAGCACCGCGATGTCGTCCTGGCGTGCGCGGGCCTGGACGCCGTTGAGCACGCCGGTGAAGAACGGGTTGCCCAGGTCGGAGACCACGATCCCGATGTGCCCGGTGCGGGCCGCGGGTCCCGGCTGCGGTGCGCCTGCCGCGTGGTAGCCCAGCTCGTGCGCCGCGGCCAGCACCCGGGTGCGGGTCTGCAGCCGGACCAGGTCCGGGGACGTGAACGCCCGCGAGACGGTCGAGATCGACACGTTGGCCCGGCGGGCGACGTCGTGAATCGTCACGGTCACGGCTACTCCTCGGCAGGCTCTCCCGCCACATCATGGAAAGTCCCCGAGTGCGTTGTCAACAAATCCTGCAAACGGGGGCGGATGGCTTGCAGCCGGTGGTGGTCTATTCCAGTAAGCGCTATCTGAAAACGCCGACGCCCATTCGGAGTATGCGGGGATCGACGATTTCGACGCCGGCGTCCTGATGATTGACACGTTTGTCGCGCACGCCCTACGGTGGCGACCGGAAGTTTCTCCCAGAGCCTGACCCATTCGTCAGTTCCGCGCGGGCGCCCCACCGGCACCCGCCGATCGGAGATCCATGTCGGGGAGCCGGAGCCGCACCGTGGCGGACCCGCCGAAGCTGGCGGTCGTCGGCACGTCCGGCTACGCCTTCAGCTACCTGCACCGCGCGCGGATCCTGCACGACGAAGGACTGGTCCGGTTCGCCGGCATGGCCGACATCCGGCCGCCGTCGGCCGCCGCCGCGGCGCTGCTGCCGCCGGGCGGCACCGCGCACGCGGGTGTCGACGACCTGCTCCGCCGCTGCCGCCCGGACGTCACCGTGGTCGCGACCCCGCCGCACGCGCACGTCCGGACCGGCGCCGCGGTGCTGCGGGCGGGCAGCGACCTGCTGCTGGAGACCCCGCCGGTGCTCGACCTCGACGGCTTCACCACGTTGTCCCGGCTGGCCGGGGAGACCGGAGCGGCCTGCCAGACCGGGTTCCAGAGCTTCGGCTCCCCGGTGCTGCCCGTCCTCCGGGCGGCGATCGCGGACGGCAGGCTCGGCACCGTGACCGGCGTCGGCGCGGCCGGGGCCTGGATCCGCACCGACGCCTACTACCGCCGGAACCCGTGGGCCGGCCGCCGCTGGCTCGACGGCGAGGCCGTCGTCGACGGCGCCCTGACCAACCCGTTCTCCCACGCCGTGGCCACCGCGCTGCTGGTCGGCGGGGTCGCCGGGCGCGACCCGGCGGAAATCGCCCTTGAGCTGTACGGCACGCGCGACATCGAGGCCGACGACACCGCGTGCCTGCGGATCCGGTTCGGGGACGGGCCCGAAATCGTCGTGGCCGCGTCGCTGTGCGCCGAACAGGACCACGAGCCCTACGTCGTGGTGCACGGTGAGCGGGCGCGCGCGAAGTTCTGGTACAAGAGCCACCGCCTCGAAATCGACGACGAGCGGTGCCACCTGGGCGAACCGGCCGACCTGCTGCGCAACCTGATCGCCCACCGCCTCGACCCGGACGGTGTGCCGCTGCTCGCGCCGCTGTCCGGCACCCGGGCGTTCGCGTCGGTGGTCGAAGCGGTGCGGGACGCGCCGTCGCCGTCGCGGATCCCGGCCGGCTGGATCCGCACCGTCGGCGAAGGGGCGAGCCGGCACCCGGTCGTCCGCGGGATCGGCGAAGAGGTCGCCGTCGCCGCGGACCGGCTGGCGCTGTTTTCGGAAATCGGCGTCCCCTGGGCGAGTGCCGCCCGGCGGCGGGCGGGCGGTCCAGCCGCCGAACGCACCGGCTGACCGCCGGTGCTCACCGCGCTCGCCGCCCGGCTGTCGGCCCGGTTCCGGTAAGCGCTTTCTCAAGCTGCCCTCAGACGAGCAAAACCGTTGCTGCACAGGGGTTATTGACCTTGACGTCCGTTGACACCGGTGTGCCGCACTGCCTACCGTGAACGCGCTGACAGCGTTTTCAGAAAAGTGCTGACCGGCTGAGGACGGAGAGTTCGATGGGGCGGACAACTGAGCGCAGGACCAAGGGGCGGGGTGCCGCCGCGCTGGCCGTGGTGGTCCCGCTGCTGCTGACCGGGGCGGCCGCCTGCGGCTCGGGCTCCGGTGGCGGCGGCGATGTGACCATCAACTTCGTTTGGTGGGGCAGCGAAGGGCGGGCGAACCTGACGAAGAAGGCCGTCGAGCTCTTCCAGCAGAAGAACCCGAAGATCAAGGTGCAGACGTCGTTCTCGGCCTACGCGGCCTACTGGGAGAAGCTGGCGACGCAGACCGCCGGGGGCAAACCGCCGGACGTGCTCAACGTCGACAGCCGCTACCTGGCCGAATACGGCGGCCGCAACGTCCTGGCCGACCTGAACTCCGGGGCGGGCAAGGCGATCTCGCTCGCCGACGTCAACCCGGAGCTGGCGGCCACCGGCGTCTACCACGGCAAGCGGTACGCGGTCCCGTGGGCGCAGAACACCCCGGCGATGATCTACGACCCGGCGGCGTTCACCGCGGCCGGTGCCGACCCGGCCAAGGGGCTGACCTGGGACCAGTACGCCGAGGCGGCCCAGAAGGCCGGCACGGCGGGGCCGGCCCGCGGGGTGACCGACTTCGGGATCCTCGACACGACGCTGGAGATCTGGCTGCGCCAGCAGGGAAAGCAGTTCTACACCGCCGAAGGCAAGCTCGGTTTCACCGGTGCCGACCTGCGCGGCTACTGGCAGCTGGCGAGCCGGTTCCGCGAGACGAAGGCCGCCTCGCCGGCCGACGTCACGGCGTCCTACAACACGTCCCCCGAGCAGTCCCCGCTGGGCAAGAAGCAGACCAGCTCGGAGTTCGCCTACGACAACCTGCTGCCGGCCTACCAGAAGGCGAACGGCAAGCCGCTGAACGTGGCGCCGTACCCGAGCGGCGCGAACGGCGAAACCGGGCAGTACCGGCGCCCGGCGATGTTCCTGGCCGTGTCCGCGCGCAGCGAGCAGCAGGAGGCCGCGGCCAAGCTGGTCGACTTCCTGGTCAACGACCCCGAGGTCGGCAAGATCGTCGGCACCGACCGCGGTCTCGCCCCGAACCTCAAGGTCCGCGCGCAGCTCGCGGGCGAGGCGAAGGGCAACGACAAGACCCTCTACGACTACGAAGCCGCGCTCGAGCCGAAGCTCGGGGCCGCGCCGCCGGTGCCGCCGAAGGGGGCCGGCGCGATCCAGAAGCTCCTCCAGCGCACGTACGAAGAGGTCGCGTTCGGCCGGATGAGCATCGACGACGCGGTCAGCCGGTTCATGACCGAAGCCCAGAAGGGACTGTCGTAGCCGATGACGACCCTGCGCACGCCGGACCCGCCGGTCGCGCCCCCGGCGTCGGCCACGCGCGTCCGGCGCCGGGACCGCCCGGCCGGGCGCCGCCGCAAGAGCCAGCCGGAGGCGTTCGCCTTCCTGACGCCATGGCTGCTCGGCGCGGTGGCGCTGACCGTCGGCCCGATGGTGGTCTCGCTGTACCTGTCGTTCACCGACTACGACCTGTTCACCGCGCCGAAGTGGGTCGGGTTCGGCAACTTCGCGCACATGTTCGCCGGCGACGACCGCTACCTGCAGTCGGTCAAGGTCACGCTGGTCTACGTGCTCGTCTCGGTGCCGCTGAAGCTGACGGTGTCGCTGCTGGTGGCGATGCTGCTCAACACCCGCCGCGGCGCCAACGGTTTCTACCGGGCGGCGTTCTACGCGCCTTCGCTGCTCGGTGCGAGCGTCGCGGCGGCGCTGGTGTGGCGGGCGCTGTTCACGGGCGGCGGCCCGGTGAACGAGGTGCTCGCGTTCTTCGGCTGGCACACCCCGAGCTGGGTCGACGACCCGCAGTTCAGCCTGGCCTCGATCGTGCTGCTGGGTGTCTGGCAGTTCGGCGCGCCGATGGTGATCTTCCTGGCCGGGCTGAAGCAGATCCCGGCGGAGCTGCACGAGGCCGCCGCGATCGACGGCGCGGGCGCGTTCCGCCGGTTCCGGCACATCACGCTGCCGATGCTGTCGCCGGTGATCTTCTTCAACCTGGTGATGGAGGCGATCCACGCCTTCCAGGCGTTCACCCCGGCCTTCGTCATCGGCGGCGGCCGCGGCGGCCCGGCCGACGCGGACCTGTTCTACACGCTGTACCTGTTCGAGGTCGGCTTCCAGGATTTCCGGATGGGCTACGCGTCGGCGATGGCGTGGGTCCTGCTGGTGGTCATCGCGATCGTGACGGCGATCGTGTTCCGGACCGCGAGGCTGTGGGTGTTCTACGACGATGCGGAGGATCGGAAGTGACGGTGCTCCCGCGCCCCGCTCGTTCGTTCGGCCGGCACGTGCTGTGCCTGGTGATCGTCGCCGTGGTGCTCTACCCGCTGGTGTGGCTGGCGTTCGCGTCGGTCAAGCCGCCGGACGAGATCCTGTCCCGGCTGGCGCTGCTGCCCACCCGGTTCGTCTTCGACGGCTACACGAAGGGCTGGGAGGGAGCGGCGGACGTCGGGTTCGGCCGGTTCTTCCTGAACTCGTTCCTGGTGGCCGGCCTGTCGGTCGCGGCGAACGTGCTGTCGTGCTCGCTGGCCGCGTTCGCCTTCGCCCGGCTGAAGTTCCGGTTCCGCGGCGCGCTGTTCGCGTTCATGATCACGACGCTGATGCTGCCCTACCACGTCACGCTGATCCCGCAGTACGTGATCTTCCAGCAGGCCGGGCTGGTCAACACGTTCGTCCCGCTGATCCTGCCGAAGCTGCTGGCCACCGAGGCGTTCTTCGTGTTCCTCATCGTCCAGTTCATGCGGGGCATCCCGCGCGAGCTCGACGAAGCGGCGATCATCGACGGCTGCTCGGTGTACCGCACGTTCTGGCACGTGGTGCTGCCGCTGTCGAAACCGGCGCTGGTGACGACGTCGATCTTCACGTTCATCTGGACGTGGAACGACTTCTTCACGCAGATGGTGTACCTGAACGACACCGAGAAGTTCACCGTGCCGCTGGGCCTGCGATTGTTCGTCGACACCAGCAGCGAGTCGAACTTCGGCGCGATGTTCGCGATGTCCGCGCTCGCGCTGGTCCCGATCGTGCTGTTCTTCCTCGCCTTCCAGCGCCTGCTGGTCGAAGGCGTCAGCACCAGCGGCCTGAAGGGGTGACGGCGATGCGGTCGACGGCGTGGCGCACCGGGCTCGGCGACTTCTCGGACTGCCTGCTGGCCGGGCTGCTGGTCGCGCTGGCGTCGGTGCCGGTGGTGACGGCGGCCCCGGCGCTGGTGGCGGGCTGCCGGGTCCTGGACCGGACCCGGCACGGCGTGGGAAGTCCACTGTGGACGACCTTCTGGGCCGGCTTCCGCTCGGCGGCTCGCGGCGGGGTGGGTTTCGGGCTCGGGTGCGTCGCGGCGGTGGTGCTGTTCGCGGTGGACCTGGAGGTGGTGGCTTCGATGCCGGGTGCGGAGGTGCTGCGGCCGGCGTTGTGGGTGCTCGCGGTGGCGGGCGTGGTGGTGGCGGTCCGGACGTGCGAGGTGGTGGCCACCGGCGCCCCGGGCGGCTCGACGGGAAGCGGTGCCGGGCGGGTGCCGGTCTGGCGCCGGGGGTTCGCGACAGCGGCGCGAGAAACCGCCGCCGGCCCCAAGAACGCCCTGCTCCTCGCCGCCGCCGTCGGTCTTGCCGTGCTGCTCGTCTGGATGCTGCCGGTCCTCGCCCTCGTGGTGGCCGGGCCGCTCGCCCTGGCCGCGGTGGCCACCGGCGGCCGCCGATGACGCCGGCGGTGGTCGTCTTCGGCATGGCCGGCTACGCGGGCCGGCACCTTCGGCGCGCCCGCGCGCTGCACGACCGCGGTGAGCTCGTCCTCGCGGGCGCGTGCGACATCCGCGAACCGCCGGAAGAAGCCCGCGCCCTGCTGCCCGAGGGCGCGGTCCTCGCCCGGGACGCGGCGGAGCTGCTGGCCGCCACGACGCCGGACGTCGCCGTCGTGGCGACCCCGCCGCACACGCACCTGCCCCTGGCCAAGCTCGCCCTCGCCGCGGGCTGCCACCTGCTCGTCGAAAAACCGCCGGTGCTCGACCTCGCGGCCTTCGCCGAACTCACCGGGCTGGCCCGCGGCCGCGCCTGCCAGACCGGGTTCCAGAGCTTCGGCTCCGCGGCCGTCCCGGTCGTGCGGGCCGCGATCGACGACGGCGAAATCGGCGCGGTCACCGGGATCGCCGCCGCCGGGGCGTGGATCCGGCGCGACCGGTACTTCGCCCGCACCGAATGGGCGGGCCGCCGCCGGGTGGGCGGCCGTCCGGTGGTGGACGGGGCGCTGACCAACCCGTTCGCCCACGCCGTGGCGACCGCCCTGCTGGTCAACGGCACCGCCGAAGACCTGCCGGAGCGGACCGTCGTCGAGCTCTACCGGGCGCGGGACATCGAGTCCGACGACACCGCCTGCGCCCGGCTGAGCTTCACCGGTGCACCGGACGTCGTCGTCGCGGCCACGCTCGCCGCCGAGGCCGACCACGACCCGTACGTGCTGGTCCACGGCACGAACGGGCGGATCCGCTGGCACTACAAGACCGATCTGGTGACCGTCGGCGGCGAAGAGCGCACGGTCGCCGGTCCCCGTGACCTGCTGGCCAACCTCGTCGCCCACGTCCGCGACGGCGAGCCGCTGCTGGCCCCGCTGGCCGCCACCCGCGCCTTCACCGCCCTGGTGGAGGCGGTCCGCGACGCGCCCGAACCCCGGCCGCTGCCCGGCGCCTGGGTCCGGGCCGTGGGCACCGGGCCCGAACGGCACTTCGTCGTGCCGGGCGTCGACCGGGCCGTCGACACCGCGGCCGAGCGGCTCGCGCTCTTCTCCGAACTCGCCCTGCCCTGGACCGGCGCCGGAACGCGCGCCCGAACGAGATGAGGTGATGGCGGTGCGTCGCCACGCGATCGTCGGCCTGGGCTCCCGGGCCCAGCTGTTCGCCCGGGCACTGGCCACGTCGCCGCGGGCGGAGCTCGCGGCCTTCTGCGACCGCAACGAGACCCGCATGCGGGTCCACAACGGCTGGCTCGGCACGGACGTCCCCGGCTACCGGCCGGCGGACTTCGGCGCCATGCTGGCGAAGGAGCGCATCGACGTCGTCGTGGTCTGCACGCCGGACCACACGCACGCCGACTACGTCGTCGCCGCCCTCGAAGCCGGCTGTGACGTCGTCACGGAGAAGCCGATGACGACCGACGTCGATGGCGCGCGGCGGATCCTCGCGGCCCGGCGCGAGACCGGCCGCTCGGTGCGGGTCACCTTCAACTACCGGTACAACCCGGTGCACCGCCGGGTGCGTGCGCTGCTCGCCGCCGGCGCGATCGGCGAGATCGGCTCGGTCGAGTTCAGCTGGCTGCTCGACACCGCGCACGGCGCCGACTACTTCCGCCGCTGGCACCGGGACAAGGCGAACTCCGGCGGGCTGCTCGTGCACAAGTCCGGCCACCACTTCGACCTGGTCAACTGGTGGCTCGGCCGCGGCCCCGAGACGGTGTTCGCGCTGGGCAAGCTGTTCTTCTACGGCGACAAGACCGGGCACCGCGGCGACCGGTTCGCGCTGGACCTCGCAGCGTCACCCAAGCTGCGCGCGCTCTACCTCGAGGCCGCGCGGGAGGACGGCTACGTCCGGAACCAGGACGTGTTCGCGCCCGGCGTCACCATCGAAGACGACCTGTCGGTGCTCGTGCGCCACCACGGCGGGGCGGTGCTGAACTACCACCTCCACGCGTATTCGCCGCGGGAGGGCTACCGCGTCGCGTTCTCCGGCAGCGAAGGGCGGCTGGAGCTGGACGTCCGGGAGAACGAGTACGCGGCAGGCGCCGAGCCGAGGCCGGAGCCGGGGCGCGCCCGGCTGACCCTGCAACGGCATTGGGAACCGCCGGAAACCGTCTTCGACGGGCTCCTCGGCGAGGGACACGGCGGCGGCGACGAGCGGATGCTCGCCGAGCTGCTCGGCGACGCCGAACCGGACGCGCTCGGCTGCGCGGCCGACCACGACGCCGGCCTGCAGGCCCTGCTGACCGGGCTGGCGGCGAACCGGTCGCTGGCCACCGGCCGTCCGGTCGCGGTGACCGAGCTGCTCGGCGAGATCGGGGAACCGGGGTGAGCCGGGCGGCCGTGGGCGACCTGGCGCTGGAGCCGGCCGGGGCGGACGACGGCCGGGTGCGGGTCCGCCTCGGCGAGGTCGTCCTGGCCGAGTACGTGGTCTCGCCGCCGACACCGGCCGCGGACTCGCCGAAGCCGTACCTGCACCCGCTGCGCACCACCGCGGGGGAGACCGTGACCGCGGTCCGCCCGCACGACCACACCTGGCACAACGGCCTGCAGTTCACCATGGCCCACCTTTCGGGCGAGAACTTCTGGGGCGGGCGCACCTACGTGCGTGGCCGCGGCTACACCCCGCTCGACAACAACGGCACCATCGGCCACGTCCGCTGGGAGCACGTCGACAGCGCGGCCGGCCACTGCGAACTCCGGCACGAGCTGGCCTGGCGCACCGCGGCCGGCCGCCGCTGGCTCACCGAACACCGCACGCTGCGCTTCGGCGACGTCTCGGCCGAGGGCGGGCACTGGACGCTCACCTGGACCAGCCGGCTGCGCAACACCAGCGGCCACCAGCTGCGCTGGGGGAGCCCGGTCACCGAAGGACGGGACACCGCCGGCTACGGCGGGCTGTTCTGGCGCGGGCCGCGCTCGTTCGTCGGGGGCACGGTCCGGACGTCGGACGGGAAGCCCGCGGCCGACGCCATGGGGCACCGGGCGCCGTGGCTGGCCTTCACCGGACGGCACGACGAAAGCCTGCGGACCTCGACGCTGCTGTTCGCCGACAGCCCGGCGAACCCGGCCCACCCGACGGCCTGGTACGTCCGGGCCGAGCCGTTCCCCGTGGTCAGCTTCGCCGCCACCTACCACCGGCCGTGGCTGCTCGAGCCGGACGCGGAGCTGGCGCTGACCCACCACGTCGTCGTCATCGACGGCGCACCGGACCCCGCCCGGCTGTCCGAGCTCGCGGCCCGGGCGGCCGACCGAAGGAGCCACTGTGCCAATGGTTGCTGATCCGACCACAGCCGCGGCCGAACGCCTTGGTGGCAACGGCTGCTTTCCGCGCGGGGGACGGTCTGCTTTCGGCCGGATCGGCACCGTGCGCTGGAAGGCTTTCGCGGGGTGCGTCGCCCTGCTCGGGCTCACGCTCACGCTCACCGCGGCACCGGCCCAAGCCCACGGCCGCGACCCCGGGCGGGTCGTGCTCGGCGCGCACGACGGCTGGGCCGCCGCGACCACGGGAACCACCGGCGGCGCGGCCGCGGCTCCCGCGGACGTCCGCACGGTGAGCAGGCGCTCCGAGCTCGCGGCGGCGCTGGCGGCGCACCCGGGCGCGCCCAAGATCGTGTACGTCCGGGGCACGATCGAGGGCAACGTGGACGCCGCCGACCGGCCGGCGAGCTGTGAAAGTTTCGCCGATCCCGCGTACCGCCTTCCGGCGTACCTGGCCGCCTACGACCCGGCAACGTGGGGGAGAGTGCCGCCGTCCGGGCCGCTGGAAGAAGCCCGGGAGCGGTCGCAGGCCAACCAGGCCAAGCAGGTCGTGCTCGACGTCGGCCCGAACACGACGATCGTCGGGCTCGGCGGGCAGGCCACCCTGCACGGGCTGACCCTGCGCGTCACCGGGGACAACGTCATCCTGCGGAACCTGCACTTCGCCGACGCCCACGACTGCTTCCCCCAGTGGGATCCCCTCGACACCGCCGACGGCAACTGGAACTCCGAGTACGACAACCTCGACCTGGTCGGCGCCACGCACGTCTGGGTGGACCACAACGAGTTCAGCGACGGCGGGAACGACGAACAGCCCACGTACTTCGGCCGCAAGTACGAGGTCCACGACGGGCTGCTCGACATCGTCAACGGCTCGGACCTGGTCACGGTGTCCTACAACCGGCTGCACGACCACGACAAGACCATGCTGATCGGCAACACCGACAGGCCCACCTACGACGTCGGCAAGCTGCGCGTCACCCTGCACCACAACCTGTTTTCCGAGATCGGCCAGCGCGCGCCACGGGTGCGCTACGGCCAGGTGCACGTCTACGACAACCTCTATTCGGTCGCGGATCCCGCCGCCTACACGTATTCCCTCGGCGTGGGCGTGGAATCCCGGATCCACGCGGAGAACAACTTCTTCCGGATCCCGGCCGGGCTGCCGCTGGGGCAGCTGGTGCACTACTGGAAGGGCACCGTGCTGCACGCGACCGGCACGCTGGTCGCCCAAGGTGACCAGTGGCCGCGCGCGGTCGACCTGCTCGCCGAATACAACGCGGCGAACGATCCCGATCTCGGTGCGGACGTGGGCTGGACGCCGTCCCTCGTCGAACGCCTCGATCCGGCGTGGGCTGTTCCGGCGCTGGTGCTCGCCGGCGCCGGCCCCGGTCGCTGACAACTCCGACAGTTTCGAGTTCCGGACGGTGTTTTCTGAAACGCGCCACCGTCGGCGACCATCCGGGCGACATGCCCGCCGCTGCGGCGAACGACATTGACACGCCATGGCGAGCCCTCGAAACTCGGGGCTAGAAAGCGCTTTCACAACCCGGTCGGACGTTTCCGTCAGCGCCGATTGAACGCACGAGACCAGGGAGTGACGAATGGTTCCCCCAGCGATGTCCCGGATCACCTGGGTGGTGGCGGTCGCCGCGCTCGCCGTTTCGGCGGCGGTCGGCACCGGCGCCACCGCGTCGGCGGCCTCGTGGCCGACGCCGAGTTCCAGCGTGCCGGTGGGCGCGACGATCAAGGTCGCCGGCGGCACCTACGACGGCGGGCTCAAGCGGTTCTACGGCACCGGCGACCTCGGCAGCGGTGGCCAGGGCGAAGGCCAGAGCCCGATCTTCCAGCTCGCCAACGGCACCACCCTGAAGAACGTCGTCCTGGGCAGCCCCGCCGCCGACGGCGTGCACTGCCTCGGCACCTGCACGCTGCTCAACGTCTGGTGGGAGGACGTCGGCGAGGACGCCGCGACCTTCAAGGGCACCGCCGCCTCGCAGACGATGACCATCGACGGCGGCGGCGCGCGCAAGGCCTCGGACAAGGTGTTCCAGCACAACGGCCCCGGCACCATGTACATCCGCAATTTCCAGGTCGACGACTTCGGCAAGCTGTACCGCTCCTGCGGCAACTGCAAGACGCAGTACAAGCGCAACGTCGTCGCGGACAACGTCACCGCCACCGTGCCCGGCAAGGCGCTGGTCGGCATCAACACCAACTACGGCGACACCGCGAAGCTGACCCGGATCACCATCGTCGGCGACTCCGGCCGCAAGATCGAGCCCTGTCAGAAGTACCAGGGCGTGACCAGCGGCGAGCCGACGAAGATCGGCAGCGGCCCGGATTCGACGAACTGCCTCTACACCGCCGCCAACATCACCTACAGGTAGGGGCGCCATGTTCAGCACAGTGCTCGTCGCGTCGGTGCTCGTTTCGCTGGCCGCACCGCCGGCCGGGGTGGCGGAGGCGAACGTCGTCGTCGCCAAGGACGGTTCCGGGAACTACTCGACGGTGCAGGCCGGGATCAACGCGGTTTCCGCCGGTGGCACCGTTTCCATCAAGCCCGGGACCTACCGTGAAGTGGTCTCGGTGCCGTCGGGCAAGACCGGGATCACCGTGCGCGGCACCACCGGGAAGGCCGCCGACGTCGTCATCGACTACGACAACGCCAGCGGGACCAAGAAGCCCGACGGCTCGACGTACGGGACGTCCGGCAGCGCGACGGCGACGATCGCCGCGAACGGCTTCACCGCCACCGCGCTGACCTTCCGCAACTCCTTCGACCGGGGCGCCCACCCGGAGATCAAGGACACCCAGGCCGTCGCGGTCAAGACCACCGGCGACCGGATGGTCTTCGACAACGTCACCTTCCTCGGCCACCAGGACACCCTGTACGCCGACACCGCGGCCGTCGGCACGATCGGCCGCCAGTACTACCGCAACTGCGCCATCAGCGGCGACGTCGACTTCCTCTTCGGCCGCGCCACCGCGGTGTTCGACCGGGCGACGATCACCGCGCTCGACCGCGGTTCCAGCAGCAACAACGGCTTCCTGACCGCGGCCAGCACCCGCCGGTCGAACCCGTACGGTTTCCTGGTCGTCGGCAGCAAGGTGCTCAGCTCGGCGGCCAACGCCAGTTTCCACCTCGGGCGCCCGTGGCACCCGAGCGGGGACGTCGACGCCATCGCCCAGGTCCTGTTCCGCGAGACGTCGTTGCCGGCGGCGATCAAGCCGGCGCCGTGGACCGACATGTCGGGCTTCTCGTGGAAGGACGCCCGGTTCACCGAGTACCGCAACACCGGCCCGGGTGCGGGCACCGGCGCCGACCGGCCGCAGCTGCCCGCCGCGCAGGCCGGCAACTACACCGCGCAGAAGTACCTCGCCGGCAGTGACGGGTGGAACCCCGTGCACTGACACCGTCGTGGGGGGGTTTGGGGGGTGGGTGGCCGCGGTGCACACAAGACACGACCCCGCGGGGCCCGAGAGCCGCCCGCCCGCCCGGGGGGGGCGCGGCCCCCGGC
>NZ_JBSGBQ010000032.1:0-104465 GCF_053601335.1 Amycolatopsis sp. NPDC004747 | reverse complement strand
CCCACCCACCCCCTCCCCCACCCAGCCCCGCTGCCCCGCTGCCCCGCTGCCCCGCTGCCCCGCTGCCCCGCTGCCCCGCTGCCCCGCAGCCCCGCTGCCCCGCAGCCCCGCAGCCCCGCAGCCCCGCAGCCCCGCAGCCCCGCAGCCCCGAGCTTGCCCCACAGCGTCCGCATCCCCGCAGCACAGACCACCCACTCACCGCCGGCTCAAGCCGAACCACGCCCCGCTGAGCGGGAAACCGTTGGCACGCTGGGTGAGCCGTCCCGTGGACTATTGACAGCGCCCGCTCCGAGGGTGTGTGATCTGTCCCATAGATAGGAAACTTTACTAACTATTGCCGCCGGTGGTCCGCCGACCATTCCGCCCCCGGTCACCCCCTGTCCCCCGACAACGCAGGAGGCTCCCAGTGGCACCCCGTCCACCGTGGCGCGCGGTACTGGCCGGTACCGCCGTCGCGGCGCTCGGGCTGACCGCCGTCAGCCCGGTAAACGCTTTCGCGGCCGATACCGACTACGAGTCCGAGAACGCCACCATCTCCCAGGGCGCGGTCGAATCGAACCACGCCGGCTACTCCGGCACCGGCTTCGTCAACTTCGACAACGTCGTCGGCAGCTACGTCGAGTACTCCGTGAACGCCGCCCAGGCGGGCACGCACACCCTGACCTTCCGCTACGCCAACGGAACCGCCGACAACCGCCCGGTCAAGCTGACCGTCGACGGCGGCGACAAGGGCACCGTCGACTTCCCCGCCACCGGCGCGTGGACGACCTGGAAGACCGTCACCGCGACCGTGCAGCTCACCGCCGGGGTCAACAAGGTCCGCACCACCGCGACCACCGCCAACGGCGGCCCGAACGCCGACAAGCTCACCGACACCTTCACCGCGCCGACCGACGGCGAACCGCCGTCGCCGCCGTCGAACCTCAAGGCGAGCAACATCCTCCCCACCGCGGCCACCTTCTCCTGGACCGCTGCGACGGACAACGTCGGCGTCGTCCGCTACGAGATCAACCGCGGCGGCAACATCCTCAAGACCGTCGACGGGAACACCACGAGCGCCACCGTCGACAACCTGACCCCGAACACGGCCTACGACATCTCCGTCGGCGCGTACGACGCCGCGGGCAACCCGTCGCAGCAGAGCAACGTGGTCACCTTCACCACGCCGCCGAGCGACGACACCACCCCGCCGAGCGTGCCGGGCAACCTGCGGTCCACCGGCGTCACCGCGAACAGCGTCTCCCTGGCGTGGAACGCTTCCACGGACAACGGCGGCACCATCGCCGGCTACGACGTCTACCAGGGTGCCACGAAGGTCGCGACCACGACTTCGCTGAGCACGACGGTCACCGACCTGTCCCCGAACACCTCCTACACCTTCACCGTGAAGGCCCGTGACCCGAACGGGAACAGCTCGGCGGCCAGCAACGCGGTCACCGCGAAGACCAGCGCCCCGGGCGGCGCCGGCGGCATCCCGGAGTACGACAAGGACATCGCGAAGGTCGACCTCGGCTGGTCGGTGGACTTCCTGCCCAACGGCAACGCGCTGGTGACCGAGCGGGACCGGTTCGAGATCCTGCTCGTGACGCCGTCGGGCCAGAAGACCACGCTGGGCAAGGTGCCGGGCGCGGTCGGCACCAACGGCGAAGGCGGCCTGCTCGGCCTGGCGATCTCGCCGAACTGGTCGAGCGACCACGCGATCTACCTGTACCACACGGCATCCGGGGACAACCGGATCGTGAAGATGACCTACGACGGCAGCACGCTGTCGTCGACGTCGACGCCGGTACTGACCGGGATCGCGAAGAACCGCTACCACAACGGCGGCCGGATCAAGTTCGGCCCGGACGGCAAGCTGTACGCCACCGTCGGCGACGCCAAGAACAGCGACAACGCGCAGAACAAGAGCTCGCTCAACGGGAAGATCCTGCGGCTCAACCCGGACGGCTCGGCGCCGAGCGACAACCCGTTCTACGCCACCGGCGGCAACGCCCGGTACGTCTGGAGCTACGGCCACCGCAACCCGCAGGGCCTGGCCTGGGACTCCCGCGGCCAGCTGTGGGCGGCGGAGTTCGGCGAGAGCAGCCAGGACGAGCTCAACCTGATCCAGAAGGGCGGCAACTTCGGCTGGCCCGCCTGCGAAGGCACCCAGGGCAGCTGCAGCGGCTACATCGCCCCGAAGAAGACCTGGTCGACGTCGCAGGCCGGGCCGAGCGGGGTGGAGATCGTCAACGACTGGATCTACGTCGCCGGGGTCACCGGTGAGCAGCTGTTCGCCACGCAGATCAACGCCGCCGGCACCGGTGTCGGCACGGTGTCGACGCTGTTCTCCGGCCGCTGGGGCCGGCTGCGCTCGGTCACCAAGACCCCGGACGGCGGGCTCTGGCTGACCTCGACGAACAACGACAAGAACGGCGGCACGCCGTCGGTGCTGGACAACGTGATCGTGCGGCTCAAGTTCCCGGGCGGCAGCACGCCCGGCGGCTTCAAGCTGACCAGCTCCGCCTTCGCCGACAACGCCACCATCCCGGACAAGTACACCTGCGCCGGGGACGGCACGGCGGGCCAGGACCCGTCGCCGCCGCTGGCGTGGGGTGCCTCCGACGGCGCGAAGGGCTACGCCGTCGTGTTCGCCGACGTCGCCAACAGCGGCAACAAGCTGCACTGGGCGATCTGGGACGTCCCGGCGGCCACCCGGTCGCTGCCGGAAGGCCTCGGGGCCGGGTACACCGTCCCGAACCAGGGCGGGGCGAAACAGAAGGCGATGGGCAGCGGGGCGAACGCGCAGAAGTTCTTCGGCCCCTGCCCGGGCGGCTCGAGCCACCCGTACACGTTCACCCTCTACGCCCTGAACACCGCGACCGTGCCCGGCCTGAGCTCGTCCTCGACGATGGCCCAGATCGAGACGGCGATCAAGGGCGCGTCGACGGCCAACGTGGTGCTGCGCGGCAAGTCCAGCGCGGCCGCCTAGAAGCCGCGGCAGGGGTGACCGGAGCGGCGCCGGTCACCCCTGCCGCCCTCACTGCGACTCCGCCACCCGGCGCAGGTGCGCGTCGACGTCGAAGCCGTGCTCCTCCAGCCGGCGGCGGGCCAGCAGCAGTTCGTCGGGCGTGAACAGCTCGGCGTACTCCTCGCGGAGCATGACCGCCTCGGAGCTGCGGCCGAGCTGGTTCTTCTCCCACAGCACGGTGAACCCGCCGGCGGTGCCGGCCCCGCGCAGCAGCAGGCGGGCCGCCTCGACGCCGCCGTGCTCGCGCACCATGCGTTCGAACTGGGCGGGCCGGTAGCCGTAATCCTTGGCGAGAACCCGGCATCCGTCGAGCAGATCCTCGGTGAATCGCGCAGCGAGCCGGGGATCGGCCGGGACGGATGCGGCTGGTTCGGGCATGGGGCAACCTCTCGACGCGACGGCTTCCCAGATTAATCGCGAACCGGGGCGGTTTCGCTACGCCATTCGAGCAACGAATTTGCGAAGTGCACTCTCCGTGTCGGAAAAACCGGCAAAACCGGCAAATCGAAACCGACAGCGACATTCGGGGCTTCGCCCAGGTCGGGGACTCCGCGGGCCCGAGCCCCCGCGAGGTGAAGTGGTCTCTGCCATGCTGACGGCCATGCGAACCGTGGTCCACGGCGACGTTCACGTCCACTATGGACAGATCTACGTCCACGACGAGGCCGGCGAGCCGTTCGAAGGCGATCTGCACGCGTGTTTCGCCGGGCAGCGCAACGGCCTGTGCGGTGCCGCCGTGCGCGGCACCCTCTTCCTCATCACCGGGCTGCACACCGGCGAAGTCGGCTTCACCGCCGAGGTGCACGCGGCCGAGCCACCGGACAGCGGTGGGGAGGACGTCGTCGAGGCTTCCTTCCGCGCCGAGGGCCGGACCAGGCTGGTCACGTGGGGCGGCTCGGACTGGTGGGATCTCGAGCTCGCCCCGGGCGACTACCGCGTCCGCTACAGCGGCACGGCGATGGACGCCGGCCGCGAGCGCGACACCCGGCTCGGCGGCGAGCCCCGGCAGGACAGCTACCTGCTGCAGTTCTGGCCCGCGCCGCCGGCTCCGGACGTCGTCGTCCGCGAAACGAGTGCGATCGCGGCCTACTGGCACGGTTTCGCGCGGGACCTGCCCCCGCCGCCGGCCGAAGAGGAGCTCGCCGCCCGGTGGGAAGCGCGCCGACGGGCCGAGGAGGAGGCGCGGGCGGAGGCGGAGCGCGAACGGCTGCTCCGCGAGTGGGGTGGCGCGCTGCCCGCCGCGCCGGTCCGCGACCTGCCGCCGGGTCCGCTGCGGGAGTTCGCCAAAGTCGACCGCGCGGTGGTGGGAGCGGCGGTCACCGCGGGGCCGGAGGTCTGCCACGCACTCGCCCGCCGGGTGGTCCGCTTCGCGTTCGAGCGGGCCGGGCTCGACAGCGTCGGCTGGATCGCCGCGGGCCTGCGTGCGCTCGACGCGGGGACACCGCTGCCCGCGCCGTTCGACGACTGGACGGCGGCGTGGGACCGGCTCCTGTCGGACCCGGAGGTCCCGCACACGCTGGTACGCACGCCGGACGGCCGGCACGACAACGCGTTGCAGCAGGCCATGGCGTTCCCGGCGATCTTCGCGGCGGTGCACGAGGATGCCGCCAAAGCCCTGGGCGAGGCGTTGTCGGCGGCGGAGTACACCTACGGCGACGACCGGGAGCGGTTCCTGGCCGAGGTGCGCGCGGCGCTGGCCGAGCTCATCGAAGGCCGGTAAGTCACCAGCCGAACAAGCCGCCCATGATCCGGGCGCAGCGGGCCGTCATCGCGTCGGCGCCTTCGTCCGGCCGGTCGATCCACCAGCTGATCAGCGAGTCGACCACCCCGGTCCACACCTGCGCGACCGCCTCGATGTCCGCCGGGTCGGCCAGGCCGCGCGAGGTCAGCAGCTGCGTCGCGCCCAGCACGGCGAACGCGTCGAGCCGGCGGCGGTAGTCCGCGGCTGCCGCGGCGATGTCGCCCGTCGAGGGCACCGTGGCGTCGCGCAGGAGGCGCCAGGCGTACCGGTCGTGGTCGAACGTCGTGAAGATCGCCGAGAGCACCTTCAGGGGCATCTGATCGGGTTCGCCGCCGGCCGCCATGGTCGTCGCCACGCCGTCGGTGAGGCGGCCGCCCGCGCGGTGCAGGCAAGCCAGATACAGGCCGTCCTTCGAGCCGAAGTACTGGTACAGCAACGGCTTCGTGACCCCGACCCGGCGGGCGATCTCGACCATCGACGCGCCCGCGTAACCCGCCCGGCCGAACTCCTCAGTGCCGGCCACGACGAGCTGGGCCTCGCGCTCTTCCCGGGGCATCCCCTTGGTCCCGACCGGCCTTGACTCCGTCACACCGGAGAGCCTACCGTGCGTAAAGTGACCCCAGGGTAAGTTACCGCGTGGTCAGATCCGAGGAGGCAATGTGGCCGAGCTCCTGGCGCACCTGCGCGACCCCGTGCTGTTCGCGATTCCGGTGTTCCTGCTGTTCGTGACGATCGAAATCGTCGCGCTGCACGTGCTCGGCCACGACGACAACGTGGTCGGCTACAGCGTGGCCGACACCCGCACGAGCATGCTGATGGGCACCGTCGCCGTCGGCGTCAACGCGCTGTTCCGGCTGGTGATGCTGGTCGTGTTCGCGGCGCTGTTCGAGCTGGCGCCGGTGCGGCTCGACCCGCGCGACTGGTGGACGTGGGTGCTCATGCTGCTCGGCCAGGAACTCGTGTTCTACGCCTACCACCGGGCCAGCCACCGCGTGCGGCTGCTCTGGGCCGGGCACCAGGTGCACCACTCGAGCGAGCACTACAACTTCTCGACGGCGCTGCGCCAGAAGTGGACCCCGTACTTCCAGCTGCCGTTCTGGTCGGTGCTCGCGCTGTGCGGCATCCCGCCGTGGATGATCCTGACCGGGCTGTCGATCGACCTGGTCTACCAGTTCTTCGTGCACACCGAGAAGGTCGGCAAGCTGCCGCGCTGGTTCGAGTACGTGTTCAACACCCCGTCCCACCACCGCGTCCACCACGGCAGCGACGAGGAGTACCTGGACGCCAACTACGGCGGGATCCTCATCGTCTGGGACCGCATGTTCGGCAGCTTCGTCCCGGAGGGCAGGCGGCCGACGTACGGGCTGACGAAGAACATCGAAACGTACAACCTGCTGAAAGTCGGCTTCCACGAGTACGGCTCGATCCTGCGAGACCTCCGCGGGGCGCGGACGTGGCGCGAGCGCGCGGGCTACGTGTTCGGGCCGCCTGGCTGGCAGCCTGCCCGGGCCCGCGCGCTCGCGCCCGCCGAGTACTGTGCCGATGGTTACTGATCCGACCACAGTCACGGCCGAATGACTTTCGCAGCAAAGGTTACGTGCCGCGCGAGGGTCGGCCTGCTTTTGGTCGGATCAGTAACTAGGCGGTGTCCTGCAGGGTCCGCTCGTTCTCCGGGCGCAGCGTCACCGGCAGGCTCGCCAGCGGCGGGCGCTGCCGGGACGTCAGGTCGGTCAGCACCAGTTCCCGCTCGACGCCGTCCGCCGACGCGCCGCGCTGGAACTGCGCCAGCATCGTGGCCGGCGGGATGGCCGTGACCAGCCGGTCGTAGCGCTCCAGGCGGTCGAACAGCGTCTGCATGATCTGCCCGGACATCCGGCCGAGCGCCTGCGTGCTCTGGTGCCGGTGCACGCGGTGGCCGAGGTCGACCTGGGCCAACCCGTCGAGGCCGCGCAGCTCCACCAGGTCGATGAGGTGCCCGATCTCGACACCGTAGTTCACGACGAACGGGATGCCTTCCAGCACCTCGCGCCGCCCCGCGTACTCGCCGGCCAGCGGCTGGACGAACCCGGACAGCTCCGGCCAGAACATGTTGAGCAGCGGCCGCGCGACCAGTTCGGTGACGCGGCCGCCGCCTTCGGGCTCGCTGCCCGCCGCGCCGTTGAGGGGGCGGTGGTAGAAGCCCTTGACGTAGGCCACGGACGGGTCGGTGAGCAGCGGGCCGAGCAGCCCGGTGACGTAGCTCGTGGTGAAGTCGTAGAGGTCGCCGTCGACGAAGACGACGAGGTCGCCGGTCGTCGCCGCGACGCCCTTCCACAGGGCCTCACCCTTGCCCTGCAGGCCGTCGAGGGCGGGGAAGACGGCGTCCTGCGCGACCACGCGCGCTCCGGCCGCGGCGGCCACCTCGGCGGTGGCGTCGGTCGAATGACTGTCCACGACGAGGATCTCGTCGACCAGCCGGTGGTGTTCCTGCAGCTCCTCGCGGATGGCGGTGACGATCGCGCCGACGGTGGCTTCCTCGTTCCGGGCCGGGATGACGACGGAAACGGTGGTGCCGCGTTTGGCCGCGACCAGGTCCTCGGCCGTCCAGTCGCCCGCTTTGCTGCTGCGCCGGGCGAGCCAGGTGCCGACCTCCGGTGACACCTGCAGCCGCGCGTTGTTCGTGCGCATGCCTTCCCCTTCCCTCGTTCGGCGTATCCCTCCCGACCGAGGTTCGAGGGCCCGCGTTTCGGCGGCCACTCCCCGGTGCTACCGGGGTGTTACGAGATACGCCCGGCGGCACCGATCCCGTTAACACGACGACCGGCGGCGAAATCGCGCTGCTCAGGAGCAAAACCACTGGGAGAATCGCTCCCCGGCTCCTCGGACAGCCCGGCCTCGCGCACCCCGCGACGGCGGGCCGGAGGCCGGCTACGCGTCCTCTTCTTCCAGCATCTCCGGCGTGACGGCCGACTCGGTGTCCGGGATGTTCAGGTCCTTGGCCCGCTTGTCCGCCATCGCCAGCAGCCGCCGGATCCGGCCCGCCACCGCGTCCTTCGTCATCTGCGGGTCCGACAGCTGGCCCAGCTCCTCCAGGGACGCCTGCCGGTTGGACAGCCGCAGCCGGCCCGCCGCCAGGAGGTGGTCCGGGGCCGTGTCGCCGAGGATCTCCAGCGCCCGCTCGACGCGGGCCGCCGCCGCCACCGCCGCGCGGGCCGAGCGGCGCAGGTTCGCGTCGTCGAAGTTGGCCAGCCGGTTCGCCGTCGCGCGGACCTCGCGGCGCATCCGCCGTTCTTCCCACTGCAGCACGCTCGCGTGCGCGCCCAGGCGGGTCAGCAGCGCGCCGATCGCGTCGCCGTCGCGGACCACCACGCGGTCGGCGCCGCGGACCTCGCGGGACTTCGCCTGGATGCCCATCCGGCGTGCCGCGCCCACCAGCGCCAGCGCCGCTTCCGGACCGGGGCACGTCACCTCGAGCGACGACGACCGGCCCGGTTCGGTCAGCGACCCGTGCGCGAGGAACGCGCCCCGCCACGCCGCTTCCGCGTCGGCCACTCCCCCGGACACCACGGCCGCGGGCAGCCCGCGCACCGGGCGGCCGCGCTGGTCGATCAGCCCGGTCTGGCGGGCCAGGCCCTCGCCGTCCTTCACCACGCGCACGACGTACCGGGTGCCCTTGCGCAGCCCGCCGCTGGCGGTGATCACGTGGACGTCCGAATGGTGGCCGTACAGCTCGTGGATCTCCTTGCGCAGCCGTCGCGCGACCGAGCCCGTGTCCAGCTCCGCCTCCACGACCACCCGGCCGGCCACGATGTGCAGCCCGCCGGCGAAGCGAAGCAGCGACGCGACCTCCGCCCGGCGCGGCCCGATCTTCGTGATCTCCAGCCGGCTCAGCTCGTCCTTCACCGCGGCGGTCATCGCCATTACTGCCCCTCCCTGCCTTTCGCTCCTCCCCCGTGCTCCCCGTCCCTGCCGAGACCGAGAGCCTCCCGCATCGTCCGCGCGAGCGCATCAGGATCATGCCGTCCCGGCACTCCGGGGTCGGCCACCACCCCAAGGAGCGCCCGTGCGCCCAGCCGCTCCGCCGCGCGGCGGAGATTCGCCGGGTCGGGCACGGAATCGCGGTCCGCGATCACCGCGTCGACCCGCAGATCGGGCGCGTGCTCGAAGAGTACGTCGAGGTGCCGCTCCGGCGAGAATCCCGCGGTTTCCCCCGGCTGGGGGACAAGGTTGAGCACGAGCACCTTCGTCGCGGCCGTCTGCACGAGCGCGTCGCGCAGGCCGGGCACGAGCAGGTGCGGCAGCACGCTGGTGAACCACGAACCCGGTCCGAGGAAGACGACGTCGGCGTTCAGCACCGCCTCCACCGCCTCGTCGCACGCCAGCGGCGGCCGCCCCGACCGGCCGGTCGAGCGCAGGCTCACGCGCTGCACCTGGCCCGGGGTGGTCGCCACCGCGACCTGACCGCGGATCGTGCGCAGCGCCGCCGGATCCTCGCTGTCGAGCCCGCTGACCTGGCCCTCGATCTCCAGCGGTTCCGGCGACATCGGCAGCACCCGGCCCGAGACGCCCATCAGCCGGCAGGCCTCGTCGAGCGCGGCGACCGGGTCGCCGAGCACCTCGAAGAGCCCGGCCAGCAACAGGTTCCCCACCGCGTGCCCGGCCAGTGCGCCGTCGCCGCCGAAGCGGTGCTGGAACACCTCGGCCCACAGCGTGCCGCCGTCTTCCGCGGCGAAGGCGGCGAACGCCTGCCGCAGGTCGCCCGGCGGCAGCAGGCCGAGTTCGCGCCGCAGCCTGCCGGACGATCCGCCGTCGTCGGCCACGGTCACGACCGCGGTGACGTCGGGGGTCACCCGCCGCACCGCGGACAACGTGGCGTGCAGTCCGTGGCCGCCCCCGAGGGCGACCGCGCGCACGTTATTCACGACCAAGGTCGCGGTGCACCACCTTCACGGCCATACCGTCCTCTTTGGACAGACGCTCGGCGAGCTCGACCGACAGCGCCACGCTGCGGTGCTTGCCGCCGGTGCAGCCGACCGCGAGCGTCAGGTACCGCTTGCCCTCGCGCTTGTAGCCGGCGCCGATCAGGCGCAGCAGCTGGTGGTAGCGGTCGAGGAACTCCTCGGCCCCCTCCTGCGAGAGGACGTAGTTGCGGACCTCACCGTCGAGGCCCGTGTGTTCGCGCAGCTCCGGGATCCAGAACGGGTTCGGCAGGAAGCGGACGTCCATCACCAGGTCGGCGTCCATCGGCAGGCCGTACTTGTAGCCGAAGGACAGCACGGTGACCCGGGTCTGGGTGCTCGACTCGGAGCCGAACGCGTCCTCGATCTTGGCGCGCAGGTCGTGCACCGACAGCGACGACGTGTCGAGCACCAGGTCGGCCTCTTCGCGCAGCGGCTCCAGCAGCGTCCGCTCCGCGGTGATGCCGTCGGCGAGCCGGCCGTCGCCCTGCATCGGGTGGCCGCGGCGGACGGCCTCGAAGCGCCGCACCAGGACGGCGTCGGTCGCCTCCAGGAACAACACGCGCGGCTTGTAGCCCCGCGCGTCCAGGTCCTTGATGACCGAGGCGAGGTCGTCGGTGAACGCGCGCGAGCGCACGTCCATCACCACCGCCACCTTCGTGATCGCGCCGCGCGCCTGCGCACCCAGCTCGACCATGGTGGCGATCAGCTCCGGGGGCAGGTTGTCGACGACGAACCAGCCCAGGTCCTCCAGGCACTTGGCCGCCGTGCTGCGGCCCGCCCCCGACAACCCGGACACGACCGCGACCTCCATGCCGGAGCCGCGGATCTCCTCTTGCGCACTCACTGTGTTTCCCTACTCCCCTGCTCTGTGCCGTTGCCCGCGCCGGACTCCCCGGCCAGCGCGGCGACCACGGCCTCCGCGGTGCGCCTGCCGAAGCCGGGCACCGCCTCGATCTCTTCGATCCTGGCCTGCTTGAGCTTCTTCACCGAGCCGAAGTGCTTGATCAGCGCGGTGCGGCGAGCCTGCCCCAGCCCGGGCACACTGTCCAATTCGGACGTCTGCAGCCGCTTGGACCGCTTCTCGCGGTGGTATGCGATGGCGAAGCGGTGGGCCTCGTCACGCAGCCGCTGCAGCAGGTACAGCCCCTCCGACGTGCGGGGCAGGATCACCGGATCGGGGTCGGCGGGCAGCCAGACCTCTTCCAGCCGCTTGGCCAGCCCGATCACGGCGATGTCGGTGATGCCGAGCTCGGCCAGCACGTCCGCGGCCGCCGTGGCCTGCGGGCCGGCACCGTCGACGACCAGCAGGTTCGGCGGGTAGGCGAACTTCTTCGGCCGCCCGGTCTCCGGGTCGAGACCGGGGGTGCTCGACTCTTCCGCGGTTTCCTTGAGGTAGCGGTGGAACCGGCGCCGGACGACCTCGGCGATCGAGGCGACGTCACCCTCCGTGGCCGCCTCCCGCAGCGCGAAGCGCCGGTACTCGGACTTGCGCGCCAGCCCGTCCTCGAAGACGACGAGCGACGCCACGACGTCGCTGCCCTGGATGTGGCTGATGTCGATGCATTCGATGCGCAGCGGCGCGGTGTCGAGGGCGAGGAACTCCTGCAGCTCGGTGAGCGCCGCCGAGCGCGCCGTGAGGTCGCCGGCGCGACGCAGCTTGTGCTGGGTGAACGCCTCGCCCGCGTTGCGCTGCACGGTCTCGGCCAGCGCCTTCTTGTCGCCGCGCTGCGGCACCCGCAGCTGGACCCGCGACCCGCGCAGCCCGGTGAGCCACTCCGCGACCGCGTCGGCGTCCGCGGGCAGCTCCGGCACCAGGACCTCGCGCGGCACGACCGGGCCGGAGTCGACGTCGTCGCGGGCGTCGAGCTCGGCTTCGTCGCCGTAGAACTGGGTGAGGAAGTGGTCGACCAGCGCCGGGACGTCCATCTCCTCGGCCTTGTCGATCACCCAGCCGCGCTGGCCGCGGACCCGGCCGCCGCGCACGTGGAAGACCTGGACCGCGGCTTCGAGCTCGTCGTGCGCGAACGCCACGACGTCGGCGTCCGTGCCGTCGCCGAGCACCACGGCCTGCTTCTCCATGGCGCGGCGCAGCGCGCCGAGGTCGTCGCGCAGCCGGGCGGCGCGCTCGAACTCGAGTTCTTCCGAGGCGGCCGCCATCTCGGCTTCGAGGCGCTTGATCATGACGTCGGTCTTGCCGGCGAGGAAGTCGCAGAAGTCCTCGACGATGTCGCGGTGCTCGTCGGCGGAGACGCGGCCCACGCACGGCGCCGAGCACTTGTCGATGTAGCCGAGCAGGCAGGGGCGGCCGATCTGGCCGTGCCGCCGGAACACCCCGGCCGAGCAGGTGCGGGCCGGGAAGACGCGCAGCAGCAGGTCGAGGGTCTCGCGGATGGCCCACGCGTGCGCGTACGGCCCGAAGTACCGTACGCCCTTCTTTCGCGCGCCGCGGTAGACGTGCAGGCGGGGGAACTGTTCGTTCAGCGTCACCGCGAGCACCGGGTAGCTCTTGTCGTCGCGGTAGCGGACGTTGAACCGGGGGTCGAACTCCTTGATCCAGTTGTACTCGAGCTGGAGCGCCTCGACCTCGGTGGTGACGACGGTCCACTCCACGCTCGCCGCGGTCGTCACCATCTGGCGCGTGCGCGGGTGCAGGCCGGAGAGGTCGGCGAAGTAGGAGTTCAGCCTGCTGCGGAGGCTTTTGGCCTTGCCGACGTAGATGACCCGCTTGGTCGCGTCGCGGAACTTGTACACGCCAGGGGCATCCGGGATGCTCCCCGGCGAGGGACGGTAGGTGGTCGGGTCAGCCACTCCCCCAGCCTATTTGGCACCACCGACAGTTCTCGCACACCCCCGCTCTGCCCCGCCGGAAGTAGGGTGAACGTCGGCGTTGCGACTTTGGTGGGTGTCCCCCTGGGTGACGCGGTGGTTACTTTCCGACCGCTCGATCCGGTCCCCCTGTCGAAAGGATCCCCACCGTGAGCTCTCTCCGTCTCCTCGGCGCCGCTTCCGCCGCGGCCGTCGCGCTGACCCTCGCCGGTGGCGCGGTCGCCTCCGCGGGCGTCCAGCCGAACATCGTCGGCGGCACCACCGCGCCGACGGTCTCCTGGGGCGCGCAGGTGTACGTGAACACCCCCGGCCGCGACTACCAGGGCTTCAACTGCTCCGGCACGGTGATCGCCGCGCGCTGGGTGCTGACCGCGGTGCACTGCCTCGACCAGGACGGCTCGGGCATGTACGTCCGGGTTGGCAGCAACACGCTGCTGTCGGGCACGAAGATCGCCGTCGACAACGAGTACGAGTCCCCGAACGGCGACATCGCGCTGCTGCACCTGGCCTCGGCGACCAGCGCCTCGCCGATCTCGCTGGGCAGCTCGGACCCGGCGACCGGCAGCACCAACCAGATCTACGGCTGGGGCCGCACCACCCCGACCGGCCCGCCGGCGACGTCGCTGAAGACGGCGAACGTCCAGGTGACCGGCCGGTCCACGGACGCCTACGGCGGCCGCGCGATCCAGAGCGTCGGCGTCAACGGCTCGGCGTGGAAGGGCGACTCGGGCGGCCCCGAGGTCGCGAACGGCGTGCAGGTCGGCGTCGCGTCGACGGTCCAGAACCAGAGCGGGTCGAACACGCGCGGCACGAACAACTACGCGAGCGTGGCGGCGAGCCGGTCCTGGATCCGGACGACCGCGGGCGTGTGAGTTCCCGGGGCGGCGCTCCGGCGCCGCCCCGGTTTTGTCGGTGGTCTGTGGGATGCTCGCGGGCATGCGGATCGCCACCTGGAACGTGAACTCCATCGTCCCCCGCCTGCCGCGGGTGCTCGGTTTCCTCGAGGAGACGGCGCCGGACGTGCTGTGCCTGCAGGAGCTGAAGACCACGACGGAGAAGTTCCCGCTGGCCGAGGTCGAGGCGCTCGGGTACGAGGTGGCGGCGTACGGGCTCGGGCGCTGGAACGGCGTCGGCATCGTGTCGCGGGTCGGCTTGGCGGACGTGGTGCGCGGGCTGCCGGGCGAGCCTTTGTTCGAAGGCGCGGCGGAGGCGCGGGCCGTCGGTGCCACCTGCGGCGGCGTGCGGATGTGGTCGGTGTACGTGCCCAACGGGCGCGAGCCGGACAACCCGCACTACGCGTACAAGCTGGAGTGGCTGGAGACGCTGCGGTCGCTGGTGGCGTCGGAGGTTTCCGGCGGCCCGTTCGCGGTGCTGGGCGACTTCAACGTGGCCCCGACCGACGCGGACGTCTGGGACATCGCGGTGTTCGCGGAGTCGACGCACGTGACGAAGCCGGAGCGCGAAGCACTGGCCCGGCTGCGGGACCTGGGCCTGTCGGACGTCTTCCCCCGGCCGCTGAAGTACGACCACCCGTTCACGTACTGGGACTACCGGGCCGGGAACTTCCCCAACAACAAGGGCATGCGGATCGACCTGGTGTACGGGAACGAGGCTTTCACCGCCGCGGTCACGGATTCCTATGTGGACCGCAACGCGCGGAAGGGGAAGGGGCCGTCCGACCACGCCCCGATCGTGGTCGACCTGGACCTGTAGCCCTCAGCCCCCGGTGGCGGCGCGGTGCAGCTTCCGCAGTGCGCGCACCGCTTCCACCGCGCGGTCCCGGTCCACGGCCTGCACCGCCATCACCGCGTGGTACTCGTCGTCCGGCAGCTCCAGCCGCGCCCACGAAGCCCCGTCGGGAAAGCTCACCGAAAGCACTTCGCTCCACGCGAAGCGGCGGGTGATCAGCACGTTCCGGACCTCGATGCCCTCGGCGTCGGCCCGCACCCGCGCGATGGCGAACAGCATCACGCCGCACGCCAGCAGGATGCCGATGCCCACCATCGCCGCCTGGTCGGAACGCTGGAAGCGGACCCCGGTGTCGCCGTTGCGCAGCAGGACCGCCACCACGACGAACACCGCCAGCAGCGCCACCGCCAGCACGCTGCACATGATCATCGCGCGCCGCGGGCGGATCACCAGCGAAGTCGCCACGCTCACTGGAAACCCCGCTCGGTCCACGGCTGGCGCAGGCTCCGCAGCACGTGCGCGGAGTCCAGGGCGGCCACCGTCGCTTCGTAGCCCTTGTCTTCCTTCGAGCCGGGGCGGCCCGAGCGATCGACCGCCTGCTCGTGCGTGTCGCAGGTCAGGACGCCGTTGCCGACCGGGGTGCTCTCGTCGAGCGCCACCCGGGTCAGGCCCGCCGTCACCGCGTCGCACACGTACTCGAAGTGCGGGGTGCCGCCGCGGATGACCACGCCGAGCGCGACCACCGCGTCGTGGTTGCGGGCCAGCGCCTGCGCCACCACGGGGAGCTCGACCGCGCCGGCGACGTGCACGACCGTCGGCTCCTCCTCCAGCTCCGCTTCCTTCGCCGCGACCAGCGCCCGCTCGAGCAGGACGTCGGTGATGTCGGCGTTCCAGCGGGTGGCGACGATGCCGAGCTTCAGCGACTTGCAGTCGGAGAGGTCCAGCTTGACCTCAGGTCGGCCTTCGCCGCTCACAGTGCTCCTCCATCCGCGTGCTCGGGGCCCGCGCCGACCTGGTCGTAGTGCTCCAGCTGGGCCAGGTCGTGGCCCATCCGGTCGCGCTTGGTCCGCAGGTAGCGCAGGTTTTCCGGGTTCGGCGAGATCGGCAGCGGTACGCGCCCGGTGACGCGCAGGCCGTAGCCTTCGAGGCCGATCCGCTTGGCCGGGTTGTTGGACAGCAGCCGCATGGTGCGGACGCCGAGGTCGCAGAGGATCTGCGCGCCGGTGCCGTAGTCGCGGGCGTCGGCCGGGACGCCGAGCGCGAGGTTCGCGTCGACGGTGTCCGCGCCGTCGTCCTGCAGCTGGTAGGCCTGCAGCTTGTGCAGCAGGCCGATGCCGCGGCCCTCGTGGCCGCGGATGTAGAGCACGACGCCGCGGCCCTCGGCGGCCACCGCTTCCAGGGCGGCCTCCAGCTGGGGGCCGCAGTCGCAGCGCAGCGAGCCGAAGACGTCGCCGGTGAGGCACTCGGAGTGGACGCGGACCAGGATGTCCTGGCCGTCGCCGATTTCGCCGTAGACGAACGCGACGTGTTCGATGCCGTCCAGGAGCGAGTCGTAGCCGACCGCGCGGAACGTGCCCGCCGTCAGCGGGATGCGGGCCTCGGCGACCCGCTCGACCTGCTTCTCGGTGCGGCGGCGGTAGGCGATCAGGTCGGCGATGGTGATGATCGCGAGGTCGTGGTCGGCGGCGAACACCTCGAGCTCGTCGCGGCGGGCCATGTCGCCTTCGTCTTTCTGGGACACGATCTCGCAGAGCACGCCCGCCGGGGCGAGCCCGGCCATCCGGGCCAGGTCGACCGACGCTTCGGTGTGCCCGGGGCGGCGCAGCACGCCGCCTTCCTTGGCCCGCAGCGGCACGACGTGGCCGGGGCGCCGGAAGTCCTTCGCCGTGGACGCCGGGTCGGCGAGCAGCCGGATGGTGTGCGCGCGGTCGGCGGCGGAGATACCGGTGCTGATGCCCTCCGCGGCGTCGACCGTGACGCTGTACGCGGTGCCGCGCGCGTCCTGGTTCGTGTGGTACATCGGGGGCAGGTCCAGCCGGTCCGCTTCGGACTCGGTCAGCGCCACGCAGACGTACCCCGAGGTGTAGCGGACCATGAAGGCCAGCAGTTCCGGCGTCGCCTTCTCGGCGGCGAAGATGAGGTCACCCTCGTTTTCCCGGTCTTCGTCGTCGACCACGACGACCGGGCGGCCCGCCGCGATGTCCTCGATCGCCCGCTCGATGGCATCGGCGTCGAACGCCGCGCCGCTGCCGCACGGGGTCCAGCCCGCTTCGGGTGTGGGCGCACTCGTCTCACTCATGACCGCTCCTCCGTGCCGCTGTCCCGATTGTGCACCTGGTCGCGGATATGGGCCTCGGCCAGCTTTTCCACGTACTTCGCTACCACGTCGACCTCGAGGTTCACCAGGTCACCCGCTTCACGGTGGCCGAGCGTGGTCACTTCGAGGGTGGTCGGGATCAGCGCGACCGCGAACCGGTCGGCGCTGATCGACGCGACCGTCAGCGAGACGCCGTCGACCGCGATCGAGCCCTTCTCGACCACGTACCGGGACAGGTGGGCCGGCAGCGCGAACGTCGTGACGCCGTTCTCGTCGCGGCCGAGGAACACGCCGGTCCCGTCGACGTGGCCCTGCATGATGTGCCCGCCGAGCCGGCCCCCGGCCGGGGTGGCGCGCTCGAGGTTGACCCGGTCACCGACCGCGACCTTGGCCAGGCTGGAGCGCTGCAGCGTCTCGTGGACGACGTCGACGGTGAACTCGCCGCCCGCCACCTCGACGACGGTCAGGCAGACCCCGCTGACCGCGATCGAGTCGCCGTGCCCGGCGTCGCTGGTGACCAGCGGGCCGCGGACGCGCAGCCGGGCCGCGTTCGTCAGCTGCTCGACCGCGGTGACTTCGCCGATTTCCTCGACGATTCCGGTGAACACGTGCGCTGCCTCCTCGTGAACCGGTCCGTGGGCCGGTCCGTAAGCCTGTCCTCCCATCCAACACCCGCCGCGGCCCGGTGGCTTCTCCGGTGCCGCTGCGAGGTCAGCCGGCCCGGCCGCGGGCCGCCTGTTCGCGCAGCGCGGCGACCGCCTTGCCCGGGTCGGCGGCGCCGTAGACGGCGGATCCGGCGACGAAGCAGTCGACGCCGGCCTCGGCGGCCTGCTCGATGGTGTCGGTGTTGATGCCGCCGTCGATCTCGACGATCAGCTTCAGGTGCCCGGTGTCGACCAGCCGCCGCGCGGTGCGGACCTTCTCCAGGACGTCGGCGATGAACGACTGCCCGCCGAAGCCCGGCTCGACCGACATGACCAGCAGCGTGTCGTAGTGCTTGAGCGCGTCGAGCCACGGTTCGAGCGCGGTGCCCGGCTTGAGCGACAGGCCCGCCTTCGCGCCCGCGGCGCGCAGGTTCTTCGCCAGCGCGACCGGGTCCTTCGCGGCTTCGGCGTGCACGGTGACGTTGTAGGCGCCGGCCTCGGCGTACCCGACCGCCCAGCGGTCCGGGTCGTCGATCATCAGGTGGCAGTCGATCGGCAGGTCGGTGCTGTCGATCAGGGCCTTGGCCACGGGCAGGCCGAGGGTCAGGTTGGGCACGAAGTGCGCGTCCATGACGTCGACGTGGACCCAGTCGGCCCGGGTCTCCCCCGCGCCGGCCACGGCGGCGATCTCCTCGCCGAGCCGGGCGAAGTCCGCCGCGAGGATGCTGGGTGCGATCAAAGGTCGGTCTGCCACGTCCCGAGTGTAGGAGGACGGCGCTAACGCTCGCTAACCGGTTGTGACCAGGATCTGGCTCCGGAGAGGGAGGTGACGGGCCACCGGGGAACCCTAACCTCGACGGCATGTCCGGTTTCCTGGTGTCCCTGGCGCGGATCGGCAGCTACCGCAGCCTTCCGTACGCCGTCGCGTCCGCCGTCCTCACGGTCCCGATTTCCCCGTTCGCCTTCGCCGTCGCCGTGTCCGTCGAGGCCGATTCCCGCGTGCGGGCGCTGCTCGCCCTGCTCGCCATGGCGGTGTTCATGGGACTGCTGGGCCTGCTGGGGCCGGTCCGGCGGCTCGGCATCGGCCTCTCGAACACCCTGCTCGGCACGGCCATCCCGGCGCCGGACGGCCGCCCCGACGCCGGTTCGCGGCTGCGTTCGGGTCTCTGGCTCGCCCTGCACACGGCGCTGAGCGGGATCCTGCTCACCGTGCTCGCCTTCCTCAGCCTGGGCCTGCTCGTGCCCGCGGTCTGGCTGACCGGCGGCCAGGACACCATCAGCCTGTTCTGGGACGACGTCCCGCTCGGCGGGTGGACCGTCCCCTTCGGCGTCGTGCTGCTCTTCGCGGCGCTGGTGCTGACCGCGGGCACCACCCGCGGCTTCCGGACCGGCGCGGAAACGCTGCTCGGCCCGTCGGACACCGAACGCGCGGCGCAGGCCGAACGCCGCTCGGCCGTGCTCGCCCAGCGCAACCGGCTGGCCCGCGAGCTGCACGACTCGATCGGGCACACGCTGACGACGTCGACGATCCAGGCGGCCGCCGCGGCCGATCTGGTCGAGGCGGACCCCGCCCAGGTCCGGCGCGCGCTCGGCACGATCGAAGAAGCGTCTCGAAGCGCCCTCGAGGACCTCGACCACGTCCTGGGCCTGCTCCGCGACGAGCCGGCCGCGAAGGCGCCGACGCGCACCCTGACCGAAGTCGACGTCCTCGCCGTGCGCGCCCGCGAAGCCGGGCTCGACGTCCGGCTGGCCGTCACCGGCCCGGTCGCCGCGCTGCCCGCGACGGTGTCGCGGGAGGGTTACCGGATCGTCCAGGAGGGCCTGACCAACGCGTTGCGCCACGCCGGCCCGGGCGCGGTCGAGGTCCGGGTCGAGGCCGGACCGGACCGGCTCGGCATCGCGGTGGTCAACGCGCTGCCCGGCGACGGGCCGCGGACCGGGCGGCGCGGGCTGGCCGGGCTCGCCGAGCGCGTCGAGGCCCTGCGCGGCGAGCTCGACGCCGGCCCGGACGGGCAGCAGTGGCGGCTGCGCGCGACCATCCCGCTGCGGGCGGGCGCGTGACGCCGTCGGTGCTGCTCGCCGACGACGAGCCGCTGGTCCGCACCGGGCTGCGGGCGCTGCTGGAGCAGCAGGGCCTGCCGGTGGTCGGCGAGGCGGCCGACGGCGGCGAGGTCCTCGACGCGGTGCGGCGGACGCGGCCGGACGTGGTGCTGATGGACGTGCGGATGCCCGGCGTGGACGGCATCGAGGCCACCCGCCGGGTGCTCGGGGCGCTGGCGGAACCGCCGAAGATCCTGGTCGTCACCACGTTCGACAACGACGACTACGTGCACGAGGCGCTGCTGGCCGGGGCCAGCGGCTTCCTGCTCAAGCGGGCGCGCAAGGAGGAGATCGCGCACGCCGTGCGGACGGTCGCGGCCGGCGAGTCGCTGCTGTTCCCGGAGGCGATCCGGCGGCTGGTGAGCGGCCGGGTCGCGGGCGGGAAGCACGCGCGGGCGGCGAAAACCCTGACCCGCCGCGAGGCCGAGGTGCTGCGGCTCATCGCCACCGGACTGTCCAACCAGGACATCGCGGCGGCGCTGGTGATCAGCCTGGAGACGGTGAAGACCCACGTGGGCAACGTCTTCACCAAGCTCGGCGCCGGAAACCGCAGCCAGGCCGTGGTCATCGCGTACGAGGCCGGGGTCGTCAAGCCGGGGCACCTCGCCGGTCAATAACCGACGTGCTCTCGGTCACCCCGGGGAAGCCATGAGTTCGGCCAGCGGCCACCCGGCGGTCACCTTCAGTCCCTCCGCGGCACACATGCGGGAGGACTAATAGCCCGTGTCCGAAATCCGGGCCGTAACCCCCGAAGTCCCCGAAGTTCGCCAATGAGGAGAAACATGGCTTCGCTGTTCGCCGGCCGCCGCCGGTGGCTGGTCGCGGGCGCGCTCGGCGCCGCGCTGGTCGCCGCCGCCCCGGTCGCACTGGCCACCAACGGTTCCGACAACGCCGACGCGCGGTCGTTCGCCGGCACCGGTGACCGCACCGCCGACGTCCGCGCCGCGATCCAGGGCGGCCACGCCCGCAACGTCATCCTGTTCCTCGGCGACGGCATGGGCCAGTCGGAGATCACCTCCGCCCGCAACTACGAGCGCGGCGCCGCCGGCCGGCTCGCCATGGACGAGCTGCCGCTCACCGGCGACTACACCACGTACGCCGTCGAGAAGAACAACCCGGCCAAGCCCGAGTACGTGACCGACTCGGCCGCGTCCGGCACCGGCTGGGCCACCGGCGTCAAGACCTTCAACGGCGCGATCTCCGTCGACGCGTACGGCAACGACGTCCCGACGATCCTCGAGATCGCCAAGCGCAACGGCCTGCGCACCGGTGACGTCACCACCGCCGAGGTCCAGGACGCGACCCCGGCCGTGCTCGGCGCGCACGTGATCAGCCGCGACTGCAAGGGCCCGGTCGAGACGACCGCGAAGTGCGCGAAGAACGCCAAGGAGAACGGCGGCAACGGCTCGATCGCCGAGCAGCTGGTGCAGACCCGTCCCGACGTCCTGCTGGGCGGCGGCGCGAAGTACTTCAACCAGACCGTGACGGCCGGGAAGTTCGAGGGCAAGACCGTCCTGGACCAGGCCAAGGCGGCCGGCTACACCGTGGTCAACACCGCGGCCGACCTGGCGAAGGCGCCGAAGGGCAAGCCGGTCCTCGGCCTGTTCGCCGACGGCAACCTGCCGGTCAACTGGACCGGCCCGGCGGCCGTGCACGGCGGCACCGCGCCGTCCCGCTGCACCCCGAACCCCAAGCTGCCCGCGACCCAGCCGAAGCTGGCCGACCAGACCCGCAAGGCCCTCGAGCTGCTCGACGACCGCCGCAGTGACAAGGGCTTCTTCCTGCAGGTCGAGGGCGCGAGCATCGACAAGCAGGACCACGCGGCCGACCCGTGCGGCCAGATCGGCGAGACGGTCGACTTCGACGCGGCCATCGCGGCCGGCGAGGCGTTCGCCCGCAGCCACCCCGACACCCTGGTGCTGGTGACCGCCGACCACGGCCACAGCAGCCAGATCGTCGAGCCCACCGCCACCCCGGGCCTGACCGCGACGCTCGTCACCAACGAGGGCGCGAACATGACCCTGGCCTACGGCACGGCGGAGGCGGGCGGCTCGCAGTCGCACACCGGCACCCAGGTCCGCATCGCGGGCATGGGCCCGCAGGCGGCGAACATCGTCGGCCTGACCAACCAGACCGACCTGTTCGGCACCCTGAAGCGGGCGCTGAAGCTGCGCTGAGCGGTGGGGTGCACCCCCGGGTCGTCCCGGTGGTGCACCCCATACCCCCTGGTGTCCGGTCCCCCTAGCGTGGGGAAAACCGAGACACCAGGGGGTTTTCTCATGCGGAAGTCATTGCGGGCCGTCACCGCGGGCACGCTCGTCGCGCTGCTCGCCGCCACCACCGCCGCACCGGCGCTCGCGGCCGTGAGCCCGGTCCAGGCGAAACTGGACGTGCTGACCGCCCAGGACGGCGTACCGGGGGCGGCGGCGGTGGTCCAGGACGGCCGGCGCACGCAGGTCACCCGCAGCGGCGTGGGCGACGTCGCCACCGGGAAGCCGTTCCCGCGCAACGGATCGTTCCGTGCGGGCAGCGTCACCAAGACGTTCGTGGCGACGGTGGTGCTGCAGCTGGTCGCCGAGGGCCGGGTCCGGCTGGACGCTCCGGTTTCGCGCTACCTGCCGGGGCTGCTGCCGGACGAGCGGATCACCGTCCGGCAGCTGCTGCAGCACACGAGCGGGCTGTACAACTACACCGACGACCTCGACCGGTCGGACCCGGAAGCCCTGCGGCACCGGGGAGCCGAGCCGGCCGAGCTGGTGGCGATGGCGCTGAAGCACCCGGCGCTGTTCCCGCCGGGGACCAGGTGGTCGTACTCGAACACGAACTACATCGTGGCGGGGATGCTCGTGGAGCGGGTGACCGGCCACTCGCTGGACACCGAAATCACCCGCCGCATCACCCGCCCGGTGGGCCTGCGCGACACGTACCTCCCCCGCCGCGGCGACGAGAAGCTGCCGTCCCCGCACGCGGTGGGCTACCTGCCGGTCAACGGGAAGCTGGTGGACTTCAGCGACTTCGACGCCACGATCGCCTGGGCGGCGGGTGGCCTGGTCTCGACCCCGGCGGACCTGGACCGGTTCTACGGAGCGTTGCTGGGCGGCCGGCTGCTGCGCCCGGCCGAGCTGGCGGAGATGCGCCGCACGGTCCCGGCGGACCTCGGCATCCCGGGCGCGGGCTACGGCTTGGGCCTGGGCAGCGTCCCGCTGTCGTGCGGCGTGGTGTGGGGGCACGAAGGGGGCATCATCGGTTTCACGAACTTCGCCGGAGTGGGCCCGAAGGACCGGCGGGCGACGGTGGTGCTGAACGAAAACCCGACCCCGGCCGACACGGGCGCGCACCTGATCGCAGCTGTGGATGCGGCGGTCTGTTCCTAGGCCGGCGGCCCGAAACTGTCGGTGGTGGCCGGTAGCGTGGAAGACGGGGGGCGCCCCCGCGGGCATGGTGCCGATTCGGCGCGAGCCCCGCACGCTTCCGGGCGGATCCAGCCGGCGCAACCGTGCCGGTCGCGCCTCAGGGCAGCAGGTCCAGCGCCTCGGTCCACGGCCGCCGGATGTCCAGGCGGTGCAGCGTCACCCCGGCGCCCGCGAGGGTGTCGAGGTGGCGCTGCCACGCCGGGTGGTGCGCCCGGGTGTCCTGGATCTGGTAGGCCACCACGATCGTGATCCCCGGCGCGCCGAGCACGTCCCCCAGCACCGTCAGGGCCTGGTTGTCCGCGATGCCCAGCGCGAGCTTGGCGACCGAGTTCGCCGACGCCGGCGCGAACAGGAACACGTCCGGGTCGGGGTGCGGCCGCGGCTCGCCGGGCAGCCGGGACACGCTGCGGACCGGCAGGTCCGTGCACGCGGCGACCTCGTCGAGGCCGCCGGTCGATTCCAGCCAGCGCATCGCCGTCGGCGTCAGCGTGATCGCCGGGCGCCAGCCGCGTTCGGCCGCCGGGCGGGCCAGCTCGGCGGCGAACCGGACGTCCAGCCCGCCGCACGAGCCGGCGACCAGTCCGAGGTCCCTCACGGTTTGCGCAGCACGGCGCAGAACATCGCGTCCGTGCCGTGGCGGTGCGGCCACAGCTGGACGTACGGCCCGTCGCCGAGCTCCGGGACGCCGGGGAAGAACCCGCGCGCGTCCAGCACCTCGGCCTTCAGCCGCCGCGCCGATTCCGCGAACACGCCCTCGGTCTCGGCCAGGTGCGGCGAGCACACGACGTAGGTGAGCACGCCGCCCGGCCGCAGCAGCTCGTAGGCTGCGGCGATCAGCTCGCCCTGCAGCTTCGTCAGGTCCGCGACGTCGGACGGCTGACGGCGCCACCGGGCCTCCGGCCGCCGCCGCAGCGCGCCGAGCCCGCTGCACGGCGCGTCGACGAGGATCCGGTCGTAACCCGGCTTCAGGCCGCTCTCGCGTCCGTCGGCGACGTGCACCTTCACCGGCAACCCGCTCGTGGCCTTCTCGACGAGCTTCGCGCGGTGCGGCGCCTTCTCGACGGCGTCGACGGACGCCCCGCTCAGCGCGGCCAGCGCGCCGAGGAGCGCCGCCTTGCCGCCGGGTCCGGCGCAGAGGTCGAGCCAGCGCTCGTCGGTGCCTTCGAGCGGCACCTTCGTCGCGGCGATCGCGCAGAGCTGGCTGCCCTCGTCCTGCACCGCGGCCAGCCGCTCGCGCACCGGTTCGGCGTCGGCCGGGTCGCCGGCGCCGGCGGGCAGGCGTACGCCGTACGGCGAGTACGGCGCCGGGTCGCCGCCGGTGATCGCGGCGAGCTCGTCCGCGCTGATTTCGCCGGGACGGGCGACCAGGTGCACCTCGGGCCGCGCGTCGTCGGCTTCCAGCGCGGCTTTGAGGCCGGCTCCCTTGTCACCCAGCGCTTCGGCGAACGACCGGGCGATCCAGCGCGGGTGCGCGGTGCGCAGCGCGTAGGCGCCGATCGGGTCGGCCGCCTCGTCCGGCGCCAGCTCGTCGAGCCACGCTGCTTCGTCCTTTTCGGACACCTTGCGCAGGATCGCGTTCGCGAAGCCCGTGGCCCACGAACCGGCCTCGGCGCGCACGAGGTCCACAGTGGACGTCACAGCGGCGTGCTCGGGGATGCGCGTGCGCAGCAGCTGGTAGACGCCGAGGCGCAGCGCGTCGAGCACCGCCGGGTCGGTCTGCTTGAGCGGGCGCTCGGCGCAGGCCTCGATGACGGCGTCGAGCAGGCCCTGCGCCCGCGACGCACCGTACGCGAGCTCGGTGGCCAGCGCGGCGTCCCGGCCGGTGATCCGCCGCTCGCGCAGCAGGTCCGGCAGCACGAGGTTGGCGTAGGCGTCCTTCGTGCGGACGGCCGCGAGGACGTCGAACGCGGCCTGCCGGGCCGGATCGACCTCCGGCGGGCGGCGCGGGCCTTCCTTGCGCGGTGCCGGACGGCCCCGCTGCGGCCGTGACGGACGTCGTTCCCTGTGGTCGTTCACCGGAGGCGCTCTCCCTGGTCGATCCTCGTACCGCGCGCCCAGTCGGTGGCCGCCATCCGTTTCTTGCCGGGTGCCTGGACTTCGCCGAGCCGCAGCGGCTTCGTCGCCGTCCCGACCAGCACCCGTTTGCGTTCGACCACGATCTCGCCCGGCGGCGGGCCGGGTTCGTCGAGCACCGTGACCGGGCCGAGCTTGAAGCGTTCCCCGCGGAACTCCGCCCACGCGCCCGGGTCCGGGCTGACCGACCGGATCTGCCGGTCGACCGCCGACGCCGGGTCGGCGAAGGACACCCGCGCGTCGTCGACGGTCACCTTCGGCGCGTAGCTGACCCCCTCGGCGGGCTGCTCGCGCGCGACGAGGGTGCCGTCGGCCAGACCGTCCATGGTGGACAGCAGCAGCTTGGCCCCGGACTCCGCGAGCCGCCCGAGCAGCACGCCGGCGGTGTCGGTGGCCCCGATCGCCTCGGTGACGACGCCGTAGACCGGGCCGGCGTCGAGCTCCTTGACGATCCGGAAGGTCGAGGCGCCGGTGATCTCGTCGCCGGCGCGGATCGCGGCCTGGACGGGCGCGGCCCCGCGCCACGCGGGCAGCAGCGAGAAGTGCAGGTTCACCCAGCCCAGCCGCGGGATGTCGAGGGCGGCCTGCGGCAGCAGCGCCCCGTAGGCGACGACCGGGCAGGCGTCCGGCGCGAGCTCGGTCAGCCGCGCGAGGAAGGCGGGGTCACCGGCGCGCGCGGGGGTGAGGACCTCGATGCCGTGTGCATCGGCGAGCGCGCCGACGGGCGACCGCACGACGCGGCGGCCACGCCCGGCCTGCGCATCGGGCCGCGTGACGACGGCAACGACCTCGTGCCGCCCGGAATCGAGCAGGGCACGCAGGGCGGGGACCGCCGGGTCGGGAGTGCCGGCGAAGACGAGCTTCATCGGCCCACCCCCGGCGGAAGCGGGGTTACAGGTGGCTGGAACATCGTGGCCGAGTCTAGAAGGCCCCCGCCGGTCGGGCGCGCCAGTGCCCCGATGCGCCGATCGACGGGTCAAGCCGGGTTGCCCACAGGCCGGCCGCGATGTGGACAACCAGGGTGGCCACGACGGCTTTCCCGATTTTTCGTCGGCCGCGCTCGATACGCTGGACCCGGGGGGCGCCCCCGGGGCGTGGGGCGCTGCTCGGCGACCATGGAGCTCGGCGGTCGGCGCCGACGGAGGCCCTCGGGGGCGGGGTGGCGAAGTCGGTCGTTGCGGTGCTCTCGTGGAAGCGCCTTCGACCGGAAGTGCCGCCGGCCTGGGCAGTGCCGGGTCGTCTCGGCCGGGCAAGGGAGGTACCCACCACCCCGAAGCCGCAATTGTCACTACGGCCGGTAGTGCCGGGTTCTGGCTTCGGATCGGGGCGGTGGGAGGGGTCTGGGTGGGGTGCAGGTCCGGCCCTCAGCGTGCTGCTGGAGCCGGTGAAGCACCGAAAAAAGAGTGCTCCGGCTTTGCCGGAGCCATGCCAGGAGGGAGGAGTCTGTCGGGTTACTGGGGCACAGGCGCAAGGCCGCGATGGCCAGGTCGGTGGCGGTCCGGATCATCTCGGTCACGCCTCCGAAGGCACGACCGCGATCGCCACCGGAACGACCCGGCTCCGCCCGCCTCGCACGAGGCGAGGCAGGCGAGCCGTCCGCCTACCAGTTCGCCGGCCACACCACCTGAGCCGCACCGCTCCCCCGCCGCACCGGTTCGGCCGCCGCCAGCCAGCGGCCGTCGCGCAGGCGCTCCACTCCCGTGGCCGCTCCGATCTCCGCCGGGGCCGTCGAGAAGCCCTGGCCGCGAGCCTTCAGGTCCGCCGTCTCCGGCTGGTCCAGGAAGGCCTGCTCCACCTGGGCCGCCGCCGAGTTGCGCTGGGATGCCCGCGGGGCCGCGATCGCGCCCTCGAGGGACAGGCCGCGGTCCAGGCGGCCGAGGATCACCTGGAGCACCGTCGTGATGATCGACGCGCCGCCCGGCGAACCCGTCGCGAAGAACGGGCGGCCGTGGTCGAGGACGATCGTCGGGGCCATCGACGAGCGGGGGCGCTTGCCCGGGCCCGGGAGGTTCGGGTCCGGCACGCCTGGCGTCACCGGCGTGAACGAGAAGTCCGTCAGCTCGTTGTTCAGCAGGAACCCGCGGCCCGGCACGACGATGCCGCTGCCACCTTCCTGCTCGATCGTCAGCGTGTACGCGACGACGTTGCCCCACTTGTCCGCGACCGTCAGGTGCGTCGTGTTCTCCCCCTCGTACGGCGTCGGCGCCGCCACGGAGCCCGCGGCGCACGCCGTCGGGTGCCGCGGGTCGGCCGGGGCCACCGGGCTGGTCGCCGCCTTGTCCTTCGAGATCAGGCACGCGCGGGAGTCGGCGAAGCGCTGGTTCAGCAGCTCGCGCGCCGGGACGTCGACGAACGCCGGGTCGCCGATCCAGCGGTTGCGGTCGGCGAAGGCGAAGCGGGTCGACTCGAGGAAGTACTGCAGGTAGTCGGCCTTGCTCGCGTGCTTCAGGTCGAAGTTCTCGAGGATGTTCAGCGCCTCGCCGACCGTCAGCCCGCCCGAAGACGGCGCCGGCATGCCGTAGACGTCGAGCCCCTCGTAACGCGCGTGCGTCGGGTCGCGCTCGATCACGTCGTACGCCGCGAGGTCGCCGGTGGTCAGCTTCCCGGGCCGGACGTTCAGCGTCGAGGCCGGGTCGACCGGCGGCTTCTGCACCGTCTTGGCGATGTCCGCGCCGATCGGCCCGCGGTACAGCGCGTCGACGCCGGACCGCTCGAGCTGCGCGTACGTGGCGGCCAGGTCGGGGTTCTTGAACACGGTCCCCGGCGCCGGGGGCGCGCCGCCCGGCAGGTACAGCGACCGCGTCGAGGGGAACGCCGAGAACCGCGCCGCGTTGTTCGCGATCTGCGTCTGGAACGTCTGGTCGACGACGAAGCCGTCGCGCGCGAGCTTCTCCGCGGGCTTCAGCGTCTTGGCCAGCGAGCGCGTCCCCCACTTGCGCAGCGCCTCGGCCCAGGTCGCGGGCGTGCCGGGCACGCCGACGCTCAGGCCGCTGGTGACGGCGTCGGCGAACGGGAGCGGTGTGCCGTTCTCGAGGAAGAGCTTCTCGTCGGCGGTCTTCGGCGCGGTTTCGCGGCCGTCCAGGGTGTGCACGCGGTGGGTCTTGGCGTCGTAGTAGACGAAGAACCCGCCGCCGCCGACCCCGGCGGAGAACGGGTCGGTGACGCCGAGCGCGGCGGCGACCGCGACGGCCGCGTCGACGGCGTTCCCGCCTTCGCGCAGGACCTGCGTGCCGATCGCGGTGGCGTCGGCGTCGATGCTGGCCACGGCACCCCCGAAGCCGACGGCGACCGGCGACTTCGGCGTGGGCGCGGCGGCGGTGGCGGGCGCGGCGACGCCGGCGGTGAGCGCGGCGGCGGCGGCCAGGACGAGCGTGGTGCGGCTCCAATGCGCGGGCATGCGGGCGAGTCTGCCCCTTGGTCAAGTCTGCTTCAAGCCGTCATCCGACTTTTGCACGGTTCTGGGAACGCTTCCCGCCCGGAACACTGGGTGGCGGAGATCGCCCAGCGACGTGGAGGGAAACCCGTGCGCCTGTCCGCTCTGCTCCCCTTGCTCTCCGCCGTCCCGATGTTCGTGCTCCCCGGTGTCGCCGCGGCCACGCCGGGCTGCTTCGACGCGGCCGTCCCGCTGACCGTGGAGGAACAGCGGCTGACCGCGACGATGCCGGCCGGTGGGCCGGCCGTCGGCCCCGAGCTGGTCCGGCTGGCCGGGTTCGACCCGCTCGTCGCCGAGGTGAAGCACGACCTCTGCGCGGCACGCACGCCGCGCCGGGCCGAGCGGGTGATCACGCAGGCCGGTGACCGGCTGTGGCGGACCGCGGTCGACCGCGCCCAGGGTCGCCGTCCCGACCTGGGCACCCTCGACCGGTTCGACGACCGGCCCCTGTACTGGGCGCGGCTGCAGCTGAGCAGCGCGATCCGGCAGTGGACACCCTCGTTCGCCGTGCCGGACCGGGAGGCGCTGCTCACGGCGTTCGATCACGGCTCACGCGGCCTCGACGACGTCCGGTTCCCGCTCGGGAAGACGCGCCGGGTCATGGTGAGCGGCTTCGACCCGTTCCAGCTCGACGGCGCCGGCGTCCGCATCTCGAACCCGGCCGGCGCGGCGGCCCTGCAGCTGGACGGGCGGACCCTCGACACGCCGTCGGGCCCGGCGGTGGTGCAGGCGGTGAGCTTCCCGGTCGTGTGGGGCTACTTCGACGCGGGCATCGTCGAAGCGGCCTACGGCACGGCGTTGCGCGACCGCGCGCGGCAGCCGGACGTGCTCATGACGATCAGCCAGGGCCGTCCGGGCCGGTTCGACATCGAACGCTGGGCCGGCGCCTGGCGCGGCGGCTTCCCCGACAACAACAACGTGTCCGTCACCGGGGGCGTGCCGCCGGCCGCGGGCTGGCCGCAGCCGGACGTCCAGTTCATCGAGACGACGCTGCCGTACGACCGGATGCTGGCCGCACCGGCCGGCGCCTACCCGGTGAACTTCAACCAGGCGTTCTGCGTCTGGCCGGACGCGTCGCAGCCCGGCGCCGGAACCCCGGTGTGCCGCTCGGACGCCCCGGCCGCGGGCGAGCTCGCCGCTTCCGGCGGGGGCGGCAACTACCTGTCGAACGAATCCATGTTCCGCAGCAACCGCGTCCGCCTCGGCCTCGGCCGGACATCAGTGGCCGGCGGGCACCTGCACACGCCGGTGCTGGGCCAGCCGACGGCCCCGGAAGCGTTGACGGACGCGGACTTCGAGGCCCGCCGCCAGGCGATCGCGGCCCAGGTGCTCACGTTGACCACGGCCGCGGCCGGCGGCCCCGGCACCGCGGCGGCGCCGGCGGTCACGGAATCACCGCGGGCCGCGGTGGAATCGCTGCCGGGCACGGTCCTGCCCGGCTGAGCAGCGTTCATTCCGGCGCTTTCTC
This sequence comes from Amycolatopsis sp. NPDC004747, assembly GCF_053601335.1. Taxonomy (NCBI): domain Bacteria; kingdom Bacillati; phylum Actinomycetota; class Actinomycetes; order Pseudonocardiales; family Pseudonocardiaceae; genus Amycolatopsis; species Amycolatopsis sp. NPDC004747. The sequence goes on along the minus strand of NZ_JBSGBQ010000032.1, from coordinate 74,811 downwards.
ACCGGTCATTGCGACAATGGGTGACACCTCAACTCGAATCGGTCCGATCACGGAATTGTTTTCGCATTCTTGCCGCCGGAATCCGGTCGTACACTGGCCGGATGGGTAGCCAGGAGCAGCGTGCGCTCGATTCGCTCTACGCGATCGACAACGTGCTGACGATCGATATCACGATGCCGACGGCGGACTGGGACGCGGTGCGCACCGAACAGCCCGCCGGCGGGGTGTGCAACTTCGACTGGACCGGCGGCAGCCGTTACACCTGGCGGAAGGCGACGTCGGTCGAGCTGTCCGGCACGCGGTTCCCGGCGCGGACGTCCTTCGCCGACGTCGGGGTCAAGAAGAAGTCCTTCTGCGGGTCGATCAGCAGCGGGAAACCCTGTCTGCACCTCGACTTCGGGAAGTTCTCCGACGCGAACAAGGATCCGGTCCGGCAGCTGATCGGCTCGCGGTACCTGACCCTCAACAACTCCGTCCAGGACCCCTCCTACGTCCGGCAGCTGCTCGGCTACAAACTCTTCGAGCTCGCCGGTCTGCCCTATTCGCGCGGCAATTACGCCCAGGTGCGCGTGAACGGCGTGCCGATCGGGCAAGGCGAGGCCGGTGTCGACAGCCCCGGTGTGTTCGTGAACGTCGAGCCGATCATGCCGCGCTACATCGAGCGCAACTTCGGCAACCTGAACGGCAACCTCTACGAGCTGGAGCACCAGGACGACTTCGTCGGCGACCGGTTCCCCTTCATCGGGGTCGAATCGCTGTCGAAGTTCGACGACAAGGCCGATCTGCGGTTCGCCATCGACCACATCGCCGCGCACGGGACGGCCGGGGCCGCCGAGGTGTTCGACCTCGACCAGTTCGTGAAGATCTACGCGATGGAGTTCTTCCTCAAGCACTGGGACGGCTACACCCGCAACACCAACAACACCTACGTCTACAACGACGTGGACGCCGTCGCCCAGCCGGGTGTCGGCGACATCCGGTTCAAGCTGATCCCGTGGGGCCTCGACCAGACCCTCCAGCCCGCCCGGCACTTCCGGCTCGACACCGCCGGGCTGCTCGCCAAGCTCGTGCGCGACGACCCGGGACGGCGGGCGAAGGTGGTCGACCAGATCCGCAGCTACCGCGAGACCGTCTTCGGCTTCGGGATCCAGCAGGAGGTGCTGAAGCCGTTGCTCGACAGGATGAGCACGCTGCTGACCGGGTTCGGCGTGCCGGACGTGCCCACGCAGCTCACCGTCGTGCGCAAGCAGCTGCGGCTCGCCGCGTCCGCCGGTTACCTCTGCGGCGGCCTGCCCGGCGCCGACGGCGCCTACGTCCGCGAGGACGTCACCAACGACTGCCTGCACGCCAGCCGCAGCGAAACCGTGCCCGCGGCGGCCGAGCCCGGCGGCGGCGAGGTCGTCCACCGGCCGCGGCCGGCCGGAGTCGACGACACGGACCTGTGGTGCTTCGCCCCGCTCGGTGGCGGGCAGTCGGTGCGCAGCAAGGCCTCCGGTGCGTCCCTCCACGCGACCACGACGACGTCGGACCAGGGCCACCAGCTGCTGTGCACGCGCGCGTCGGACAACTCGGGCCACGCCGAAGAGTTCACGGTGACCCCGATCGACCCGGTCGGCGACGAATTCGGGTTCAGCGGCTGGTTCACGCTGACGAGCGTCCGGACCGGGCTGGGCGCGGCGTTCGGCGCGGATCCCACGGCGGCCGGGAAACCGCGGGTCCACCAGGACCCCGCCCCGTCGAAGCTGTACTTCTCCTGATTCACAGAACCGCGTAGCCGCCGGCGTCGTCGACGATCAGGATCCGCTGCCTGCCGCCGCTCGAAAACGTCGTGACGCCCTCCGGCTTCGCGGTCCGGTGGAAGGTGACGTCGAGCAGTGCGGCGCGGTCGTCGGCGCGGTTCCAGGTGCCGAGCCGGAACGGCGCGTCGCCGTCGCTGGCCGAGCGTCCGAGCAGGAGCAGGAAATCGCCGGTTCCGGCGGCTCCCGAAATGTCCCGGATCCCGCTGATCACGTCCGGCCGGGGCAGGCGCACGTGCCGCAGTTCGGGAGATCCCAGCAGTGCGGTGGTCCACCGGTCCCCGGCGAGGTCGACGGGCACCCGGACCAGCGTGACGCGCCCCGGGCCGGCGGGTCCCCGCAGGCCGAACAGCAGCGCTTCGCGGTCCCAGGCCAGGCCTTCCACGTTGAGCCCGCCCGCATCCGGTTCCCGCCGCCCGGCCGCGGCGAGCGCGGGTTCGCGGCCGAGCAGCCAGTCCCGGAACCCGGCCATCGGTTCCGCGGGCAGCTCACCCTCGGGCGCGTACCGGACGCGCACGAGGCCGTCGCAGTTCCGTTTTCCGGCCCTGGCGCACAGCGAAGAAGCGACGACGAGAAAGATCTCCCCGTGCACGTCCACCCGGGTGAGGCCTTCGGGATCCCGCAGCATTCCCTTGCCCAGCCCGGCCAACGGACGCCGTCGAATGCGTTCGACCTCGACGACGTCGTGATCGAACGTCATTTCGAACAACGCGGTGGGGTCTTTGTTGTCGACGAAGACGAATCGCCGGGAACCGACCTCCACCACCCCGGAGGCGTTGAACGGCTCGGTGCCGTTCAACGCCGGGAAAGGGGTCGGCCGGATTTTCGTCACGGATCCAAAATACGCCGAAAGGAACTCAGATGAGGTCCAGCGGGTCGAGCTGGATCCGGATCGGTTCGGTCGCCTTCTTCGCGTCACGCCGGGCCGCCGCCGCGTGGATCGACGCCGCCAAGGCCTTGCCCTCCGCCCGGGCGACGCGCACCAGGGCCCGCTCCCGCTCCGCGTTGCCCTCTTCGTCGGGCTCGCCGATCGGGACCGGGCCCAGGACCTCCCCGGACGACGGCAGCGGCAGGTCCTCCAGCAGGGCCGCCACCGCGTCCGGGCTGCCCTCCACGCTCGCCATGCGCATCGCCGGGGGGAAGCCCAGCTCGCGGCGCTCCGCCAGCTCCTGGGCCGCGTGCCAGGCCGGGTCCCAGCGGACCAGGGCCTGCACCGCGGCCAGCCCCGCCTCGGCACCCACGATCACGCGGCCGCCCGCCGCCGCCGGGCGGACCAGGGCCGCCGCCGCCATCCAGCGGCGCAGGGTCTCCTCGCCCGCCCGCAGGTCCTGGCGGCCGAGCAGCGCCCAGCCGTCCAGCAGCAGGGCCGCGCCGTAGCCGCCCTCCGCGACCGGTTCCGCGCCCGGCGTGCACACCACCAGCGCCGGCCTGCCCGGCACCGACTCCAGCACCTCCGCCGCCCCGGACGTGCGGACCGGGACGCCCGGGAACGCGCGGCCGAGCTCCTCAGCCGTCCGCTTCGCGCCGACGATCACCGCGCGCAGCCGGACCGAGCCGCACGCCGTGCAGCGGAACGCCGTTTCCGGGACGCCGCACCAGCGGCACGCCGGCGGTTTCGGCTGCCCGTCGAGCGAGCCGCCGGGCAGGGCCAGCGGCCCCGCGCACCGGCGGCAGTGCGCGGGGGTGCGGCAGTTCCCGCAGGCCAGGCCAGGGACGTACCCGCGCCGCGGTACCTGCACCAGCGCCGGGAGGTCCGCCGCGAACGCCTGGCGCGCCGCCTCGAACGCCACCGCCGGCAGGCGCGCCACCCGGGCCGCCTCGTCCCGGGCGACGTCGAAGTCCTCGCCGACCGGCGTGACGCGCGGGGCGGCCGACCGCAGCGTCGTGCGGTCCGCCAGCACCGGCGCGGCCCAGCCGGACTCGACGAGCAGCTGGGCTTCGGCCGTCCGGGCGAACCCGCCGACCAGCAGCGACGCCTTCGCCGCGTGCGCGCGGTCCATCAAGACGTCGCGGACGTGCGGGTACGGCGCGTGCTGGTCGAGGTGCAGGTCGTCGCCGTCGTCCCAGACGGCGAACAGGCCGGGGTCGTGCACCGGCGCGAACATCGCCGCCCGGGTGCCGACGACCACCCGCACCGCACCGCGCAGCACCGCCAGCCAGCGCCGGTACCGCTCGGCGGGCCCGAGCCCGGCGATCAGCGCCACCACCGCGTCTTCGCCCACGACCGCCGCGCACGCCGCGTGCACCCGGGTCAGGTCGCGGTGGTCCGGCACCACCAGCACCGCGCCCCGCCCCGCGGCGGCCACCGCACCGGCGGCCTCGGCGAGCCGGCGCGGCCAGTCCTCGCCCGGCAGGGCCTGCCAGACGGCGTTCGCGGGCTTGCCTTCGGCGAGCGCCTCCACGAACGCCGGGCCGCGCTGGTAGCGCGCCCAGGCCGTGGTGTCCGGCGCCGCCGGTGGTCCCGCCGGCGGGACCGGCGGTTCGCCTTCGGCCTTGGCGTGCCGCGGCGGGATCGCCAGCCGCAGGACGTCCGAAAGCGTGCCGCCGTAGCGGTCGGCGACCGCCCGGCACACCGCGTGCAGCGACGGCGGCAGCACCGGCTCGGCCGACGTCACGCGGTCCAGGAAGGCCAGCTTGCTGCCGTAGTCGCTGGTCTCGCCGCGTTCGATCAGGTAGCCGTCGACCAGCTGCCCGGCGAACCGGACGCGGACGCGGCAGCCCGGCACGGCGGCTTCGTGCAGCTTCTCCGGCACGAGGTAGTCGAAGGTGCGGTCCAGGTGGGCCAGCGGGATGTCGACGACGATCCGCGCGACCGGCCGCTCGGGCGCGGGCGACTGTGCTCCCTTGGTGGTCCGCGCTTTGGCCGGTTTCCGGGCGCGCGAGGGCGCCGCCTTCGGCGAAGGCGGCTGCTCCGGGAGGTCCCAGAGGGCAGCGGGCTCGGAACTGCTCACGCCGTGATCTCTACCAGACGCCACCGACACCTGACCGGAGAGGCATCACGCGTGACCGGAGAGGCATCTCGCGTGACTGGGGAGGCATCACACGAGATACCCGCCCAGTCACGGGTGATGCCCCTCTGACCACGCGAGAATCCCCCGGAAACGGCGGAAGGCCGTCCCCCGAGCCGGGGACGGCCTTCCGGGGATCGTGCGTCAGGCGCCGGCCGCGGCCTTGAGGGCCTCGGCGCGGGCCGTGCTCTCCCACGGGAGGCCGAGCTCGGGCCGGCCGAAGTGGCCGTACGCCGCCGTCGGGGCGTAGATCGGGCGCAGCAGGTCGAGGTCGCGGATGATCGCCGCCGGCCGGAGGTCGAAGACCTCGGTGATGGCCTGCTGGATCTTCGACGGGTCGACCGTCTCGGTGCCGAACGTCTCGACGAACAGGCCGACCGGGGCCGCCTTGCCGATCGCGTACGCCACCTGGACCTCGGTCCGCTGGGCCAGGCCCGCGGCGACGACGTTCTTGGCCACCCAGCGCATCGCGTACGCCGCGGAACGGTCGACCTTGGACGGGTCCTTGCCGGAGAACGCGCCGCCGCCGTGGCGGGCCATGCCGCCGTAGGTGTCGACGATGATCTTGCGGCCGGTCAGGCCGGCGTCGCCCATCGGGCCGCCGATGACGAACCGGCCGGTCGGGTTGACCAGCAGGCGCGCGTTCGAGGTGTCGATGCCCAGGCCTTCGAGCTCGGGGCCGACGACGTGCTCCTTGACGTCGACGCTGAGCATCCGGTCCAGGTCGATGCCGTCGGCGTGCTGCGAGGACACGACGACCGTGTCGAGCCGGACCGGCTGGTCGCCGGCGTACTCGATGGTCACCTGGGTCTTGCCGTCCGGGCGCAGGTACGGCAGCACGCCGTCCTTGCGGACCGCGGTCAGCCGCTTCGAGAGCCGGTGGGCCAGCGCGATCGGCAGCGGCATCAGCTCGGGGGTGTCCGAGCAGGCGTAGCCGAACATCAGGCCCTGGTCGCCGGCGCCCTGGCGGTTGATCTCGTCCTCGTCGGACTCGACGCGCGACTCGTACGCGGTGTCGACGCCCTGGGCGATGTCGGGCGACTGCGAGCCGATCGCCACGTTGACGCCGCAGGAGTTGCCGTCGAAGCCCTTGGCCGAGGAGTCGTAGCCGATCTTGAGGATGACGTCGCGGACGATCGTCGGGATGTCGGCGTACGCCTCGGTGGTCACCTCACCGGCCACGTGCACCTGGCCGGTGGTGATCAGCGTCTCGACGGCGACGCGGCTGCGCGGGTCCTTCGACAGGAGGCCGTCGAGAATGGAATCGCTGATGGCGTCGCAAATCTTGTCGGGGTGCCCTTCGGTCACCGACTCCGAGGTGAACAATCTGCTGCTGGACGCGGTCACGGTGGCCGTCACTTCCTCACCTAGTCGTCGGATGCCCAGTGGGTTAGGCACCCCTTACCTGTGCAAGCGTACTGACTATCGCTCGGGGGACGGTCAACGCTTCATGAAGCTCACAACAGCGTCCCACAATGTGGACGCGAGTTCTGCTTTCGCCCCCAGCGGGATCGGGATTTCGGTGCCGTCGGCCCCCAGGAGCCAGCCCGAATTGTCCTCCGTGCCGAACGCCTTGCCGTCCCCGACGGCGTTCACCACCAGCAGATCCGCGCCTTTGCGCTTCAGTTTGACCCGGGCGTGGTCGAGAACGCTGCCGTGCGCGTCGCCGGTTTCCGCGGCGAATCCCACCACCACCTGACCGGGATGCCGGTTTCGCACCAATTCCGCGAGGATGTCGGCATTGCGCTCGAGCGTGACGACCGGGTCCGGCTGGTCGTCGGACTTCTTGATCTTGTGCTCGGCCCGGTTCGCCGGCCGGAAGTCGGCGACGGCGGCCGCCATCACGACGACGTCCGCGGACCGCGCCGCGGCGTGCACCGCCTGCCGCAGCTCCTCCGCCGTCGAGACGTGCTCCACCGCTGCGCCCGCCGGGTCGGGCAGGGCGACCGTGTGCGCGGCGACCAGGGTGACCTCGGCGCCGCGCTGGGCGGCGACGCGGGCCAGCGCGTAGCCCTGCTTGCCGGACGAGCGGTTGCCCAGGTAGCGCACCGGGTCGAGGGGCTCGCGGGTGCCGCCGGCCGAGATCACCACGCGGACGCCTTCGAGGTCGCGCGGCAGGGCGTCGGGCCGGGCCAGCAGCAGCTTCGCGAGGTCGACGATCTCGGCCGGGTTCGCCAGGCGGCCCTTGCCGGTGTCGGCGCCCGTCAGCCGGCCCGAGTCCGGCTCGGCGACGATCATCCCGCGCGAGCGCAGCAGGGCCACGTTGTCGCGGGTCGCGGGGTGCTCCCACATCTCCGTGTGCATCGCCGGGAAGAAGGCGACCGGGCACCGGGCGGTGAGCAGGGTGTTGGTCAGCAGGTCGTCGGCGAGGCCGTGGGCGGCCTTGGCGAGCAGGTTCGCCGTGGCCGGGACGACCAGGACGAGCTCGGCTTCCTTGCCGACGCGGACGTGCTGGACCTCGGGCACCTCGGTGAACACGCCCGTGTGCACCGGGTGCCCGGAGAGGGCTTCGAAGGTGGCCGCGCCGACGAAGTTCAGCGCGGCTTCGGTGGGGACCACGCGGACGTCGTGACCGGATTCGGTCAGCCCGCGCAGCACCTCACAGGCCTTGTAGGCGGCGATCCCGCCGCCCACGCCCAGGACGATCCGGGGTTTACTCACCCTCGGTGTGCTCGAGCAGGCCGCCGTGGATCTCGCGCAGCGCGATCGAGAGCGGCTTCTCGCGCGGGCCCGGCTCGACGAGCGGGCCGACGTACTCGAGCAGGCCCTCGCCCAGCTGGGCGTAGTAGTCGTTGATCTGGCGGGCACGCTTGGCCGAGTAGATCACCAGCGCGTACTTCGAGCTGACCTTCTCGAGCAGGTCGTCGATCGGCGGGTTGGTGATGCCCTCGAGCTCTTCGGTCAGGGTTGCCTGGGTGGTCACTCGTGGTGCTCCGCTTCTTCGGAAAACTGATCAGCAGTTATCAAGTTTAGCAAGTGCTCGGCGGCCTCCCGCACGTCGGCGTTGACGACGCGGTGGTCGAACTCCCCCGCCGCCGCCAGCTCGCGCTCCGCTTCGGCCAGCCGGGCCTGCACGGCGGCCTCGTTTTCGGTGCCGCGCCCGGTGAGCCTGCCGACCAGTTCCTCCCACGACGGCGGCATCAGCATCACCAGCCGGGCCTCCGGCATGGCCGCGCGGACCTGGCGGGCGCCCTGCAGCTCGATCTCCAGGACGGCCGGGCGGCCCTCGGCGAGGGCCTTCTCGACCGGCTCGCGCGGGGTGCCGTAGCAGTTGCCGGCGAACTCGGCCCACTCCAGCAGCCTGCCGTCGGCGACCATCGCGTCGAACTCCGCGCGGTCGACGAAGTGGTAGTGCGCCCCGTCGACTTCGCCGGGACGCGCCTTGCGGGTGGTGACCGAGACGCTGAACCAGACGTCGGGCTCCAGCTTCCGCAGCTCGCCCACCACACTCGACTTCCCGACCCCCGATGGCCCCGATACGACGGTGAGCCGGTGCCGGGGGTAGCCCCCCGTCACCGGCTCACTGCCGCGGTCGGCGCCCCGGTTCACCGGGTAGTCACGACCGGCGCCGTTCACTCGCCGCTGAACTCGGCCAGCAGCGCCTTGCGCTGCCGGTCGCCGAGGCCGCGAAGGCGACGGCTGGGGGCGATCTCCAGTCGTTCCATGGTCTGCTGCGCGCGGACCTTGCCGACGCCCGGGAGGGCCTCGAGCAGAGCCGAAACCTTCATCTTGCCGAGGACTTCGTTCTCCTCGGCCTGCTTCAGCACGTCGACCAGAGTGGTACCGCCCCGCTTCAGCCGCTCCTTCAGCTCAGCACGGATGCGGCGGGCGGCGGCGGCCTTCTCCAGCGCCGCAGCGCGCTGTTCCTCTGTCAGCTGGGGAAGTGCCACGTTTTCCTCCGGTAGTTCTCAAAACTGGGTGGGTGACGCGACGGTACCCACCCGTGAGCACCGGCCACAATGCGGGGGTGCCTGGTGGGGGCCGGTTCCGACCCCTGCTATTGGCCGTTTTCCTGCGGGTCGGCCAGCACTTCGGCGACCCGTTCGACCGCTTGGCGCAAAGCCGCTTGCTCCGGACCGTGCTTCAGGATGTCCCGGGACGACGCGGGCAGCACGCCCGGCAGGGACGCACCGAACAGGGCCCGCAAATCGGCCACAGTGGCTCCCTGGGCCCCGAAACCGGGTGCCAGGACCGGACCGTTCAACCGCGAGAGATCGAGCTCTCCCGGCGGAACGGTGGCGCCGACGACGACCCCCACATCGCCGAGCGGCGCCGCTTCGTCGTTGAACGCCGCCGCGGAGTCGACGATCGCCTGCGCGACCGTGCGCCCGTCGGGCAGTTTCGCGTTCTGCACTTCGCCCGCTTCGGGGTTCGAGGTCCGGGCAAGCACGAAGATGCCGCGCCCCGCCGAGACGGCCGTTTCGGCGCATTGGGCCAAAGAGCCGAACCCGAGGTACGGCGAAACGGTGATCGCGTCGGCCGCGATCGCCGCCCCGTCGGCCACGTACGCGGCCGTGTACGCCGCCATCGTGGACCCGATGTCGCCGCGCTTGACGTCCAGGAGCACCAGCGCGCCGGCGTCGCGGGCGGTCGAGACCACCCGTTCCAGCACCCGGACGCCGTCCGGTCCGAAACTTTCGAAGAACGCCGACTGCGGCTTCACGACCGCCGCGCGGGCCGCCAGGACCTCCGTGGCGGACAGCGCGAACCGTTCCAGGCCCGAGACGTCGACCGGGAGCCCCCAGGCCTCGATCAGGCCCGGGTGGGGGTCGATGCCGGCGCACAGCGGGCCGCGGGCCGCGACGGCCTTGGCCAGCCGCGCCCCGAACCGCTCCCGCCCGCTCACGACTTCGCCTTCAGCGCCGCCTGGAGCTCCTGCAGCGACCGGACGCCGATGTCGCCCCGGATCAGCGCCTCGATGCCGTGCACGGCCGCCGCGGCGCCCTGAACGGTGGTCACGCACGGGATGTCGCGCGACACCGCGGCGGTGCGGATTTCGTAGCCGTCGACGCGCGGACCGCTGTTCCCGTAGGGGGTGTTGATCACCATGTCGACTTCGCCGTCGAGGATGACGTCCACGATGTTCGGTTCGGCTTCGGTCGAGCCTTCGTAGTGCTTGCGCACCACCGTGCACGGAATCCCGTTGCGCCGCAGCACTTCCGCGGTGCCGGAGGTGGCGAGGATCTCGAACCCGAGGTCCGCCAGCCGCTTCACCGGGAACACCAGCGAGCGCTTGTCGCGGTTGGCCACCGAGACGAACACGCGCCCGGACGTCGGCAGCGAGCCGTACGCGCCGCTTTGGGACTTCGCGAACGCCTTGCCGAAGTCGACGTCGACGCCCATCACCTCGCCGGTGGACTTCATCTCCGGGCCCAGCAGCGAGTCGACGCCGTGGCCCTCGGGGGTGCGGAAGCGGTGGAAGGGCAGCACGGCTTCCTTCACCGCGACCGGCGAGTCGGCGGGCAGGTGCCCGCCGTCGCCCTCGGCCGGCAGGACGCCGTTCTCGCGCAGGTCCTTGATCGTCGAGCCGGTCATGATCAGCGCGGCGGCCTTGGCCAGCGGCACCGCCGTCGCCTTGGACACGAACGGCACCGTGCGCGACGCACGCGGGTTGGCCTCCAGGACGTACAGGACGTCGTCCTTGAGCGCGTACTGGACGTTCAGGAGCCCGCGCACGCCCACACCGCGCGCGATCGCCTCGGTGGAGCGGCGGACGGCCTGCAGGTCCGTGTGGCCGAGCGTGATCGGCGGCAGCGCGCACGAGGAGTCGCCGGAGTGGATGCCGGCCTCCTCGATGTGCTCCATGACGCCGCCGAGGTACAGCTCCTCGCCGTCGAACAACGCGTCGACGTCGATTTCGATGGCGTCGTCGAGGAAGCGGTCCACCAGCACCGGGTGCTCCGGGGTGACCTCGGTGGCGCGGCGGATGTAGCCGGCCAGGGTCTCCTCGTCGTAGACGATCTCCATGCCGCGTCCGCCGAGGACGTACGACGGCCGGACGAGCACCGGGTAGCCGATCTCGTCGGCGATCCGCTTGGCGCCCTCGAAGGACGTCGCCGTGCCGTAGCGCGGCGCGGGCAGGCCGGCGTCGGTGAGGACTTCGCCGAACGCGCCGCGGTCCTCGGCCAGGTGGATGGCCTCCGGCGGCGTCCCGACCACCGGGACCCCGGCGTCGGCGAGCTTCTTCGCCAGTCCCAGCGGGGTCTGGCCGCCGAGCTGGACGATGACGCCGGCGACCGTGCCGGACGCCTGCTCGGCGTGCACGACCTCGAGGACGTCCTCGAAGGACAGCGGCTCGAAGTACAGCCGGTCGGACGTGTCGTAGTCGGTGGACACGGTTTCCGGGTTGCAGTTGACCATGACGGCCTCGAACCCGGCCTCCCGCAACGCGATCGCCGCGTGCACGCAGGAGTAGTCGAACTCGATGCCCTGGCCGATCCGGTTCGGGCCCGAGCCGAGGATGAGCACCTTCGGCTTGTCCGACTGAACGGCCACTTCGGACTGCGCGTCGGGGTCGGACTCGTAAGCCGAGTAGTGGTAAGGGGTCTTGGCCGCGAACTCGGCCGCGCAGGTGTCGACGGTCTTGAACACCGGCCGCACGCCGAGGCGGTGGCGCAGCGCGCGGACACCGTCCTCGCCCGCCAGTTCCGGCCGCAGGGCGGCGATCTGGCGGTCCGAGAGGCCGGTGCGCTTGGCGCGGCGCAGCAGATCGCCGTCCAGCACCGGCGCGTCGCGGACTTCGGCGCCCACTTCGCCGATGAGGGCGATCTGGTCGATGAACCACGGGTCGATGCCGGACGCTTCGTGGACCTGCTCGACGGTGGCACCGAGCCGCAGCGCACGCTCCACTTCGTACAGCCGGCCTTCGTGCGGCGTGCGCAGCGAGTCCAAAGTGGACTCAATCGTCGCGCCTTCGGGGTCGGGCAGCGTCCAGAACCCGGTCGCCTTGGTCTCGATCGAGCGCATGACCTTGCCGAGCGCTTCGGGGAAGCTGCGGCCGAAGGACATCGCTTCGCCGACGCTCTTCATCGTCGTGGTCAGCGTAGGGTCCGCACCCGGGAACTTCTCGAAGGCGAACCGCGGCATCTTGACGACCACGTAGTCCAAAGTGGGCTCGAACGCGGCCGGCGTCTCGCCGGTGATGTCGTTCCGGATTTCGTCCAGGGTGTAGCCGATGGCGAGCTTCGCGGCGATCTTGGCGATCGGGAAGCCGGTCGCCTTCGACGCCAGCGCGGAAGACCGGGACACACGCGGGTTCATCTCGATGACGACCATCCGGCCGTCGCGCGGGTTGATCGCGAACTGGATGTTGCAGCCACCGGTGTCGACGCCGACCTCGCGCAGCACGGCGATGCCGACGTCCCGCATCACCTGGTACTCGCGGTCGGTGAGGGTCATCGTGGGCGCGACGGTGACCGAGTCGCCGGTGTGCACGCCCATCGCGTCGATGTTCTCGATCGAGCAGACGACCACGACGTTGTCGTGCTTGTCGCGCATCAGCTCGAGCTCGTACTCCTTCCAGCCGAGCACGCTCTCCTCGATGAGCACCTCGGTCACGGGAGACTCCGCGAGCCCGGTGGAGGCTAGCCGTTCGAGGTCCTCGGGCGTGTGCGCCATGCCGGAGCCGAGCCCGCCCATGGTGAACGACGGCCGGATGACGACCGGCAGGCCGAGCTCCTTGACGGTGTCGCGAACCTCGGCCATGTCGTGGCAGACACGGGAGCGCGGGACCTCGGCGCCGATGGAGCGGACGATGTCCTTGAACTTCTGCCGGTCCTCACCGCGCTGGATGGCGTCGATGTCGGCGCCGATCAGCTCGACGCCGTACTTGTCGAGCACGCCACGCTCGTGCAGCGCGACGGCGCAGTTCAGCGCGGTCTGCCCGCCCAGGGTCGCCAGGAGCGCGTCCGGACGTTCTTCGGCGATGACCTTCTCGACGAAGTCCGGCGTCACCGGCTCGATGTAGGTGGCGTCGGCGAACTCGGGGTCGGTCATGATGGTGGCCGGGTTCGAGTTCACCAGTGACACGCGCAGGCCTTCGCTGCGCAGCACCCGGCAGGCCTGGGTGCCGGAGTAGTCGAACTCCGCGGCCTGCCCGATCACGATCGGCCCGGAGCCGATCACCAGCACGTGCTGGATGTCCGTCCTCTTCGGCATCAGGCCTTCTTCTCCATGAGCGAAACGAATGCGTCGAACAGGGGGGCCGCGTCGTGCGGGCCGGCCGCGGCTTCGGGGTGGTACTGGACCGAGAACGCCGGGACGTCCAGCGCGCGGACGCCCTCGACCGTGTCGTCGTTCGGGCAGTAGTGGCTGATCTGCGCCGCCCCGAACGGGGACTCGAAGCGCTGGCCGGGCTCGCCTTCGAGGGCGAAGCCGTGGTTCTGGGCCGTGATCGCCACCGACTTCGTGGCGACGTCGATCACCGGGATGTTGATGCCGCGGTGGCCGTAGCGCATCTTGTACGTCCCCAGCCCGAGCGCGCGGCCGAGGACCTGGTTGCCGAAGCAGATGCCGAACAGCGGGATCTCGCGGCCCAGCACCTGCTTGGTCAGCTCGGTCGCGTGCGTCGTCGTGGCCGGGTCGCCCGGGCCGTTGGACAGGAACACGCCGTCCGGCTCGATCGCCAGGAGCTCGTCCAGGGTCGACGTCGAGGGCAGGACGTGCACCTCGATGCCGCGCTTGATCATCTGCCGCGGGGTGTTGGACTTGATGCCCAGGTCCAGCGCCGCCACCCGGAAGCGAACCTCACCGGAAGGCGAGACCACGTACGGCTTCGGCGTCGACACCTGGCCGGCCAGGTCGGCGCCCTCCATCTTCGGGCTGGCCAGCACCGAAGCGACCATGTCGTCGACGCTGCCGAGCGCGTCACCGGAGAAGACCCCGGCGCGCATCGCGCCGACCTCGCGCAGGTGCCGGGTCAGCGACCGGGTGTCGACCTCGGCGATGCCGACGATCCCCTGGCGCACCAGCTCGTCGTCGAGCGAGCGCTTGGAGCGCCAGTTCGACGGCGTGCGCGCGGGGTCGCGCACCACGTAGCCGTTGACCCAGATCTTCGAGGACTCGTCGTCCTCGTCGTTCCAGCCGGTGTTGCCGATCTGCGGCGCCGTCTGCACCACGATCTGGCCGTGGTAGGACGGGTCGGTCAGCGTCTCCTGGTAGCCGGTCATGCCGGTGCAGAACACCGCCTCGCCGAGGGTTCGCCCCTGCGCGCCGTAGGCAGCGCCGCGGAACACCCGGCCGTCTTCGAGTACCAGTGCGGCCTGAGCGCGCGCGTTCACTGGGCACCTCCCTTGATCTTGAGCTGTTCGATCCACTGTGGATAGTCGTCGAGGTCGTCGCCGCGAAAGCCGGTGTCGAGCTCGGCGTCACCGAGCTGCCAGGTGACGATCAGCAGCGCGTCCGTGCCCATCACCTTCCCGGCGATCTTCGTGTCGCGCCGGACGCCGGTGACGGCGTCCCGCGGGATCCAGAAGTCGGGCGCTCCGCCGCGTTCGACCGCGATACCCGCGCCGTGCAGCCGCCAAACCGCGCCGGTGCGCAGCCCCGCGCCGCGGGTGACGATCCGGTTCTGCCACTCCCCCGCGACCGTCGTCGACAGGTAGACGCCGGTCGATTCCAGCAGCACCTCGCCGGCGTCCGCGGGAATGGCGGGGAACGGCGGCACCTGGGCGCTCTGCGAGCGGGACTTGCGCCGCCAGCCCACGTACATGCCCCAGAGGCAGAGCAGGAAGAAGGCGACGATCGCCAGCACGAGCCAGAAGCGCTCCATCAGCCGATCTTCCCGTCCCGCGCGGTGATCCGCCCGCGCAGCAGCGTCGTGGTCACCACGCCGGGCAGCCGCATTCCCTCGTACGGGGTGTTGGCCGCGATGCTGGCCAGCTCCGCGCCGCGGACGGTCCACTCGGCGTCCGGGTCCACCAGGGTCAGGTTCGCCGGCTCGCCGACCTCGATCGGACGGCCCTGGTCGGCCAGGTTGCCGATCTCGGCGGGCCGCTCGCTCATGACGCGGGCGACCCCGCGCCAGTCGAGCAGGCCGGTGCGGACCATCGTCTCGGCCACGATGGACAGCGCGGTCTGCAGCCCGAGCATGCCCGGCCGGGCCGCGCTCCACTCGGTGTCCTTGTCCTGGACCGCGTGCGGCGCGTGGTCGGTGGCGACGCAGTCGATCGTCCCGTCGGCCAGCGCGGCGCGCAGCTTCTCGGCGTCGGACTCCGTGCGCAGCGGCGGGTTCACCTTGTTGACCGGGTCGTAGGTGGCCAGCCGATCGTCGGTGAGCAGCAGGTGGTGCGGGGTGACCTCGGCCGACACCTTCGTGCCGCGGTCCTTGGCCCAGCGCAGCACGTCCGCCGTGCCCGACGTCGAGACGTGGCAGACGTGCAGCCGCGCGTTCGCGTGCAGCGCCAGCAGGCAGTCGCGGGCCACGATGGACTCTTCCGCCGCGGCCGGCCAGCCGGTGTAGCCGAGCCGGGCCGCGCGCTCGCCCTCGTGGGCCTGGGCGCCGACGGTCAGCCGCGGCTCCTCGGCGTGCTGGGCGATGACGACGTCGAGCGCGGTCGAGTACTCCAGCGCCCGGCGCATCAGCAGCGGGTCGGCGACGCAGAGGCCATCGTCGGAGAACACCTTCACCCGCGCCTGCGAGTTCGCCATCGTGCCGAGCTCGGCGAGCTTCTCGCCCTTGAGCCCGACGGTGACCGCGCCGACCGGGTGGACGTCGACCAGGCCGACCTCCTGGCCGCGCCGCCAGACGTGCTCGACGATGACCGCGTTGTCGGCGACCGGGTCGGTGTTGGCCATCGCGAACACCGCGGTGTAGCCGCCGAGCGCCGCCGCGGCCGAGCCGGTGTCGATCGTCTCGGTGTCCTCGCGGCCGGGTTCGCGCAGGTGCGTGTGCAGGTCGACGAAGCCGGGCAGCAGGACCTGGCCGTTCGCCTCGATCACTTCGGCGTCTTCCGGGGCCTGGACGGCGCCGATCGCGGTGATCACGCCGTCCTCGATCAGGACGTCGACCGGGTCGCCCTCGCCGTACGGACGGGCGCCCTTGATCACGGTGCTCACGCGGCGGCTCCTTCGCTGGCCAGGAGGTGGTAGAGGACCGCCATGCGCACGTGGACGCCGTTGCGGACCTGTTCGGTGATGGCCGAGGCCGGGGAGTCGGCGACCGCCGAAGCGATCTCCATCCCGCGCAGCATCGGGCCGGGGTGCAGCACGACCGCGTGGTCCGGCAGCAGCTTCTGCCGCCGTTCCGACAGGCCGTACGCGATCGAGTACTCCCGCGCGGAAGGGAAGAACCCTCCGTGCATCCGCTCGGCCTGGACGCGCAGCATCATCACCGCGTCGACCGCGGGCAGCTCGGCGTCGAGGTCGTGCGAGACCGTGACCGGCAAGCTCTCGACGCCGTAGGGCAGCAGCGTCGGCGGCGCGACCAGCACCACCTCCGCGCCCAGGGCCGAGAGCAGGTGGATGTTCGAGCGGGCGACCCGGCTGTGCAGGACGTCGCCGACGATGGCGATCCGGCGGTCCTCGAGCGAGCCGAGGCGCTCCCGCAGCGTGGCCGCGTCGAGCAGCGCCTGCGTCGGGTGCTCGTGGGTGCCGTCGCCGGCGTTGACCACCGACGTGCCGGGCTCGGCCAGCCACTCCGAGAGCCGTTGGGCGGCGCCGCTGGCCGGGTGCCGGACGATCACGCAGTCGGCGCCCGCGGCGGCCAGCGTCAACGCGGTGTCCCGCAGCGACTCGCCCTTGTTGACCGAGGAGCTGGCCGCGGAGACGTTGATCACGTCGGCGCTCATCCACTTCCCGGCGATCTCGAACGACACCCGGGTGCGGGTCGAGTTTTCGTAGAACAGGGTGATCACCGTGCGGCCGCGCAGCGTCGGCAGCTTCTTGACCTCGCGGCCGAGCAGCGTGTGCTTGAGCTCGTCGGCGGTGTCGAGCACGGCCGTGGCCAGCGCCGGGTCCAGGCCGTCGGTGGCGAGCAGGTGCTTCACGAGTCCTCTCCAGCAGCAGTGTCCGACGGGCCGCTTTCCGATGGACGCAGCAGGACGGCGTCCCGGCCGTCGATTTCGGCCAGCAGGACCGACACGCCCTCGGAGCGGGCGGTCGGCACGTTCTTGCCCACGTAGTCGGCGCGGATCGGCAGCTCCCGGTGACCACGGTCGACCAGCACGGCCAGCTGCACCGCGCGCGGGCGGCCGTGATCACGCAGGGCATCGAGCGCGGCCCGGATGGTCCGGCCGGAGAAGAGGACGTCGTCGACCAAGATCACCACGCGGTCGTCGATGCCGTCGGTGGGCAGCTGCGTCTGTTCGAGCGCGCGCGGCGGGCGGCGGCGGAGGTCGTCCCGGTAGAGGGTGACGTCGAGGGCGCCGGCGGGCGGGCGGACCCCGGAGAACTCGCCGATCTTGTCGGCGAGGCGGACGGCGAGCGGCGTGCCCCGGGACGGGATGCCGAGCAACACGGGCGGGGTAGTGCTCTCCGCACCGTTCGCGGTCTTTTCGATGACCTGATGGGCCATTCGGGCGATAGTGCGCGCGACATCGCCGGCCGTCAGGAGCTCGCGCTCCCCGGCCGAACCAGCCGCGTCACGCGGGCGTGACGACAAACCGGACTCCTTCCCCGCCTCACCGGACGGGTCCTTAAAGGACGTCTGTTCCCCTGCTGGTCGGGGCTTTCGCACCGACAGTAGCAGGCACTTTGCTCAGTCTTCCGGGTGGTGTGAGGTGATTCGCGACAAGCTCGCGCTTGACCTGGTGACAACAATGCGTAACCATTACTCTGAGTATTCGACTCAGCGAGTCCCCCGGCCCGGTCACCCCGACCGGGAGGGGGTGAAGAACGGAGAACGACCAGATGGGCGATTACGCCAAGGCGCTCGGGGCCAAGCTCCGCGGGATCCGCCAGCAGCAGGGCCTGTCCCTGCACGGGGTCGAGCAGAAGTCCGGTGGGCGCTGGAAGGCCGTCGTCGTCGGCTCGTACGAGCGTGGCGACCGCGCCGTCACCGTGCAGAAGCTGGCCGAGCTGGCCGACTTCTACGGTGTGCCGGTGGTCGAGCTGCTGCCCGAGGGCCGGGTCCCCTCCGGTGCCGAGCCCGCCACCAAGATCGTGATCAACCTGGAGCGCCTGCAGCAGCTGCCTGCCGAAAAGGTGGGCCCGCTGGCCCGCTACGCCGCGACCATCCAGAGCCAGCGCGGCGACTACAACGGCAAGGTGCTCTCGATCCGCACCGAGGACCTGCGGTCCCTGGCGATCATCTACGACATGACCCCGGGCGAGCTGACCGAGCAGCTCATCGACTGGGGCGTCCTGCCGCCGGAGGCCCGTCCTTCCAAGGAGGACTGATCAGCAAGTGTGCGAAACCGACGCAGTGAGCGTTCCCCGGTGGGGCACCGGAGACGCTCACTGACTCGTCGGGGGGCTCGTTTCGGGGGCGAGCCTTCCCCCGCGGTCACCTGACCGGGGGGGCTCTACAGAACCGCGCGCAGGCGGTCGGCGATCGTGCCGATCCGGCCCAGGACGCCGTTGACGAACCGCGGCGAGTCGTCCGTGGACAGTTCCTTCGCCAGGCCGACGGCCTCGTCGATCGCCACCGGGTCCGGCACGTCCTCGGCCCAGAGCAGCTCGTAGACCCCGACCCGCAGCACCGCGAGGTCGACCTTCGGCATCCGCTCCAGCGTCCAGCCCTGCGCGT
This sequence comes from Amycolatopsis sp. NPDC004747, assembly GCF_053601335.1. Lineage (NCBI taxonomy): Bacteria > Bacillati > Actinomycetota > Actinomycetes > Pseudonocardiales > Pseudonocardiaceae > Amycolatopsis > Amycolatopsis sp. NPDC004747. Next base: position 56,323 of record NZ_JBSGBQ010000032.1, on the reverse strand, counting down.
GCTCGGCCAGCAGCTCGTCGATCCGGGCCTTCCGCCCGGTGACGCCCTCGACCAGGCTGATCGTGTAGTCCGCGATCGGGTCGACGTCCGTCGCGCCGACCCGGTCGGCCAGCAGCGTCACCGCGTCGGTGTCGCGCTGCGCGGCCTCGTACAGCATTTCCACCGCGCGGCGGCGCGCCTGACGGCGGCTGATCGCGCCGCCGCGGTTCGGGTGGGGTTTCGACGTCGGCATCAGCTGGAGACGCGGCCCAGGTAACGGCCGTCGCGGGTGTCGACCTTGATCTTCTCGCCGGTGGACAGGAACAGCGGGACCTGGATCTCCGCGCCGGTCTCCAGCGTGGCCGGCTTGGTGCCGCCGGTGGAGCGGTCGCCCTGCAGGCCCGGGTCGGTGTGCTGGACGACCAGCTCGACCGACGTCGGCAGCTCGACGTACAGCGGCTCGTTCTCGTGCACCGCGACCTGGACCTCGGTGTTCTCGAGCATGTAGTTGGCGTTGTCGCCGACGACCTCGGCCGGGACGGTGATCTGGTCGTAGGTGTCGCCGTCCATGAACACGAAGTCCTGCCCCTCCTTGTAGAGGTAGGTCATGTTCCGGCGGTCCACCGTGGCCGTGTCGACCTTCGTGCCCGCGTTGAACGTCTTGTCGACCACCTTGCCGGTGAGCACGTGCTTGAGGGTGGTGCGCACGAAGGCGCCCCCCTTGCCGGGCTTGACGTGCTGGAACGCGGTGACGGTCCAGAGCTGGCCGTCCAGGTTGAGGACGAGCCCGTTCTTCAGGTCGTTGGTCGTGGCCACGAGCTTGCAGTCTCCTGTGTCGAATCTTCGGGTTCGGGGCCGCTGTCAGACGACCACGAGGTTCTTGGTGCTCAGGGTGAGGAGTTCGGGTTCCCCGGCCCGCACGACGAGCGTGTCCTCGATGCGCACGCCACCGCGGCCCGCGAGGTACACGCCGGGCTCGACGGTGACCGCCATACCGGCGGCCAGTGTACCGACGCCCGTCGCGGCGAAGCTGGGCGCCTCGTGGATCTGCAGGCCGACGCCGTGCCCGAGGCCGTGCGCGAAGTGCTCGCCGTGCCCCGCGTCCGCGATCACCTTCCGCGCCGCGGCGTCCACATCGGACACCTCGGCGCCCGGCACGACGGCGGCGACCCCGGCCGCCTGGGCGGTGTGCACGAGCTCGTAAACCTCCCGCTGCCAGTCGGCGGGCTCGCCGAGGACGAAGGTGCGGGTAATGTCGGAGTGGTAGCCGTCGACGGTGGCGCCGAAGTCCAGCTTGACGAAGTCGCCGCGCTTGAGCTCCGCGTGCGTCGGCTGGTGGTGCGGGATGGCGGAGTGCGCGCCGGCGGCGATGATGGAGGCGAAGCTGGGCGCGGACGAGCCGTGCTCCAGCATCCGGTTCTCCAGGTCACGGGCGATTTCCAGCTCGGTCCGCCCGGGCCGCAGCCCCCCGGCGGCCACCAGGTCGTCCAGCGCCCGGTCCGCCGCGGCGCAGGCCTGGCGCAGCGCCTCGATCTCGGCTTCGTCCTTGACCTCGCGCAGCCGCTCGACCAGCCCGGGGGTCCGCTTCAGGGGTACCTGCTGCTTGAGCTTTTCGTACTCCTCGACGCTGACGTGCTGGCTTTCGAAGCCGAGCTGCCCGTAGGTCGCGGTGTCCTTGGCGGCCCTGGCCACGAGCGCGGCGGCACTCGCCCGGTCGACGACGGTTTCGAGGTCGGGCACCTCGGCGGCCGACTGGGTGGTGTAGCGGCCGTCGGTGCAGAAGAGCGTCTTGTCGTCGCCGCCGGCGTGCAGCAGCACGGCGGCGTTCGAGCCGGTGAACCCGGTCAGGTAGCGGATGTTCAGCAGATCGGTGACCAGCAGCGCGTCCACGCCGGCTCCGGTCAGGAGCCCACGCAGCGCGGCACGACGTCGTCCATGGGTTTCAGGCACCCATCCACCCTAGTTCCTCGGCGGCCGGGTGACCGGTGCGCAGGCCGCCTACACTCCGCAGGATGAGCACCTGGGTGATCCGCGGACTGGTGATGGCGGTGCTGCACGGCGTGGCGTTGACGCTGCTGGCCAAGTACGCCGTGTACCACCCGACGGACCAGACGCTCGCGGTTTCGTCGACGTTGGCGGTCCTGGTCGGCGCGGCGGCGCTGTGGGCGGCGCTGGACGCGTGGCGCGGGGTGGCCGACCGCGGCCGGGCCTGGTTCATCGCGGCGCTGGTGGCCGGAGTGGTGTCGGGCATCCTGTACGTGATCGGGCGAGCGGTGTTCGTCGACCAGACGGGCGTGTCGGAACTGGGCGGCGCCCTCACCGGCGGAGCGGCGTTCTCGGCGCTGCTGGTGCTGGTCCCGGCCGGGCTGGGCCTGCTGGTGGGAGGCCGGATCGGCCGCAGCCGGCCGGTCGAGGAGGAGCCGCGGGACGTGCTGCCGGAGACGCCTTCACCACGGCCCCGGCGGCTTCGGCCGCCCAGCCGCGAGCCGCGCGGCTGATCGGGAGCTTCCGGCCACAACCGGACGGCCCTGGCCACCGGGCCGACAAGCAGCGGCTCTCCGTCACACCCGGGCGGTCGCGAGCCGTGCGGCCAACCGATGGCCTCCAGCCACCACCGGACGGCCCTGGCCACCGGGGCGGATAGGCAGCGGCTTCGAGCCATACCCAGGCGGTCGCCAGCCGCGGCCAACCGGCAGCTTCCAGCCACCACCGGGCCGCCCTGGCCACCGGGGCGGATACGCAGCGGCTTCGAGCCATACCCAAGCGGTCGCCAGCCGAGGCCAACCGGCAGCCTCCAGCCACCACCGGGCCGCCCTGGCCACCGGGCGGACAAGCGGCGGCTGCCACCACCCCGGGCCGCAGCCACCGGGTGCGCGTCAGCCGGTCAGTGCCGGGCCCGGCCGGTAGCCGTCCCACTGCGCGTCGGTCACCGGGTGCGGGGTCGAGGCGTTGCCCGCCGCGACCACCGGGTCCGAGATCCGCCACAGCCGGTGGTCGTCGAGGACCAGCGCGAACCCGCGCCCGGGCGCCTGGACCGCCTCGGCCCCCGCGCGCAACCGGGCCGTCACCGGCAGCGCCGCCACCTCCGGCGGCGCCTTCTCCAGCAGTTCGCCGGCCAGGGCCGCGGCCACCCCGCGCCGGTCGACGCGGACCCGCTGGCCCGCGCGGACCAGGTCCATCGTCCGCTCCGGCGACGGCATCGTGACCCCGTCGAACGTCGCCGCCACCCGGGCGGGGCTCGAGCACGCCTGGCTGCCCAGCAGGTCCAGCCCGAAGTGCCGCAGGTCGGTCGGGGCGGCGGCGCCACCGATCACGGTCGCGCGCATGACGTCGAGGGGCACCCGGGCGCACGGGTCGGCCGTGGACAGCGGCGCGTGCCCGTCGGCGCGGCGCACCAGGCCCGGCCCCTCCCGCCACGGCCCGGGAACCAGCACGGGCCGGAACGGGTGCTCGGTGAAGTCCGCGGACCAGAACGTCAGCGTCGTCCCGCCGTCGGTCTCGTGCGCGACGACGAACGCGGCGAGCGCGCCCACCCACATCAGGTCCGCGCTGAACCCGTCGACGATCGACCGGGCCCGCGGCGCCGAAGTCGAAGCCACCGGCACGAACCCGCCGGTGTCCAGCGCCTGCACGCCCGACCCGAACGCGGGGTCGCGCGAGCGGAGCAGGAACTGCCCGGCGCCGTTGGGACCAGCGGCGCGGCCGGTGGTGTCGGTGAACATCAGGTAGAACCAGCCGTCGAGGTAGACGACCGACGGCTGACCCGCGCCGTAGACGTTTTCGCGGTGCACGTCGTGGGACGGCCCGAGGATCGGCTGCCCGCCGGCCGCGCGGGTCCAGTGGATCCCGTCGGGGCTGGTCGCGAGCCCGATCGAGTTGCCGAGCGCGTGGTCCCCGGCCGCGCCGGTGTAGTACAGGTAGTACGTCGAGCCGACGCGCAGCACGGACGGGTCGCAGGTGTGCATGCCGTCGAACTGCCCGGGCGCCCCGGAGAACACGGCGGCGGGGATCCCACCGTCCGGCCCGGTGAACGGCCCGTCGAAGGACGGGGCCTGGGCGTAGAGGATGTCGTCGCCGGCCGGCCCGGCCCCGCCGTACTGGCTGCACCACCACATCCGGGTCTGCCCGCGGTCGAGCATGACGGTCGGCCCGTAGTTGTAGACGGCATCGGCCCCACCGGCGGCGATGACACCACCGCTCTGCCGGGGGTCACCCGATCCGAGCTCGACGTCGACGGGCCGCGGCGCCGAGGTGGTCTTCCCGCCGGCGATGGCGGGCCGCTCCCCCGCTGCCTGCGGTTGGGCGTAACCCTGGGTGCAGCCCGCGAGCAGGACGGCCGCCAGGAGACTGGCGAGCGAGGCACGAGCGGGTCGCCGACCCCCACGACGAAACGGGTGCACGGCATCGGAGTGTAGCGAGAGGCCACCCGTCCGAGTGGCGGCGCTCCTGTTCGACGGTCGTCCGATCGTGGCGGCGCTGGTCGGGAGCAGCCTCCGGCCCCTGGAGACTGCGCCCGGCGGCGAGAAGCTTTCCGGCCCTGCGGGCTTCGCCCGGCGGAGTCGCACGGCGGTGAGAGACTCTTCGGCCCTGCGGGCTTCGCCCGGCGGGGTCGCGCGGTGGGGTCGTGCGGCGCTGAGTGACTCTTCGGCCGCGAAAAGCCCCACTACCCGGGCGCTGTCACCTACCCGCCGGCCGCACCTTCCGCGGCGACCAGCTCGACCTCGAACCCGGCCTCGTTCTCCAGATAAGCCGCGTAGTGGGCCGGGCCGCCCGCGTGCGGGTAGCGGTCCGCGAACAGCGGCCGCCAGCCGTGGGCCGTCGCGCGGGCTGCCAGGTCGTCGACCTGTGCCCGGCTGCCGACGTGCAGCGCCAGGTGGTTCAAGCCCGGCCGCGTCCGCTCGTGGTCCGTTGCGCTCAGTGCCGGCGACGCCTCGGCCACCAGGTACGTCCCGCCGAGCCGCCAGCTGACCCCCGCCGGCCAGCGCTGGAACTCGCGCCAGCCCAGCTCACCCAGCAGCCAGCCCCAGCTGCGTTCCGCTTCCGCCAGGTCCGGCACCCACAGCTCGATGTGGTGCGGCCGCCCGTGCACCTCCGGCAGCGCCACAAGCACGCGGTGCAGGTCGCCGTAGTGCACGCCGCTGCCGACGTCGAGGAAACCCAAGCGGGCGGCCACTTTCCGGCTCGCCGCGTTCCGCTCGTGGACCAGCGCCCACACCGCCGGGAGCCCGAGCGTGCCGAGCCCGTGGTCCAGCAGCGCACGGGCGGCCTCGGTGGCCAGGCCCTGCCCGGCGTGCGCGCTCGCGACGTAGTAGCCCAGCTCGGCCACGCCGCCCGGCAGCTCCGACGACGGACGCAGGTGCGCGACACCGATCACCTCGCCGTCGCGCACGATCACCCAGTGGCCCTGGCCGGCCGGCCCGTCGTAGGCCAGCCGCCGGTCGACCATCGCGCTCGCCGTGGCCGGGTCGGAGAAGTCCGCCGCGAAGAAGCGGCTCATCTCCGGGTCGGCGAACACCTTCACCACGGCTTCGCGGTCCGCCTCGGTCAGCGGCCGCAGCGTCAGGCGCGGCGTCGCCAGCGAGGTCATCCGGCGTGCTCGGCGAGCCAGCGCAGGGCGAGCGGGTAGCCGTCCACGCCGAGGCCCGCGATCACGGCCGTCGCGATGTCCGAAAGCACGCTGTGGTGCCGGAATTCCTCCCGCTTGTGCACGTTCGAGATGTGCAGCTCGATCAGCGGCGCGGTCAGCTGCGCCGCGGCGTCGCGCACCGCGATCGAGTAGTGCGTCCACGCACCGGCGTTGAGCACCACCGGGTGGCCGCCGTCGGCCGCTTCGTGCAGCCAGCCGACCATCTCGCCCTCGTGGTCGGTCTGCCGGACCTCCACCTCGATCCCGAGCTCCTCGCCCGTCTTGACGCACAGCGCCGCGAGGTCGTCGTGCGTGGTCGAGCCGTACACCGACGGCTCGCGCTTGCCGAGCCGGCCGAGGTTGGGTCCGTTGAACACGAACGCCTTCACAGCAGCACGCTCCCGCTCCCGTGGGTCTCCTCCGCCGCGACGGCCGAGTACGCGGCCGCGAGCAGCGCCGGGTCCGGGCCCTCCAGCCGGCCGGGCTTGGCGAGCCCGTCGAGGACGACGAACCGCAGCGCCCCGGAGCGGGTCTTCTTGTCGCCCTTCATGGTTTCCAGCAGCTGCGGCAGCGCGTCGGCGTCGTAGGTCGTCGGCAGGCCGAGCCGCTTCAGCACGGAGGCGTGGCGCTCGGCCGTGGCGTCGTCGAGCCGCCCGGCCAGCCGCGCCAGCTCGGCGGCGAACACCAGGCCGACGCTGACCGCGGCGCCGTGCCGCCACCGGTACCGCTCGCGGCGCTCGATGGCGTGGCCGAGGGTGTGGCCGTAGTTGAGGATCTCCCGCAGGTCGGACTCCCGCAGGTCGGCGGCGACGACGTCGGCCTTGACCCGGATCGACCGGCGGACCAGCTCGGCCAGGACGTCACCCGTCGCGTCGAGCGCCGCGGCCGGATCGGCCTCGATCAGCTCGAGGATCCGCGGGTCGGCGATGAAGCCGGCCTTGACGACCTCGGCCATCCCGGCGACGAGCTCGTTAGGCGGGAGCGTCTCCAGCGTCGCGAGGTCGACGAACACCGCGCTCGGCTCGTGGAACACCCCGACGAGGTTCTTGCCGGCCTCGGTGTTGATGCCGGTCTTGCCGCCCACCGAGGCGTCGACCATGCCGAGCAGCGTGGTCGGCACGTTGACCAGCCGGACCCCGCGCATCCACGTGCCCGCGACGAACCCGGCGAGGTCCGTCACGGCGCCGCCGCCGAGGCCGACCACGGCGCCCCGGCGGTCCAGCCCCATCCGGCCGAGCACCTCCCAGCAGAAGCCGGCGACGCTCAGCGCCTTGCCGTCCTCGGCGTCCGGGATCTCGACGCGGTGGGCATCGAGGCCGGCCGCGGTCAGCTCGTCGCGGATGGCCTCGGCCGTGGCGGTCAGCGTGGGCGGGTGGATCAGCGCGATCTTCGAGGCGCCGGCCAGGTGCTCGGTGAGGTCGCCGAGCAGGCCGCGCCCGACGACGACGTCGTAGGGCTGGGCGGTGGCGACCGGGATGCGCACCGGATCAGACACGGGGTGGCTCACTCCTTGGCTTCGGCGGGAGCGGCGAGCTCCGCCACGAGGTGCGCGACGATCCCGGACGGCGTCCGGTCGTCGGTGACGATCTCGACGGTGGCGACCTCGCGGTAGACAGGCACCCGCTCGTCGAGCAGTTTCTTGAAGGTGGCCCGGGGGTTCACCCCGGCCAGCAGCGGCCGCGCACTCGACAGGCCGGTGCGCTGCACACCCGCCGCGAGGCCGACGTTGAGGAAGACGACGGTGTGCTCGGCCAGCCGCGCCCGGGTGCCCGGGGTGAGCGGCGCGCCGCCGCCGAGGGAGAGCACGCCCTCGTGTTCGGCCAGCGCGGTGGCGACCGCTTCCTCTTCCAGCGCGCGGAAAGCGGGTTCGCCCTCTTCCGCGAAGATGTCGGAGATGCTGCGCCCGGCCCGCGCGACGATGTCATCGTCGCTGTCCCGGAACGCGACGCCGAGCGCGGCGGCGAGCAGCGGGCCGACCGTGCTCTTGCCCGAGCCGGGCGGCCCGACGATCACCGCGCGAGGACTCACCACCGCTCCTCGAGGGCCTTGAGGTACGCCTCGGCGTTGCGCTTGCTCTCGGCGAGCGAGTCACCGCCGAACTTCTCGAGCGCGGCGTCGGCGAGGACCAGCGCCACGACCGACTCCAGCACGACCCCGGCCCGAGGCACCGCGCAGACGTCGGACCGCTGGTGGATGGCCACCGCGGGCTCGCCGGTCTTGACGTCTACTGTGGACAGTGCTTTGGGGACGGTCGAGATCGGCTTCATGGCCACGCGCACGCGCAGCGGCTCGCCGTTGGTGATGCCGCCTTCGAGGCCGCCTGCGCGGTTGGAGCGGCGCGTGACGCCGACCGGACCGGAGCCGCGGTCGATCTCGTCGTGGGCCTGGCTGCCCCAGCGACGCGCGGTCGTGAAGCCGTCGCCGACCTCGACGCCCTTCATCGCCTGGACGCCCATCAGCGCGCCGGCCAGCCGCGCGTCGAGCCGGCGATCCCAGTGGACGTGGGAGCCGAGGCCGGGCGGGAGGCCGTAGGCGAGCACCTCGATCACGCCGCCGACGGTGTCACCCGCCTTCCGCACGGCGTCGACCTCGGCGACCATCGCGTCGGTGCCTTCCTGGCTGAAGGAGCGCACCGGGCTCTCGTCGATGGCGGCCAGGTCCCCGGGCTGCGGGAGGGGGCCCTCGGGCGCGTCGGCGCCGCCGATCGAGACGACGTGGCTGAGGATTTCGACACCGAGCAGCTGCTGGAGGAAGTTGCGCGCGACGGTGCCGAGCGCGGTCCGCGACGCCGTCTCCCGGGCGCTCGCGCGCTCGAGGACGGGACGGGCCTCGTCGAAGCCGTACTTCTGCATGCCGGGCAGGTCCGCGTGGCCGGGGCGGGGCCGGGTGAGCGGTTCGTTGCGCGCGAGGCCTTCGAGGATCTGGGGGTCGACCGGGTCGGCCGCCATGACCTGCTCCCACTTCGGCCACTCGGCGTTCTCGATGTGCACGGCGACCGGGCCGCCCTGGGTGAGGCCGTGGCGGACGCCGCCGAGGAACTCGATGTGGTCGGTCTCGAAGCCCATCCGCGGGCTGCGGCCGAACCCGAGCCGGCGCCGGGCCAGCTGCTCGGTGACGTCGGCGGTGGTGACGGCAACGCCCGCGGGCATCCCTTCGAGCACGGCGGCCAGCGCGGGTCCGTGCGATTCACCTGCGGTGATCCAGCGCAACATGGGCTCAATCCTGTCACGGGCGCGACGCGGGCCGGGACATGCCTCCGGTCAGCTGCACCGGTGTAGCGGGCGGGCAGCCGGAGAGCGGTGGTGGTGGCGAAGATCGGGAAGGTCATGACTCCAGGCTGCTGCCGCGGGGTTGCGCACGGCAATCACCGGTTGTCGCGAACGGAGGATTCGCGACGTTTTCGGGTCGGAATCACTCCTGTGGGCGACTTCGGGCGCGGGTCGCGCGCGTGCTTGGAGGGTCGGATGGCGTACCCCGGCGGACGACACGCGTACCTGGAAGGACGACACACGTGACTGAAGGGTCGACTCGCGTGATTGGGGGGTCGACTCGCGTGATTGGAGGCGGAAGTCGCGTGATTGGGGGCGGATCTCGTGTGTCTGGAGGGGCATTACGCGTGATTGGGCGGGGATCTCGCGTGGTGGGGTGGGTGGGGGTGGCTCATCCGGGGCCCCCTGCGGCCCGGATGAGCCACCGGACTCAGAGGGTCAGCCGGAGCAGGGGCAGGCCGCTGCCGGCGCGGATCTCCAGTGCCGCCAGGTCGGGCTGCCGCAGGGCCGTGCCGATCGAAAGGCGGGCCGTGTTCTCCGGGAGGGCCTTCCACGTCGCCAGCTGGGTCTCCTGGCCCGAACGCGAGATCGCCACCAGGAGGTAGTCGCCGCCGCTGCGGCCGCCCGTGTAGCTGCACGACATGTCGACCTGGGTGCCCCAGTCGAACGCCGCCAGGCGGGCGTCCGCGCGGACCGGGAACTGCCCCAGCGCCGTCATCGCGACCGAAGGTGGCACCGCCGGCACCGCCGGAGCCGACGCCACCACCGCCAGCGCCACGCACGCCGACACGGCCAGCGCGGCCGATGCCGAAGTCACCGCGAGGCGGATCCGGCGGCCGCGCCGGACGCGGCGCAGCACCGTGGGCAGCAGGTCCGGCGGAGGCGGGCCGGGGTCGGGCAGCGAGGCCGGCGCGTCGACCCTGGCCAGCAGCCCGGGCAGCCCCGCCAGCTCGCGCACCGAAGCCGCGCACCGGTCGCAGGTGCGCAGGTGCTCCTCGAAGCGCTGCCGGTCCTCGGGGGCGAGCGCCCCCAGCACGTACGCGGCGTCGAACGTCGCGAACGGGTCCTCGCTCACTGGGTCACCCCCCTCTCCTCGAGCACCAGGCGGAGCGCGCGCAACGCGTAGTGCGTGCGCGACTTGACCGTCCCCTCGGCCACCCCCAGCTTCAGCGCCGCGTCGGCGACCGAATACCCCTGGAAGTAGCACAGCAGCAGCACCTCGCGGTGCCGTTCCGACAGCTCGGCCAGCGCCTCGGCGACCAGCCAGCCCTGCACCGCGCGTTCGGTGCCGTCGGCGACCACGCGGTCCGGCGGCCGGTCGGTCGGCACCTCCGACCGGGCCGACGCCGAGCGCCAGCCGTCGATGGCGATCCGCCGCGCGACCGTGAAGAGCCACCCCCGCGCCGAGCCCTGCGACTGGTCCAGCACCGACGGCGACCGCCAAGCCCGCAGCAGCGTCTCCTGGACGACGTCCTCGGCCCGGATCCGGTCACCGGAGGTCAGGTGCAGGGCGTAGGACCACAGCGCGGCCGCGTGCTCCTCGTGCAGCGCGCGCATGAGCGCCTCTTCGGCGACCTCTCCCACGAACTCAGGCCGCCACCCGGCGCCGGTCCTTCACGAACAGCAGCGCCAGACCGCCCACGATGCAGACCGCCTCGGTGATGACGCCCCAGTACTCCGGCTGGCTGTTGAACTGGTCGTGGTTGCCCATGAACCCGACGGTCGCGGCCAGCACGTACGCCCCGAGCGTCAGCGCCCCGAACCCGGCCGCGCCCAGCGCCGGCAGCCAGTGCCGCCAGGCCAGGACCGCGATCGCCAGCACCAGCCCGGCGATCGCGTCGAGCAGGAACAGCGTCCCGGTCAGGCCGGGGTAGTCCTGCGTCCACAGGAAGTAGTGCACGCCCGCCGAGCCGAGCAGCGCGGCCGCCACGACGATGCGTAGAACCCAACTCACCATGATCGTTCCTCCACTCCACACCCACTCCGCTACATACACGGGGCAGGGGGCGATCCGGTTCACCGGAAATTGAACCGAACGGGTGGCGATCCCGTTGATAAGGGCATGACAGCCGAACTGCACTCCCGCCGCACCGTCCTGACCACCGGTGCCGCCGTCGCCGGTGCCGCCGTCGGCGCCGTCGCCCTCACCGCCTGTTCGTCGGAGCCGAACGGCAAATCGGGCACCGCGCAGGCGCCGATCGCCGCCGGGACGCCGCTGGTCGCGCTCGCCGACGTCCCGGTCGGGCAGGCGAAGGCGGCGAAGGCGCCGGACGGCACCGACGTGATCGTGGCCCGGACGTCGGAGTCGGCCTGTGCCGCGTTCAGCGCCGTGTGCACGCACCAGGGCTGCACGGTCGCGCCGAAGGGCGCCGACCTGGTCTGCCCGTGCCACGGTTCGGTGTTCAACGCGCTCACCGGCGAGGTCAAGCAGGGCCCGGCGAGCAAGCCGCTGCCGTCGGTGCCGGTCAAGGTCGAGAACGGGAAGGTCGTCACCGGCTGACGAGCCGGGCACGCGAACGGGCCCTTGCGGACGCACGTCCACAAGGGCCCGTTCGCGTTGCGGGAGCGTCGCGAACGGCGGCTCAGGCGTCCCAGGCGAACAGCCGGTCGCCCGCGGCGACCTCGCGGCCGGTGTCCAAACCGGACAAAACTTCCGCCGCCGCGTCGAGCGCGACGACCGGGACGATCGCCGAGTAGCCCGCCGCGGTCACCGCCTCCGGGTCCCAGCTGACGACCGGCTGGCCGGCCCGCACCTGCTCGCCCTTGACGACGTGCAGCGTGAAGCCCTCGCCCTTCTCCTTGACCGTGTCGATGCCCAGGTGGACCAGCACGGCCTTGCCGTCCTCGGTCGCGATGACGTAGGCGTGCGGGTGCAGGGTCGCCACCGTGCCGTCGACCGGCGCGACCGCGTCCGACCGGCCGCCAGACGGCTGCACCGCGATGCCCGGCCCGACCATGGCCTGCGCGAACACCGGGTCGGGGACCTCGGTGATCGGCACCACGCGCCCGGCGACCGGGCTGAGGATGTCGAAGCTCACAGCAGGTCCTCGATGTCGCTGGCGATGGTGTCCGCTTCCGGCCCGACGATCACCTGCAGGGCCGTCGACCCCATCTTGACCACGCCCATCGCGCCGGCCTTCTTGAGCGCGCCTTCGTCGACGAGGCTCATGTCCTCGACCTCGCAGCGCAGCCGCGTGATGCAGCCCTCGACCTCGGTGAGATTGCCCGCGCCGCCGAGTGCCGCGAGGATCTTTTCGGGCCTGTCATCCGCCATCGCGGTCTCCTTGATCACTGTTTGTTCCCAACCTGACGCGAACCGCGTGTCCACCTGTACTACGCCGTTCGTCCGCTTGCACCCCGCCGCGGGCCACGAACGGATAACGGTGGTTGACACCCGTCCGCACGGCGGAGCATCCTGCCCCATCAGATCATTGGTCTAGACCGGAACGTACCAATGTTCCGGGCCGGATGCGAGCACCGGTCCCCCGGTGACACGAGAACGAGGAGGGTGACGCCGATGAGCGCGGCAGCGCACGTCCCGCCGCCCGACAAGGTTGTCAACGGGCCCACGCCCAAGCACGCCCAGCTGCGGGAAATCCTCCGCCGCACGGTGGAGCGCGAGCTCCCGCCGGGTGCCCCGATCCCGTCGGAACGCGAGCTGGCCCAGCGCTACGGCGTGTCGCGGCTCACGGTCCGCTCGGCGATCGGCAAGCTGGTCGAGGAGGGCCTGCTCGCCCGGGTCCGCGGCAAGGGCACGTTCACCGCGGCCCGGCGGATGGAGCTGCAGCTCTACCTGATGTCGTTCACCGACGACATGCGGAGGCGGGGGCTGACCCCGACGACCGAGGTGGTCTCCGCGGCCACCGAGGTGCCGCCCACCGCCTCGGCACACGCCCTCGGCCTGGCCGAGGGCGCTCCGGCGCACCACCTGGTGCGGTTGCGGCACGCCGACGGCGTGCCACTGGCCGTCGAACGCGGCTGGTACCACGCGGGCCGGGCCCCCGGGTTGCTCGGGCTCGACCTGACCCAGTCCATTTACGCGCAGCTGGCCGAGACGTACGGTGTGCGTCCCGACCAGGCGTGGCAGACCGTCTGGGCCGAAGGCGCGGACCGCGAGACGGCCCGGCTGCTCGGCATGCGTGCCGGCAGCCCGCTGCTCGTGTTCCGGCGGGTCTCCAGCGCCAACGGGGACCCCATCGAAGACATCACGTCCTGGTACCGGGGAGACCACTACCAGGTGACCATGCAGTTGGACCGGAACACCCCGGAACCCGGTCAACCACCCCACTATGGAGGATCCAGATGAGTTCGACCACCGCGGAGGGGGCGAAGAAGAGCGGCAGCGGTCTCGCCGGTCTTCAGCGCTTCGGCCGTAGCCTCATGCTCCCGATCGCCGTGCTCCCGGCGGCGGGCATCCTGCTCCGGTTCGGGCAGGACGACATGCTCGGCAAGGACGGCCTGGGCTGGAACAAGGTCGCGTCGGTGCTCGGCGCCGCGGGCGGCACGCTGTTCAACTGGCTGCCGCTGCTGTTCGCGGTCGGCATCGCCGTCGGTTTCGCCAAGAAGGGCGACGGCTCGACCGCCGTCGCGGCGGTCGTCGGCTTCTTCGTCTTCAGCTCCGTCGTCCAGGTCTTCGCCCCGCTCAAGGACCTGCCGAAGTACACGGCCGGCGTCACCGAGCTCCAGCCGATCAAGTGGCCGTACTCGGTGCTCGCGGGTGTCGTGGTCGGCATCGTGGCGGCGCTGCTGTGGCAGAAGTACCACCGCATCAAGCTGCCCGCCTACCTGGCGTTCTTCGGCGGCCGCCGGTTCGTCCCGATCATCACCGCGGGCGTCATGGTGCTCCTCGGCGTGATCTTCGGCCTGGTCTTCCACTGGGTCAACAGCGGCATCGAGGCGGCCGGTGACGCGGTCACCGCCTCCCCGGTCGTCGGTGGCGGCATCTACGGCGCCCTGAACCGCCTGCTCATCCCGGTCGGTCTGCACCAGCTGCTGAACGTCCCGGTCTGGTTCATCTTCGACGGCGGCGACATCAACAACTTCGTCGCGGGCAAGATGTCGGCGGGCTCGTTCACCACCGGCTTCTTCCCGATCTTCATGTTCGCCCTGCCCGCGGCCGCGCTGGCCATCTGGCAGACGGCCCGCCCGGCGCAGAAGAAGGTCGTCGGCGGTGTGATGATCGCCGGCGCGCTGACCTCGTTCCTCACCGGTGTCACCGAGCCGATCGAGTTCTCGTTCATGTTCGTCGCGTGGCCGCTGTACCTGTTCCACGCGATCATGACCGGCACCTCGCTGGCGATCTGCAACGCGCTGGGTATCCACCAGAGCTTCAACTTCTCGGCCGGCGCGATCGACTACCTGCTCAACTTCGGCGCCCCCGCGGCGCAGAAGCCGTGGCTGCTGATCCCGATCGGCCTCGTCTACGCGGTGATCTACTACGTGGTGTTCCGCTTCGCGATCACCAAGTGGAACCTGCGCACGCCGGGCCGCGAGGACGACTCGATCGAGGCCGACCTCGACCGCACGGCCGCCGCGTAACATCCGTACCGACGTAGCACCTGTTTAGCGAGAGGACGAACATGCCGGAGAAACGCGTCGCCGTGGCCAGCAAGGTGGGGCTGCACGCCCGGCCGGCCGCGCTGGTGGCGAAGGCGGCCGCGGCGCAGCCCGTCGCGGTGCAGATCGCCAAGGCCGGCGGGGACCCGGTGGCCGCCGGCAGCGTGCTCAACCTGATGACGCTGGCCGCCGGCTACGGCGACGAGGTCGTCATCAGCGCCGAGGGCGAGGGCGCCGAGGAGGCCGTGGAAGCGGTCGCCCAGCTGGTCGCCACCGACCTCGACGCCTGAGCAGTACCCCGCGAAGGCCTTCGCACCGGCTCCCCGACAGCCGGTGCGAAGGCCTTCGCGGCGTTTCGTAGGCTGGCCTCATGGAGAGCGTGCGCCTGATCGACGAGTGGCCGGTGGACAACGCCGCGACGGCCGTGGTGACGGCGGACGGGAGCGTCGCGGGCCGCCACGGCGACACCGCGCGGAAGTTCCGGCTGGCCTCGGTCTCCAAGCCGCTGACCGCCTACACCGCGCTCATCGCGGTCGAAGAGGGTGTCGTCGAGCTCGACACGCCGGCCGGGCCGGAGGGCTCGACGGTGCGGCACCTGCTCGCCCACACCTCCGGGCTCGCCTTCGACGCGCACAAGGCGATGGCCGCGCCGGGCACGCGGCGCCTGTACTCCAACGCCGGGTTCGAGCAGCTGGCCGACGCGCTCGCCGAGCACTCCGGCATCCCGTTCGCGCAGTACCAGGCCGAAGCGCTGTTCGCCCCGCTCGGCATGGCTTCGACCACGCTGGACGGCTCGCCCGCGGCCGGCGCGGTGTCCACTGTGGACGACCTGGCCGCCTTCGCCGCCGAGCTGCAGGCGCCGAAGCTGCTCGACCCGGCCACCGTCGCCGAAGCGACGAACGTCGTGTTCCCCGGGCTCTCCGGGGTGCTGCCCGGGTTCGGGCACCAGAAGCCCAACGACTGGGGCCTCGGCTTCGAGATCCGCGACCACAAGAGCCCCCACTGGACCGGCGCGCACAGCTCGCCGCGGACGTTCGGCCACTTCGGCCAGTCGGGCACGTTCCTCTGGGTCGACCCGGACGCCGGCGCGGCCTGCGTCGCCCTCACCGACCGCGCGTTCGGCCCGTGGGCCGCCGAGGTCTGGCCGCGCTACACCGACGCCGTCCTGGCGGAACTGGGCGCGTGAAACGGGCCTTCCTCGCCGCAGCCCTCCTGCTGCTCGCCGCCTGCAGCGCACCCGCGGCCGCACCCGCCCCGGTGCCCCCGGCGGCGGCACCGGACGCTCCCCTGGCGCTCGGCACGAACGGCGCCGCCGTCCCGGTGCTGCGCTGGGCGCCCTGCCACGGGCCGTTCCAGTGCGCGGGTGCGGCCGTTCCGCTGAGCTATCGCGAGCCGATGGGCACGATCACGCTGTCGGTGATCCGGCTGCCCGCGGGCGACCCGGGACGGCGCCTCGGCTCGCTGTTCTTCAACTTCGGCGGCCCGGGCACCGGCGGCGTCGGCGAGCTGACGCGGTTCGCCGCCCGTTACCCGCCGGAGCTGCGCGCCCGGTTCGACCTGATGAGCTTCGACCCGCGCGGGATCGGCGGGTCGGCGCCGATCGGCTGTCCCGGCGCGGACCACCCGCCGCCGTCCGGTTCGCCGCTGCGGCAGCCGGACGCCTTCTTCGCCGCGAGCGCGGCAACCGGGAAGGCCTGCGCGGCCTCGGGCGCGCTCCTGGCGCACCTCTCGACCGCGAACGTGGCGAGGGACATGGAACTCCTGCGCCAGGCCGTCGGGGACGCCTCGCTGAACTTCTACGGGTACTCCTACGGCACCTACCTGGGCGCTACGTACGCGAACCTGTTCCCGGACAAGGTCCGCGCGATGACCCTGGACGGCACGCTCGACCTCGTCGCGAACGCCACCGGGAAGCCGGGCCAGGAGAAGCAGCCGGTGGACGTGCGCGCGGACGTCGCCGCGGCGCAGCAGCAGGAACTGGACCAGTTCTTCGCGGTGTGCGCGGCGGCCGGGCCGAAGTGCGCCTTCTCCGGCGGCGACCCGAAGGCGAAGTTCGCCGGGATCTTCGCCCACGCCTCCCGTGGCCCGGGCGTGGGCGCCCTGATGAAGACGGTCGGCAGCGCGCTGTACCAGTCCGGCCGGTGGAAGCGGCTCGCCCAGACCCTGGCCGCGATGCCGTCGGACCCGGGCGCCGCCGCGCCGGTGCCGGACCCGTACGTGCCGACGCACTCCCCCGGTTTCCTGGCCGTGCAGTGCCTCGACAGCGACAACCCGAGCTCGCCCGCGGACTACGCCGAACTCGCCACGCGGGAAAGCGCGCGGCAGCCGTACTTCGGGCTGAGCGCGGTGTATTCGATGGCGCAGTGCGCCGGCTGGCCCGCCCGCGACGACGACCGCTACACCGGCCCGTGGAACCGGCCGCGCAAGAACCCTGTCCTGGTGCTGAACAACCGGTTCGACCCGGCGACACCGCTGCACAACGCCGAGGCGACGGCGGCGGAACTCGGCGACGGCCGCGTGCTCGTCGTCGAGGGCTACGGCCACACCTCACTGGACGTCCCCAGCGCGTGCGCGTCGGCGGCCGTGGTGCGCTACCTGACGGAGCCGGCCGCGCCGGCCGCGGGGACGACCTGCGCACCCGACGCGATTCCCTTTCCCTGAGGGAAAATCGCCGACCGCAGGTGATGCCCAACGACCCGGCCGGGACAGGGTCCAAAGACCCTGCCGCGGTCCGGGCGCGGGTGGTGTCCTGTAGGGGTGCAGGCCCGCCGCAGGGCCGGTGCGGGGACCTCGGGCCCCGGCGGGCCGCACGCCTACTTCACTCCATGACGCGGATCGGTTCCCCCGCCTGGTAGGCGGCGATGTCCTCGACGGCGTCGCCGTAGAAGATCTCGTAGACCTCCCGCGTGACGAAGCCGATGTGCGGGGTCAGGACCGCGTTGTCGAGTGTCCTCAGTGGATGGTCGGCGGGGAACGGCTCGGTGTCGTAGACGTCCAGCGCGGCGGCGCGGATCTCCTTGCGCCGCAATGCGTCCACCAACGCGGCTTCGTCGACGATCGGGCCGCGCGAGGTGTTCACCAGCAGCGCCGTCGGCTTCATCGCGGCGAGCTCGGCCGCGCCGACCAGGCCGCGGGTGCGCTCGCCCAGCACCAGGTGGATGGACAGCACGTCCGAACGCGCGAACAGCTCGTCCTTGGTCACCGCGGTGACGCCGTGCGGGTCCGCCTTCTCCTGCGTCAGGTTCTGGCTCCAGGCGATGGTCTCCATCCCGAAGACCTGCCCGATCTTGGCCGCGCCCGCGCCGAGCCTGCCGAGGCCGAGCAGGCCGAGCGTCTTGCCGTGCAGCATGGTGCCGACGGACGTCTGCCAGCCGCCCTCGCGCATGGACCGGAACTCCTGCGGCAGGTTCCGCGAGGCGGCGAGGATCAGCGCCCAGGTGTGTTCGGCGGTCGGCTCCCCGATGTACCCGGTGGCGGACACGACGACGCCGTTGCGCCGCGCCGCCGCGACGTCGACGGCCGCGTTCCGCTTGCCCGTGCTGACCAGCAGCTTCAGGTCCGGGAGGGCGTCGAGCACGTCAGCCGGGAACCGGGTGCGCTCGCGCATCGCGACGACGCATTCGAAGCCCTGGAGCTGCTTGATGACGTCGGTCAGGGGTTCGGTGAAGACCGTGATGTCGGCGTTCAGCGAGTCCCAGTCACCGAAGGTGAGGGCGACGTTCTGGTAGTCGTCGAGAATGGCGATCCGCATGACCTCACCGT
Source organism: Amycolatopsis sp. NPDC004747 (assembly GCF_053601335.1). Lineage (NCBI taxonomy): Bacteria > Bacillati > Actinomycetota > Actinomycetes > Pseudonocardiales > Pseudonocardiaceae > Amycolatopsis > Amycolatopsis sp. NPDC004747. The sequence continues at coordinate 38,131 of NZ_JBSGBQ010000032.1, read as the reverse complement.
AGTGGCTGCCTCAGCCGGTCGCGGACGGCTCGCCGGGGAAGAGGATGGGGCTGAGCAGGTACCGCGTGCGACCGGGGGTGGCCGGGTTGGCCAGCCGCGGGAGGATCGCGGCCCGCAGCTCGCCGACCATGGCGACGAGTTCGTCCCGGTCCAGCCAGAGCGCGTGCTGCTGGTAGCCGACGGGGTCGGCCGACGGGTCGGCGTCGTCGCGGTCGAGGTAGGCGCCGAACTCGGCGACCAGGGTCGCGACCGCCACGGCGAACGCGCGCCGGTGGTCCTCGGCCGACATCGACGCGACGGTGCCGGGGTCGATGGACGCCCGGTCCCGGCGCAGCCGGTAGTGGCGCTCGGTCGCGCCGCGGACCCGCCGCTCGTCGGCCACCTCCAGGATCCCGCCGCCGGCGAGCAGGTCGACGTGCCGGTAGAGCATGGCTTTCGAGACGTCCGGCAGGAGGGCGCCGAGCTGGGCCGTGGTCAGGGTCCGCTCGCCGCGCAGGGCGTGCACGATCCGCAGCCGGGCCGGGTGTCCCAGCAGTTCCATGATGTCCACTACTCAATTTTCTCATGAGGTGATAACGTTCGCAAAATCCGAGAATGATTGGGGGTTCGGGATGACGGGCACAGATCCGGCGGCGGTCGCGCTGGCGATCGTCGGCATGGTGGCGGCAGAACGGTTCACGGAGGCCGAGGAGCGATTCGCGCCGCGGCTGCGGGCGGCGGTGTCGGCCGGGACGCTCCGGGTGGGGTGGGAGACGGAGCTCGCCAAGACCGGGCCGGTCCGGGCGGTCGGCACCCCGCTGAGCGAGCCGCCCGCGGCGGGCCTGGTCCGGGTGAGCGTCCCGGTGACCTGCGAGCGCGGGGGCCTCACGGTGATCATGTCGGTCGACGACGCCGGCCTGCTGCACGGACTGCGGCTCGCGCCGCCGGCCGGCCCGTCCTGGACGCCGCCGGCCTACGCCGAGCCGGAGCGGTTCACCGAGCGCGAAGTCACCATCGGCGCCGGCCCGCTTTCCGTGCCCGGCACGCTCGCCGTTCCCCGGGGGCGGGGCCCGTGGCCGGGACTGGTGCTGCTCACGTCCGGCCCCGCCGACCGCGACCTCACGACCGGGCCCAACAAGCCGTTCAAGGACCTGGCGTGGGGACTGGCCTCCCACGGCGTCGCGGTGGCCCGGTTCGACAAGGTGACCCACGTCCACCCGGAGACCGGCTCCGCGCCCGGCTTCACGATGGTCGACGAATACGTGCCGCACGCGGTCGCCGCCGTCCGCCTGCTGCAGCAGCAGCGGGCCGTGGACCCGGCGCGGGTGTTCGTCCTGGGCCTCAGCGGCGGGGGCAGGGCAGCGCCCCGGGTCGCGGCGGCCGAGCCGGCCATCGCCGGCCTGATCAGCCTGGCCGGCGACACGCTGCCGCCGCCGCGAGCGGCCGTCCGGGTCGCCCGCTACCTGGCCGAACTGGACCCGGGCCCGGCCACCACCGCGGTCGCCGAGTCGGTCGAGCAGCAGGCCGCACTGGTCGAAAGCCCCGACCTGTCCCCCGCGACGCCGGCCGCGGACCTCCTCTTCGGCTGGCCGGCCTCGTACTGGCTGGACCTGCGCGGCTACGACCCGGTCGCGACCGCCGCCGCACTGGACAAGCCGATGCTCATCCTGCAGGGCGGCCGTGACTACCAGGTGACGGTGACCGGCGACCTCGTGCGCTGGCAGGCCGGCCTGGCCCGGCGGCCCGATGTCGACATCCGCGTCCACGAGGCCGACGACCACCTGTTCTTCCGCGGCGAAGGGCCGTCCACACCGGCGGCGTACGGCGTGCCGCAGCACGTCGACCCGGCCGTGGTCGCCGACATCGCGGAGTGGGTTTCCCGGCCGCGGTGAACGGCCGGCGTGACACAGCCCTCTTGAACACGTTCAAAACTGGCGCTACCCTCCTTCTTGAACACGTTCAAAAGGGGAGGAACCATGGACCCGATCGTCATCGCCTACGCGCTCTACCTGCTGATCAGCATTCCGCTGACGGTGCTCGTCGCCCGCACGCTGAGCAAGCACGGCCGCACCTTCCTCACCGAGGTCTTCGCCGACAGCCCCGGCCTCGCCAACGCCGTCAACCAGCTCCTGGTCGTCGGCTTCTACCTGGTCAGCCTCGGCTTCGTGACGCTCTTCCTGACCACCAGCACCTTCATCGTCAGCGCCCGTGAAGTGTTCGAGATGCTGTCGGTCAAGATCGGCACAGTCGCGCTCGTGCTCGGCGTCATGCACCTGTTCAACGTCCTGGTCTTCAACAGCATCCGGCGCCGCCACCTGGCCCCGAAACCCGCACCGGCGCCGGTCCCGGTCCCCTACCCCGGCGTGCCGCAGGCCCCGCCCTTCCCGGCTCCCTGACCGCGGCGGCGCTAACGTGCAGCGCGTGGCCAAGAGCGAGGAAACGCGGTCCCTGATCGTCACGACCGCGATGCGGCTGTTCACCGAGAACGGCTACGACCGCACGACGATGCGCGCGATCGCCGCCGAGGCGGGCGTCTCCGTCGGGAACGCCTACTACTACTTCTCGTCCAAGGAACAGCTGATCCAGGGCTTCTACGACGAGATGGCCGGCCGGCACCTGGCCACGGCCCGGACGCTGCTCGACGGCGAAACCGGCTTCGCGGCCCGGCTGAAGGCGGTGCTGCTGTGCTGGCTCGACGTCGCCGAGCCCTACCACCGCTTCGGCACACAGTTCTTCGTCAACGCGGCCGACCCGGAGTCGCCGCTGAGCCCGTTCAGCGACGACTCCTCGGCCGCCCGCGAAGCCTCGATCGGCCTCATGCGCGAGGTCGTCGAAGGCTCCGACGTCAAGCTCGACCCCGAGCTGCGCACCCAGCTGCCGGAGCTGCTCTGGCTCTTCCAGATGGGCGTGGTGCTGTTCTGGGTGCACGACCGCTCGGCGGGCACGAAACGCAGCCGGCTGCTGGTCGAGCGCAGCGTCCCGCTGCTGGCCCGGCTGGCCGCGCTCTCCCGGCTGCGGGTGTTCCGGCCCGTCAGCCGGGAGATCGTCGACCTGATTCAGGAACTCTCCAAGCGGGACTGACCGCCCGTAACACTCCGCGGGCTCTGAGCGACCCCTTCCACAACCTGCAGACCCGCAGAGAGGTGGCTCGGGGTGCCGCTGAGTCTCACCCAGCTCGTCAGCATCGCTTCGGGGCTGGTCATCGCGGTGACCAGCTACGTGTACCAGAAGCGCAAGTACCTCAAGTCACTGACGCGCGATCTCGGCTTGGAAACCTTCCCCCAGTACATCGTGCGCGGGGTCGGGTCGCGGCTGGTCCGCCGGCTTCGACCCCGGGTCGCCGCCCGGCTCAGCCTCCGGGATTTCGCCCTGAACCGCCTCGCGGCGAGTTCGAACCGGCTCCTCGTCCCGGCGGCAGTGCCCGTCGAACTCGTGCTGGACGACATGTTCGTCCCGCTGACGGCCACCGGCGCCGACCGAACCCGGTTTTCGGCCGACCAGATCCGGCAGAGCGACCACCGCAGGATCCTGCTCGTCGGCGACCCGGGATCCGGCAAGTCGACCTTGGTCAAGCGCATCTACCGCGACATCTGCCGGGCGGCGATCGCCACCCGCGACGTCCGCCGCGCCCGGATCCCGGTCCGGATCGAGCTCAAGAACCTCAACCCGGGGAAGGTCCTCCGCACGGAAGGCGGCCTGGTCAAAGCCGTCGAGCACCAGGTCACGGCGGTCAACACGTACGCGAGCCAGAACCTCTACGACTCGTTCGCCGACACCGGCCGGATCACCGTCCTCCTCGACGGCTTGGACGAAGTGAACACCAGCGAGTTCGACACCGTCTCGGCCGAGATCACCGAGCTCTGCCGGCACCTGGCCGGGAAACACGCGCGCAACCAGGTGATCGTGACGACCCGCCGCCAGCTCTACGTCAACCTTCCCCCCGACTTCACCGACACCTTCGACGCGCACCTCACCCTGGAACCGTTCACCGCCGACGACATGTACGAGTTCCTGCGCAAGTGGCCTTACCAGAATTCACCGGAACGGCACCTGTCGCGCATTTTCGGCAATCTCGCCGCCCAGCCGAACATCCGCAGCATGTGCGAGACGCCGTTGATCCTCGCGATGTACGTCGCTACCGACCAGATCACCGGCGGAGAAGGCCTGCCGGAAACCCGGCCCGATTTCTACCGTGCCGTGGTCGACGAGCTGCTCGTGCGACGCAGGGGCCGCCAGCTCGGCCTGACCACCGGCCTCAACGTCCTTCGCCGGACCCGGCAGCAGGTGCTGGGCCGGATCGCCCTCGAGCACCTGCTCGACGGGAGCCAGTCCCGGAATGCCCTCGATTGGTCCAGGGCCGTGAAGATCGTCCAGGAGGAGGAAGAACTCACCGAAGCCGACGCCGGGACCCGCCTTCGGGAGCTGTCCCGGGACACCGGCTTGTTCACCGAGGAAAGGCCGGAAGAGACCCTCCGGTTCGTCCACCTGACATTCTGCGAGTTCCTCGCCGCGGACGCCGTCGACCGCGGTGACGACGAGACCTGGCTGCGGATCACGCGCGCGATCGACGAGAGCGCCGATGAAGCCCTCGGGCGGCGGTTCGGCGAGCGGCTGGCGGAGGTGATCGTCTTTTCCGCCGCTCTCCAGAAGAACGACCGGCTCCGCGGGGAACGCGTGCTGTGGGCCATCCGCACCGACGTCGAACTGGGCCTGCGGGCTGTCATCGACTGCCAGCCGTACGACGACGAACGGGTGATGGCGGAGCTGGCCCGGATCGCCGACGCCGCCCACCGGGCCGAGCGAGACGAGAACTGGTTCCACCTGTTCCGGTTGATCGCCATCGCCCTGCGCGACCGCGAGCTGGCCGAGAGTTCGATCACCGGCCGCCGGTCCAGTCACCTCGAACCGTTCTTCGTCAGCGTGACGACCGGCGCTCAAGGGAGTTTCGACCCACTGTTCGTCTCCTACCTGCGCCTCGATCCCGGCGCTGCCCTCGAATTGGCCCGATCACTCGGCCTCGACCTCGCCGCGGACCGTCCAGAACTGCTGATCAAGGTCCTCGACGAACCAGCCGTGCTGGCTCAGGCCATCGCCGAGTTCCAGGGCAGTGAAGAAGGGCTCAGAGAGTGGGCCCTGATATTGGCGATCGGAGGAATCTACCACGAGAGCGTGGGCAACCGGATCGAGTCCACGACCGCGGCCGTGCCGCCCCTGAACGAATGGCTTCCCCCTCGGCCCGGAAAGAGGAGAGGCTGGCACAACTACTTCCTCGGCAGATCCATGGTCGGCATTGTTCTGGAGGCGGCCTGCCGGTGGCCCGGCCCGTCGGCCACCCTCCGGTTTCTCGCCACCGTCCGGGTTCCCCGTTCCTACCGCAGCGTGCGCATCATGCACGCCCTTTCCCTGCTCACCCTGGCGAAGCTGGTCGTCGTCGTGGCCGCTTTCCAGCTTGTCAGCCGGCTGGAGCTGCTCTCTCCGGCGCTGGCCGCGCTTTCGGCAGGCGTGGCCTCGCTCGGCTACCTCCTCTCCTTCCTGCTGGAACGCTTCGAACGCAAAGACCCGCTCCTGGATCAGGCAGACGAGATCATTTCGCGCCGGCCCACGCCCCCGAACGTCCAGCAATTGCTCGAAACCGTCACGGCGAATCCGGAAACCGACACGAAAACGATCGCCGACCTGGTTCGGCGGATCGGACGGGACCGAAAGGACCAGGAGGGACTGTTTTTACGCCGGCTTCGCGTGCCGATCCCCACTGTCCTGACTTTGAACCCGGTCACCCGGATCGACCTCTTCGAGGTCATGCAGGATGCCCTGGCCGACTTGGAGGTGGAGTCCGACGAACCGGAAACCGCCGATCCGCGGACGTGAGCGGAACTGCGGGGGACTCCTGACGAAGGCCCCCGCAGCCGATCACGCCGAAGGACTGACCGCGCGGAAGTACAGGAACCGCGGCTTGGTCCGCAGGTTCGCCGTCCACTTCGGATCGGCGGTCTCGGCCTCGGCGACCGGCATCGGCTCCACCAGGCGGTCCACCGCGAAGCCCGCGTCGCGGACCGCCTGGAACGTCCAGCTCAGCGGGCGGCGGTGGAAGCGGACCACGTTGCCGGGTGGGAACTCGTCCTCCAGCAGCTCGAGCTCGAAGTAGTTCTCCTTGCCGAACCACCGCCAGTCCTCGCCCGGGTGGTGCACCGAGAACACCAGCACGCCGCCGGGCTTGAGCACCCGGCGGAACTCGGCCAGCGTCGGTCCCCAGTCCGCCAGGTAGTGCAGCACCAGGGACGCCGTGACGACGTCGATCGAGGCGACCGGCAGGTCCAGGGGCCGGGCGATGTCCGCGACCTCGAACCGGGCCGTGTCGCCGAACTTCCGGCGTGCGACGGCGATCATCCCGTCGCTCGAGTCGACGCCGAGGACGTCGGCCCCGCGGCCGGCCAGGAGCGCGCTCAGGTGCCCGGCCGCGCAGCCGGCGTCCAGCACGCGCAGCCCGTCGACGTCCCCGGCGAGGTCGAGGATCGCCGGCCGGTCGTAGAGGGCGTTGGTGACGGACTTCTCCGCGTGCTCGGCGTAGGCCTCGCTGTGGCCGTCGTACTGCGCGGCCCGCGCGCGGCCGAGGATCTCCTCGACCACTTCGGTCTTGGCGTCGGCGTAGTTCTGGAGGTATTTCCACTTCTTGGCGGCGAGTTCGCGCTTCTTCGCCGCGTACAGCTCCAGCTCCTCCGGGTGCGAGCGCAGGCGGTCGCGGAAGAGGCGGTAGCGCGGTGTCTGGCCGTTGCCCGGCGAGTAGACGTGCAGGTTGATGTCGGTGTCCGGGCCCTTGAAGCAGCGGTGCTTCTCCCAGTCCGGCTCGCGGATGACGAGCCGGTAGCCCGCCGCCTCCAGCGCCGGGACGTAGGCCTCCTCGTCGTCGGAGTCCGGCACCTCCAGGAGGATGTCGACGATCGGCTTGGCGCACAGGCCCGGCACCGACGTCGAGCCGACGTGCTCCAGCACGAGCACCCGCTCCCCCAGCACCCCCCGGATCCGCTCGGCTTCGCGTTCGAAGAGCTTCGGCCACTCCGGGTCGTAGTCGGCGAGCGTTACGGTCGAGTTGAGCTTCGGCGCTTCGCCGACCCACGCGCTCTGGACTTCCTCATCGCTCAACGCTTCTTGGCTGGTCATTCCGGTAGCCCCCCTTCAACAAGGCAGTCCGCCAGATTATCGACGTGCGCAACCGGTTTTCAGCCGATCGGCAGCGGCAGCAGGTGGCCCGTCGCTTCGCGCAGTGCGTCCCGCATCGTCGCCCGCGGGGCCGGGCGGCCGGTGAAGTGCTCGGCCTGGCCGAACGCCTGGTGCAGCAGCATGTCCAGCCCGGTCGCCAGCCGACCGCCGCGGGCCGCGACGGCTTCGGCGAGCGGGGTCGGCCACGGGTGGTAGATGACGTCGAGGACGTGTTCGACCGCGGCGAGCTCGGCCACGTGCGCGGCGACCGCGTCCGGCGGGACGGTGTTCACCAGCACCGCCGCGGACCCCAGGGCCGCGAAGTCCGTGTCGGCCCAGCGCAGGACGTCGACGTCGAGCGCGGCCCGCTTCGCCGCGTCGAGGGTTTCACCGGCGCGGGCGGGCTCGCGCACCACCAGCCGCACCTGCCGGACGCCGAGGGCGGCCAGCCCGACGACCGCCGCCGCCGCGGTGCCGCCTGCGCCGAGCACGACCGCGGTGTCCGCCGGGGACGGCCGGTAGCCGCCCGCGGCGCGCAGGGCGCCGGTGACGCCCTCGACGTCGGTGCAGTCCGCGAGCCAGCCCCGTTCGGTGCGGACCAGCGTGTTGGCCGCGCCGACGGCGGCCGCGCGCGGGGTCACCTCGTCCGCGTGGTCCAGTGCCGCGCGCTTGCCCGGCATGGTCACCGAAAACCCGGCCCACTCCGGGCCGAGGCGCCCGACCAGGCGCGGCAGCTCCTCGGCGCTCGTCTCGATCCGCTCGTAGGTCCAGCCGGTCAGGCCCAGCGCGGCGAACGCGGCGCCGTGCAGCACCGGGGACAGCGAGTGCGCCACCGGCTTGCCCAGCACCGCGGCCTTGCGCGGCTCAGATGACACCGCGGGCCTTGGCCAGGTCGCGGTTCTTGTTGTGCTCGTCGTTGGTGACCGCGAAGCAGGACAGGCCGTTCTTCTCGCACTTGACGAAGTACACCCAGTCGCCGTCCGGCGGCTTCACCGCGGCCTTGATCGCGTCCGAGCTCGCCACCGCGATCGGCGTCGGCGGCAACCCGGTGTTCTTGTAGGTGTTGTAGGGACCGGACTTCACCCGGTCGGCTTCGTCGGTCAGCAGTGTCGGCCGGTCCAGCACGTAGTTGACCGTGGAGTCCATCTGCAGCCGCATGTTGATCTTCAGCCGGTTGTAGATGACCCGCGAGAGCTTGCCGAAGTCGGCCTTGACCGCCTCGCGCTCGATGATCGAGGCGATGATCAGCGTCTGGTACGGCGTCATGCCCGGACCGGCCGACTGCGAGGTCAGCCCGGAGTTCTGGAGCGCCTCGGCCGAGCTGCGCACCAGCTGCCCGAGGATCTCCTGCGCGCTGGAGCCGGGCTTGACGTCGTAGACGCCGGGCGCGATCAGGCCCTCCAGCCTGCGGTCCTTGCGGTCGGCCTTGTTCGCGGGGTCGATCGCCCAGTCCGGCACGCCGAGCTGCTTGAGGTCCGCCGCGTCGACGGCCTTGCGCAGGTCGTCCGCCGAGACGCAGGTGCTCTTGCCGTTGAGCTGCGCGCACGACGCCTTCGACATCAGGCTGTACACACCCGGCGTGACCTTGCCGTCGGGCTGGGTGATGTCGTCGAACTGGGTGTACGGCCGGATCTCCAGCTGCCCGACCCGCGAGGCCGGGGTGGTGAGCCGCTCGACCGCGCTGGCCCCGGACATGTGCGACTTCATCACGTAGAAGCCGTGCTGGACCCGGGCGAGCTTGGGGTTGCCCTCGCCCGCCTTGACGAACGCCTTGCTGCTGGCGACGACACCGGCGGTGGTGAGCTTCGCGCCGATGGCCGACGTCGTGTCGCCGTCGTCCACCTGGAACAGCACGTCCTCGTTGCCCGCGCCGTCGAAGTCGTCGTAGCCGAAGAACTTGTTGAAGCCGTACCAGGCGCCGCCGGCGAGCAGGGCGATCACCGCGATCGCGGCGATCCAGCCGAGGGCGCGTTTGCCCTTCTTCCGCCGCGGCTTCTCGGGCTCTTCGTCGTAATCGTCGTACTCGTCTTCGTACTCCGACTCGTCGTAGTCGTCGTACTCCTCGTAGTCGCCGTACTCGTCGTAGTCCGCGTACTCGTCTTCCTCGGCGAAGAGCTCCTCGTGCGGCGCGCGCGGCGGTTCGGCCGGGGGCGGCGGGGCCAGCGCGGGCAGGACGTCGGTCACCGGCTCCTCGCGCACAGGCGGGGCCGGCGGACGGCGGCGCGGCTCGGCGCCGGGTTCGGGCACGCCTGCGGAGCGGTCACCCGGCTGGGCGCCCCGCCGGAGGGGTGCTTCGGCGTCGGGTTCCAGCGCCGCGCGGCGCCGCCGCGAATCGGCGGCTTCGGCCGGGTCGGGTGCGGGCCGACGGCGGCGCTCGACACCGGGCGCGGCGGCCTCCACCGGCTCGGGTGCCGGGCCACGCCGGGCCGGCGGGGGCTCGGCCGCGTCGGCGTCTTTGCGCCGCCGCCGCGCGGGCGGCGGCTCGGGCGCGTCCGCGTCGGGTTCCTTCCGGCGCCGCCGCGGGGACGCCGGCTCGATCCGCTCGGGCGCGGCACGGCGGGGTACCCGGTCCTCGTCGGGCTCGGGTGCCGCGCGACGCCGGCGCGGGGCGGCCGGCTGCTCGAGCTCGGAGCCCTCGTCGAGGCCGTGGCGGGCGTAGGCGGCCCGGGCCGGGGCGGCCCGCCGCTCCTGCGGGTCCAGGTCGGCGTCGGCCGAGGGCAGGGTGCCGGGCGGCTCGAGGCGGCGACGGCCGGGCGGCGGGGCGCTGCGGGGGTCGTAACCCGGCGGCTCCTCCCGCCGGGCCCGGCGGGAGGGCTGGGGCAGGTCGTACTCGCCGCTGGGCCCCTGCCCGCGGCGCGGCGGCAGCTCGTGCTGCCCGCTCGGGCTGCGGCGCGGGTCCGCGGCCCGCGGGTCGGCGCGGCGCGGTGCGGGCCGGGACGGCGGCGGGGTGGCCGCTTCCGGCTCGCGCAGTCGCCGACGCCCGCGTGGGGGCTCGGGTGGCTGCTCGTTCATCGGTCTCCCTCCCGGGCGCGGTGCGCAGCGGCGGCGTCGATCCAGGCCTGCAGGATCTCGACGGCGGCGGCCTGGTCGACCACCGCGCGCTGTTTGCGGCCTTTGACCCCGCGCTGGGAGAGGATGCGGGATGCGGTGACCGTGGTCAGCCGCTCGTCGCCCAGCCGGACCGGCACGGGCGCTATCCGCCCGGCCAGGCGTTCAGAATACGCGATCGCCAGCTCGGCCGCCGGACCCTGCCGGTTGGCGAGCGTTCTCGGCAGGCCCACGATCACCTCGACCACCTCGTGCTCGGTGACGAGGGCGGCCAGCTGGTCCAGATCACTGTCGTCGGTCGCATCGCGGGAGAGGGTAACCAATGGCGAAGCGAGCAGGGGGGCCGGATCGCTCAGCGCCACCCCGACCCGGACGGATCCGACATCCACGCCGAGCCGGCGACCCCGGCCCGGATCGCCCACTCCGGGGCGGTCCGGGCCGCGGTTTCCGCGGTTAACCAATGCCGGCAATCGCCGCGCGCAGCGCCGTGACCGCCTCGGCCGCGCCGGCCGGGTTCGTGCCACCGCCCTGGGCCATGTCGGGCTTGCCGCCGCCCCGGCCGCCGATCTTCTCGGCGAACGACGGGACGAGCTTGCCCGCGGCGATGCCCTTGTCCTGGGCCGCCTTGGTGGTCGCGACGACGAAGCTCAGCTTCTCGCCGGCCGGCGAGAAGAGCGCCACGACGCCGGGCCGCGTGCCGAGGCGGCCGCGGATGTCCGAAGCCAGCGCGCGCAGGCCGTTGCCGTCGACGTCCGGGACGACCTCGGCCACCACGGTCACGCCACCGATGTCCTGGGCCTTGTCGACCAGCGCGCCCGCCGAGCCCAGCACCTGCTGGGTCTTCAGCTGGGCGATCTCCTTCTCGGCGTTCTTCAGCCGGGTCAGGACGTCGTCGATGCGGCCCGGCAGCTGGTCCGAGGGCACCTTGAAGGTGTTCGCCAGCTGCGAGACCAGCAGCTGCTCCTTGCGGACGTACTTGAGCGCGTCCGTGCCGACCAGCGCCTCGACGCGGTGCACGCCCGAGCCGATGGAGGCGTCGGAGACCAGCTTGACCAGGCCGAGCTGGCCGATCCGGTCAACGTGCGTGCCACCGCAGAGCTCGCGGGAGTAGTCGCCCATGTCGACCACGCGGACGTCGTTGCCGTACTTCTCGCCGAACAGCGCGACCGCGCCCAGCTCGAGGGCCTTGTCCTTGGTCGTGGTGTAGCTCTGCACCTCGACGTTGGTCTGGAGGTAGTCGTTGACCTCCTCCTCGACCTCGGTCAGCACGTCCGAAGAAACCGAGCCGGGCGTGGTGAAGTCGAACCGCATGCGGCCCGGCGAGTTCAGCGAGCCCGCCTGCGCCGCGCGCTTGCCGTACGCGCCGCGGACGGCCGCGTGCACCAGGTGCGTCGCGGAGTGCGAGCGCTCGATCGAGAGGCGGCGGTGCGCGTCGACCGAGCCGGTGAGCTTCGTGTCCAGGCCGACCTCGCCGTCGACGACCTCGACGCGGTGCACGTACAGGCCCGGCACGATCTTCTGGACGTCCAGGACCTTCAGCTCGACGCCGTCGCCGAGGAGCACGCCGGTGTCGGCGACCTGGCCACCGCTCTCGGCGTAGAACGGCGTCCGGTCGAGGACCAGCTCGGCCTTCTTGCCCGCCGACACGCTGCGCACCGGCTGCCCGTCTTCGAGCAGCGCGACGACCGTGGCCTCGGCCTGCAGGTCGGTGTAGCCGAGGAACTCGGTCTCGCCGTGCTGCTCCAGGACCTTCCGGTACTCCGAGAGGTCGCCGTGGCCGGTCTTGCGGGCCGCCGCGTCCGCCTTCGCGCGGGTCCGCTGCTCGTTCATGAGCGTGCGGAAACCCTCTTCGTCGACGGTCAGGCCCTGCTCGGCCGCCATCTCGAGGGTGAGGTCGATCGGGAAGCCGTAGGTGTCGTGCAGCTGGAAGGCCTTGTCGCCGGCCAGCACGTCGCCGCCGCCGCGCTTGGTCTCCTCGGCCGCGAGGTCGAAGATGCGCGAACCGGACGTGAGGGTCGAGAGGAAGGCTTCCTCCTCGATCCGGACGACCTCGTTGATCCGGTCGAAGCCGCTGACGAGCTCGGGGTACGTCGGGCCCATGGTGTCGCGCACGACCGCCGCGAACGCCTGCAGCACCGGCTCGTGCACGCCCAGCAGGCGCGAGGAGCGGATGATGCGGCGCAGCAGGCGGCGCAGCACGTAGCCGCGGCCGTCGTTGCCCGGGGTGACGCCGTCGCCGATCAGCATGACGCCGGTGCGGGCGTGGTCGGCGATGACGCGGAAGCGGACGTCGTCGGCGTGGTTGCTGCCGTAGCGGCGGCCCGAGAACTCCTCCGCGCGGCCGATGACCGGGCGCACGAGGTCGGTCTCGTAGACGTTCTCGACGCCCTGCAGGATCGTCGCGACGCGCTCGACGCCCATGCCGGTGTCGATGTTCTTCTTCGGCAGCTCGCCGATCGGCGGGTGCCCGAGCTTGGGGCTCAGGTCGCCGCGGACGTCCTGCATGAAGACGAGGTTCCAGATCTCGATGTAGCGGTCCTCGTCGGCGACCGGGCCGCCCTCGCGGCCGTACGCCGGGCCGCGGTCGTAGTAGATCTCCGAGCACGGGCCGCCGGGACCGGGCACGCCCATGTCCCAGTAGTTGTCCTTGCCGTCGCGGGCCTGGATGCGCTCGCCGGGCAGGCCGGTGAGCTTGCGCCACAGGCCGGCCGCTTCGGAGTCGTCGTTGTAGACCGTCGCCCAGATGCGGTCGGGGTCGAGGCCGAAGCCGCCTTCGCTCTGGGGCTTGGTGATCAGCTCCCAGGCCGCCTCGATGGCGCCTTCCTTGAAGTAGTCGCCGAAGGAGAAGTTGCCGGCCATCTGGAAGAAGGTGTTGTGCCGGGTGGTCTTGCCGACCTCGTCGATGTCCGGCGTGCGCACGCACTTCTGGACCGACGTCGCGCGCGGGTACGGCGGCGGCGCCTCACCGAGGAAGTACGGCTTGAACTGCACCATGCCGGCGTTGACGAACAGCAGGTTCGGGTCGTCGAGGATCAGCGGCGCGCTGGGCACGCGCGTGTGGCCCTTCGCCTCGAAATGGCGCAGGAAACGGTCGGTGATTTCGTGTGTGTCCACGGGTCAGTCCTTGTGGCTGTGGTTCGGAAGCGGGCTCGGCGGCGACGGCGGCAGGGGTTTTCCGGGCAGGCCCGGATCAGCCCTCCGCCCGGCGAGCTCGCCGGACCGGGCGCCGGGCGGCGGCGTGCCGTCCCTCGGCGCGGGGCGCGCTCACGCCCGTCCGCTCCTCGACCATGTCGTGCAGCTCCTGTTCCCGCTCGTTCATGCCCGCACGCACCTCGGCGCCGAACGAACCCACGGCGCCCGCCAGCTCGCGCACGGCGTCCCCCAGGTTCGATGCTAACCCGGCCGGAGTGGCCTGACGAGCCGTTTCGGCGGCCTTGCGGGACAGGGCGACCCCGGCGACGACGCCGACGCCGAGCCAGAACAGCCGCTTCATTTCCCGGCCTTCCTGGCGGCCTTGAGGGCGCTCTTCTTCTTGCGCGCCCGGATCGCCTTGGACAGGCCGTAGGACAGCGCGGCGGTCTTGACCAGCGGCCCGCCGAGGGTCGCGGTGAACACGGACGTCAGCGCGGAGACGTTGCCGGTGACCGCCTGCGCGTTCGCGGTGATCCCGTCGACCCGCTCGAGCTGGGTGTTGACGTGCGTGATCGTCTCGTTCGCGCCGATCAACAGCGGATCGGTGTTGCTGTTGGTGCGCTCGATCGCTTCGGTGGCCGCGTCCAGCGTCTTGCCGAGCTTGATCAGCGGGATCGCCAGCAGGACGACCAGCACCACGAATGCTCCTGCGGCGATCAACGCGGCGATCTGCCCTGCCGACACGGGCCCTCCTCGGTTCAGGGGTCGGGATGCCGCCTGAGGTTACCGCCTGGGCCGGTCCCCGACCGTGTCACCCCGCCGGGCCCGGAAAACGCCTCGCCGCGGGCCACGGGCGGGCGGTACACCTGAGCGATGGGACACGACGACGGACCCGGGAGACGGGTGTTCGCCGGGCCGGGCGGGACGGCCGCCGACGTGCTGGCCGGGCTGCCCGGCGCCGACCTGACGACGGTGCAGCTGGAGATCGCGCGCCGGCGCGCGGCCCGGCTGGCCGGACCCGACGTGCTGCGCCGGCACCGGACCGACCGGTTCGCGACGCCGAGCCCGCTGCCGCTCGGCCTGCTGCGGCGGGTCGAAGACGCCGTGCTCGGCGCGGCCGCGGGCTTCGACCTGGTGGCCCTCTCGCCGCTCGTCCCGCTGGGCACCCACTCGGCGGTGGCCGGGGTGGCCCAGCACCGGGTGGTGCCGACCGGCCGCGGCACCGAGGTCGCCGCGGACCCCACCACCGGCCTGGCCCTGGAGGCGGCGGTCCGGCGCGCGGGCGCGGATGCCGTCCGCTTGGCCTCGGTGCAGCGCGTGGTGCGGGCCCAGCGGGTTCCGGCGGGACTGTTCGCGCACTTCTCGCTGTTCGGCGCGGTGACGGCCGGCCGAGACTCCGGCGACCTGGCCTTCGAGCGGCAGCACTTGGCCGAGCACGCCCGGCTGCTGGCCGCGGCCTGCCGGACGCTGGGCGCGTCCGCGGTCGAGCTGGCCGTGACCGTGCTCGACCCCCGGTTCGAGGGTCTGCTCGACGCGGTGCCGGGCTTGCCGGTCCGCGCGTTCCCGGACCGCGAAGGCGGCCGTGGGTACTACGAGGGTCTCTGCTTCAAGGTGTATGCGTCCTTCGGCGGCGAACTCGCCGAAGTGGGCGACGGTGGCTTCACGGCGTGGACGCGGAAGCTGCTGGGCAACGCGAAGGAACGCCTCCTGACCAGCGCCTTGGGCGTGGACCGGCTCGCGACGCTCCTCTAACGCTCCTTCACGACCGCCCGGTACAGCGCGGCCATGTCCTCGTCTCCGTGCCCGGCCTCGACCGCCGCCTCCAGGTGGGCCAGCACCGCCTTCGCCCCCGCCAGGTCGACCTCGCCGCCCGCGGCCTCGACCACCAGCCGGGCGTCCTTCGCCGCCAGGCCCGCCGGGAACGACGCCGGGTACTCCCCCGCCAGCATCGCGCCGCCCTTCACGTGCGCGTAGCCGACGTCGAGGCCGCCGCCCTTGATCGTCTCCAGGAACAGCGCCGGGTCCAGGCCCAGGGCTGCGGCCAGGCCGAGGCTCTCCGCCGTCGCGTTCGTCAGGGCCAGGACCCACGCGTTCATCACCAGCTTGAGGCGGCTGCCGCGGCCGGCCGGGCCGAGCCAGATCGTGCGCATGCCGACCGCGTCGAACACCGGGGTCGCCGCCGGGCGGGACTCCTCCGGGCCCGAGCCGAGCACCAGCAGCTGCGCCTGTTCCGCGGGCTGGCGGGTGCCGAGCACCGGCGCGTCGACGAACACCACGCCCGCCTTCTCCGCCATCGCGGCGAGGCGGTCGGTCCAGTCGAGGCCGACCGTGCTCATCTGCAGCCACAACGTCCCCGAAGCCGGCGAAGCGGCTTCGAACGCTTCGGCCACGGCTGGGCCGTCCGCCAGCATCGTCACGAGGACGTCCGCACCCTCGGCGGCGGCCGAGGCGGAATCGGCGACCGTGGCGACGTCGGACAGGGGTTCGGCCTTGGCCCGGGTCCGGTTCCAGACGCGGACGTCGAGGCCCGCCTTGGCGATGTTGGCCGCCATCGGGGCGCCCATGATCCCGGTTCCGAGAAACGCGACAGTCATACCGCCATCGTGGCGGAGACCGGGAGGGCCCGCGCGCTCAGCCGGACGGCGGCGCGTTCTGCCCGGTGCGCTCGAGCTTGTGCCACGGGAGGCGGGCGCCGGCGAACGCCGTCATCACCGACTGGACGACCACCAGGTACATCAGCTGCCGGTAGACGAACTGCTGCAGCGGCAGCGCCAGCAGCGGCCCGAGCCGCTCGCCGTCGAGCCGGAACGCGATGATCCCGGGCACCAGCTGCATCAGCAGGAACACCAGCCAGTACCCCAGCGTGGCCGGCCAGTCCCCGGCCAGCGCGCCGAACAGCGCGGCGACGTCCACCAGCGGCGCCAGCATCGGCAGCACCACCTGGAACAGCAGCAGGTACGGCAGCCCGCGGCGGCCCAGCCGTCCGGCCGCGCCACCGCGCAGCACCGCACCGCGGTGCTTCCACACCGCCTGCAGCGTGCCGTAGCACCAGCGGTAGCGCTGCTTCCACAGCTGCCCGAGCGTCGACGGCGCCTCGGTCCAGGCCCGCGCCCGCTGCTCGTAGACGACGCGCCAGCCGGCCTGCTCCAGCAGCATCGTCAGATCGGTGTCCTCGGCCAGGGTGTCCTCCGGGACGCCGCCGAGGTCGAGCACCGCCGACCGCCGGAACGCGCCGATCGCGCCCGGCACGGTCGGCATGCACTCGAGGACGTCGTACATCCGCCGGTCGAGGTTGAAGCCGATCACGTACTCGATGTGCTGCCAGCGGCCGAGCAGCCCGCCGCGGTTGCCGACCTTCGCGTTGCCCGACACCGCACCGACGCGCCGGTCGGCGAACGGCCGGATCACCGCGCCCACCGTGCCCGGCTCGAGCACGGTGTCGCCGTCGACCATGACCACCAGCTCGGTGCGGGCCGCGGCGAGACCGTTGTTGAGCGCGGCGGGCTTGCCCGCGTTGCGCTGGCGGATCAGCCGCACGCGGCGCGACCGGAACCGCGCGACGACGTCGGCGGTGCCGTCGGTGGAGCCGTCGTCGACCACGATCACCCACACCGGGTGGTGGTCGGAGGCGAGGATCGAGCGGATGGTCGCCTCGATCCCGGCTTCTTCGTTGTAGGCCGGGACGATCACCGTGACGCCGGCGCGGACCCGCCGCCGCACGCCCCGCCGCCGCACGTGGATCGCGGTGGTGACGAGGATGAGCGCGGTCCGCAGGACGGCGATGACGCTCGCCACGACGAGCAGCCATCGCAGCGCCTCGGCGACGAACCCGCTGAGGCCCACCGCGGCGACCAGAGCCCACCCGCCGGCCCGGCTCGCCGGCGCGGCCGGGCTGACGGCCTCGCGGATCCCGGTGGCCTCGCCGACGGTGCCGAACGTCCAGCCCGCCGCCTGCAACCCCGGCAGCAGCTGTTCCAGCGCCGCAACGGTTTCCGAGCGGTCACCGCCCGCGTCGTGCATCAGCACCACGGCGCCGCGGTCGTCCTTCGGCGTCACGTTCGCGACGATCGCCGCCACGCCGGGACGGCGCCAGTCCTGGCTGTCCACATCGGACAGCACGACGAGCCGCCCGTCGGCGCCGATCCGCCGCATCGACGCCCACGCCGCGTCGTCGACGGCGGCCGTGGTGGCCGAGTACGGCGGCCGGACCAGCGAGGTGCCCACCCCCGCGGCGCCGGCCAGTGCCAGGTCCGTGCCGCGCAGCTCCAGCCTCGCCCGCAGGTCGCCGTCGCCGCGCAGGTCGGAGTGGGTGGTGGTGTGGTTGCCGAGCTCGTGGCCGCCGGCCAGGATGTCGCGGACCAGCCCGGGGTACCGGGCGGCCCGCGCGCCGGTGACGAAGAACGTGGCGTGCGCGTGGTGCGCGGCGAGCACCGCCAGCACGCGCGGCGTCCACTCCGGGTCCGGGCCGTCGTCGAAGGTCAGGGCGAGCGTCTTGGCTTTGGCCTGCAGCCCCACCGGGTCGGTGCGGGCGTCGATGACGGGCCCGCCGGAGCGGATCCCGGCCGGGACCGCCGCCGAGCTGCCCGACGGTGGGTCTTCGCCGGCGCTGAACCCGCCCGAGACGAGCACGTTCAGGCCGAGCAGCACCGCGACGGCGGTGACGGCGGTGCCGAGGAGCAGCCAGTGCGCCTTCGGCGGCGGGGTGTGGTGATGCCTGGCCAAGAGGGCGATCCCCGCTCAGTGCCCGCTGCCGGGCGGGGTGGTGCGGGTCTGCCCGGGCGGCACCTCCGGCGCGCGGCTGTTGCGGTGCTCGCTCGTCGGCGTGGACGGTGTGGACGGCGCCGTCGTGGCGGCGGACGGCGGCGCCGTGGTCACCGCCGGCGGGCGGCCCGGCGTCGAGAGGCGGGCTTCCCGCGACGACGGCGTGGTTGCCGGCGCGCCGTTCGCCCGGGCGGGCTCCTCGGTGATCGGCAGCGGCACGCTCGTCGCGGGCACCGGCACCGGCACGAAGCCGGGGACGGGGATCAGCGCCGAGGTGGGGATCGGCGCGCCGAACAAGGCGGCGACGAACACGGCGAGGTAGAGCAGGACCCCCGCGCAGGCGGCGAGGGCGACGCGGCGGACGATGCGCCGCCGCCGTCCGGTGGGGTCGACGAAAACCGGCGTCGCGGCGTCTTCGCCGTCGGGATCGGGCAGGGCAGGCATGCGGGCTCCGGGGCAGGGGGCATCACCGTAAGCACGCCACGACCTGCCGAAACCGCCGGGGTCAGGCGGTTATTCACCGTCTCCGGCGGCCGCCCGGAACACGATCTCGGTGCGGCCGGTCAGTAGTCGCCGAGCAGGCAGAAGGGGTGGCCGGCCGGATCGGCGTAGACGCGCCAGCCGCGGCCGCCGAGGTCGGGGTCGAGCAGGCGGCCGCCGTTGGCCAGGACCGCGTGGTGCGACTCGCGGAAGTCGTCGACCTCGAAGTCGAGGTGGAACTGCTGCGGGAAGGAGGGGTCCGGCCAGCTCGGCGGCCGGTGGTCGGGGGCGCGCTGGAAGCCCAGGACCATCCCGTCGACGTGCAGGGTCGACCAGTCTTCGTCCACGCGCCAGCGCGGATCGGGGCGGTCCACCTCGCCGCCGAGCAGGGCCTGGTAGAAGCGGGCGAGCACCAGCGGCTCCGGACAGTCCAGGACGATGCACTGCAGCGTCGCGGGCACGGGCACGCCTCCTGCCGTCGTGGGCCTCCCCGGTCCGGGCCGCCTCGAGGGGAAGAGTTTACGAACTCCGATGATCTTGCCCACCCCGGCCCACGCTCGCGGCGAACCGTGTTCAACGGGTGTGAAGCGTCCTTTCCCGCGGCGGAGGTTCGCACGGCCCGCCGGCGCCCTCCCGGGCCGGCGTCACTGGCCCCGGATCGTCCGGCGCAGCTTCGGGACCCGCTCGGCCAGCGTCCGCTCGGCGCCGCGCTGGGTGGGGTCGTAGTAGTCCCGGCCCACCAGCTCGTCCGGGGGGTACTGCTGCGCCAGCACGCCCTCCGGCACGTCGTGCGGGTACCGGTAGCCCTGCGCGTTGCCGAGCTTCTTCGCGCCTGCGTAGTGCCCGTCGCGCAGGTGCGGGGGCACCGTGCCCGCCAGGCCCGCGCGGACGTCCGCCAGCGCCGCGTCGATGCCCTTGATCACCGCGTTGGACTTCGGGGCCGTCGCCAGGTGGACCGTCGCCTGGGCCAGCGCCAGCCTGCCCTCCGGCATGCCGATGAACTGGACCGCGTGCGCGGCCGCGACCGCCGACTGCAGCGCCGTCGGGTCGGCCATCCCGATGTCCTCGCTGGCGTGGACCACCAGCCTCCGCGCGAGGAACCGCGGGTCCTCGCCCGCCTCGATCATCCGGGCCAGGTAGTGCAGTGCGGCGTCCACATCGGACCCGCGGATCGACTTGATGAACGCGCTGATCACGTCGTAGTGCTGGTCGCCGTCGCGGTCGTAGCGCACCGCCGCCTTGTCCACTGTGGACTCGACGATGGCCAGGTCGATCGTCTTCGCCTCGGTGGCCGAGGCGGCGTCCGCCGCCGCCTCCAGCGCCGTGAGCGCGCGGCGCGCGTCCCCACCCGCGAGGCGCACGAGGTGGGCGCGCGCGTCCTCGGTCAGCGTCAGCTCGCCACCCAGGCCGCGCTCGTCGGCCAGCGCCCGCTCGAGCAGCGCCGTGATGTCCTCGTCGGTCAGCGGGCGCAGCTGCAGCACCAGCGACCGCGAAAGCAGCGGCGACACGACCGAAAACGACGGGTTCTCGGTGGTCGCCGCGACCAGCAGGACCGTGCGGTCCTCCACCGCGCCGAGCAGCGCGTCCTGCTGGGTCTTGGAGAACCGGTGCACCTCGTCGATGAACAGCACCGTGTTCTCGGCGTTGTACTGCCGCCGCCGGCGCGCTTCTTCGATGACCCCGCGGACCTCCTTGACGCCCGCCGAAAGCGCGGACATCGCGACGAACCGGCGCCCGGTCGCGATCGAGACGAGGTTGGCCAGCGTGGTCTTGCCCGTGCCGGGCGGGCCGTAGAGCAGCACCGACGCCGGCGCGGCGCCTTCGACCAGCCGCCGCAGCGGCGCGCCCTCGCGCAGCAGGTGCTGCTGGCCGACGACCTCGTCGAGGGAACGCGGCCGCATCCGCACGGCCAGCGGCGAACTGGCCGGGTCCGCCTGCGGTTCCACGCCCGCGTTCGACACCGTGCGCTCCGGCGGGGGCGCGATGTCGGCGTTCACGGTGAAGAGCTCGTCCTGTGCCACACCGATGACGTTAACCGACCCCACCGACAGAAGCGCTTGCCCCGGTCCGCGGATCGGCGCTATCGTCGCTCTGACTGGTTGACCGAAATCGCAAATCCGGTCAACCAGTCAAATGCTCAACGAAACCGCAGGTGGACACACATGGGGCATCCCAACCGCGAACGTGCCGACCGGATCCTGGACGCGGCGGGCGAGCTGCTGCTGCGCATGGGCTACCGCAAGGTGGCCGTGGACGACATCGCACGCGCAGTCGGCATCGGCAAGGGCACCGTCTACCTGCACTGGCGCAACAAGGAGCTGCTGTTCAAGGCGCTGATGATGCGCGAGTCGGCCGACCTCACCGACGCGGTGCTGGCGGCGATCAAAGCCGACCCGGCGATGATCCTGCCGCACCGGATGGTCTCCGGTTCGTTCCTGCTCACGCACCGCCGTCCGCTCGTGATGGCGATGCTGCGCGGCAACGCCGAGATGTTCGGCGCGCTCGGCGACCTCGACCTGCACAAGCAGCAGGACGAGCTGCGCGCGCACTTCGAGGGCACGATGCTGCGGCACGGGCTGATCCGTTCGGACGTGCCGCAGCTGAGCTACGCGCTCAGCGCTTCGACCCTCGGCTTCTACCTGGGCGACACGTTGTCGGACCAGTTCGAGGGCATTCCCCTCGAAGAGAAGGCGAAGGTGCTCGCCCACCTGATCCGCACCGCGTTCGAGCCGCCCGGCGAGCCCGATCCCGCGGCGGTCGCGGAAGTGGCGGCGGAGCTGAGCACGGCGCTCGAGGAGCTCGTCTCGAGCTACCGCAAGGGGATCTACGCGCACGATCCCACCAGGGCTCCCGGCTGATCCCGGGGCCACCCAATGGGGAAAGGGGCGGAAATGACCACCACACTGGCCGACACCTGGGGACTGCCCGAGGCCCAGTTCTGGCTGCGGGGGAAGCAACCGGAGAAGCGGATCGAGTTCGCCGCGGAACTGGGGATGTGGAACGTCTACGGGCACCCGGAGATCGAAGCGATCCTCCGCGACCCGGCGACGTTCTCGTCCGACACCACGCGGCTGGTGCCGAAGGAGCTGATGCCGGACCCCGACTACGACATGTCGACGGGCAGCATCCTGCAGCTCGACCCGCCGCTGCACAACAAGATGCGCAAGCTCGTCAGCCGGGCGTTCACGCCGAAGGTGGTGGCCGACCTCGAGCCGAGGATCGCGGCGATCACCCACCAGCTGCTCGACGCGATCCCGGCCGGCGACCGGCTGGAGCTGGTGGCCGACCTGGCCTACCCGCTGCCGGTGATCGTGATCGCCGAACTGCTGGGCGTCCCGGCCGGGGACCGGCACCTGTTCAAGGGCTGGGTGGACCGGATGTTCGAGTCCGCCGACCAGGTTTCCCTGGTGAAGAAGGACGAAAAGCAGGACGCGGCGATCCGGAGGTCCATGGAGGGCCAGCGGGCGCTCGCCGACTACCTCGGCGTGCACGTCGACGAGCGGCGGAAGCAGCCGCGGGAAGACCTGCTGACGAAGCTCGTCGAAGCCGAGCTGGACGGCGAACGGCTTTCGCGCTCCGAAGTCGTCAACTTCGCGAACATCCTGCTGCTGGCCGGCCACATCACCACCACGATGCTGCTCGGCAACGTGGTGCTGTGCCTGGACACGCACCGGGAGTGGGCCGAGCGGGTGCGCGCGGACCGCTCGCTCGTGCCGCCGGTGATCGAAGAGTCGCTGCGGTACCTGACGCCGTTCGCGGCGGTGGCGCGCACGACCCTGCGGGAGGCGGAGGTCGGCGGCGTCACCGTGCCGGCGGACCAGATGCTGCTCCTGTGGGTGTCGGCGGCCAACCGGGACGAGCGGGTGTTCCGCGACCCGGGCACGTTCGACCCGCGGCGGGACCCGAACCCGCACCTGGCCTTCGGCCGCGGGATCCACTTCTGCATCGGCGCGCCGCTCGCGCGGCTGGAAGGCCGGGTGGCGCTGGACATCCTGCTCGACCGCTACCCGGTGCTGCGCACGATCCCGGGTGAGCCGCCGAAGTTCCAGGTCAACCCGAACATGACCGGCGTGCGCGAACTGCCGCTCTCGACGGTGTGAGCCGGTTGCGCCCTGGGCGAAATCCCTCGCCCAGGGCGCTCGGCGTGCCCGATGGTGGACCGGTGAAGGTGGCGGTGCTGGCGGACATCCACGGGGTCCTCCCGGCGCTGGAGGCGGTCCTGGCGGAGCCGGACGTCCAGGCGGCGGAGAAGATCGTGCTGCTCGGCGACCTGCTCGCCGGGCCGATGCCCGTGGAGACGCTCGAGCGGCTCCGGTCGCTGGGCGAGCGGGCGGTGTGGGTGCGCGGCAACGCCGACCGCGAGCTGGCCGAATCGGCGCGCACCGGGGGCACGTTCGTCCCGGACCCGATCTTCCCGTGGGCGGCGAAGCAGCTGCGTCCGGCCGATCTCCCGCTGCTCGACGCGTTGCCGCTGACGGTGACCGTCGAAGGGGTGCTGTTCTGCCACGCGACTCCGCGCAACGACACCGAGATCGTGCTCGTCGACTCGCCGCCGGAGCGCTGGGCGGAGGTCCTGGCGGGCGTTTCGGCGTCGACGGTCGTCTGCGGGCACACGCACATGCCGTTCGTCCGCCTCGTGGACCGGCGGCTGGTGGTCAACCCCGGCAGCGTCGGAATGCCTTACGGGACAAGGGGTGCACACTGGGCACTGCTCGGCGAAGGCGTCCAGCTGCGGCGCACGGAGTACGACACCGAGGAGGCGTGCCGGTACCTGGCGGCGCATTGCGCGTACCCGGACATCGAGGAGTGGGCGGACTTCTTCGTCCGCAACCCGGCTTCGGACGTCGAGGCGCTGCGGGTGTTCAGCGGGCGCGGAACGAGTTCCACATGATGACGGCGGCGTAGGGCAGGAATTCGCGGCCGCGGCGCCAGAGCCACGGGATCCCCTTGAGCACCAGCCAGCCGACGTGCCCCGCGGTGCTGGGTTCGACACCACCGCTGCAGGTGAGGCTCACCGGTTCGGGCACGGCGAACCCGGCGTCGGCGAGCAGCCCGGTGAAGCCGGCGGCGAGCATGCGGTGGCCCAGCTCGGAGGGGTGCAGCCGGTCGACGCTCCAGGACGCGAGGTCGTAGGCGCCGGGCAGCCGCTCGAGGTCGAGGCAGGGCACACCTTCCCGGGCGACGACGTCGTCGATGGCCGCGTTGAGTTCCGCGACGCGGGCGCTGAGGGCGCGCTTGAGCGAGGGCGGGAGGCGGAAGACCTTGCTGTGGTCGTGGAAGCGGACGGGCACCACGGTGGTCCCGGTTTCCCGCAGCCGCCGGATCACCTCGCCGAGCTCGGCGGCGATCCGCGAGGCATCGAAGTCGGGCCGAAGGGTGTCGTTCATCCCGGCGACGAGCAGGGCGACATCGGGCCGGTGCCCAACGGCGGCGGGCACCTGCTCGGTGAGAACACACCGCATCCGCGCCCCGGCGAAGGAGGGGTTGAGATAGCCGCCGGCCTCAACCCCGAGAGCAGCGGCGACGAGCGGGCCGACCCCGCGCCAGCCGCCCCGCCGGGGAAGCGGATCCCCAAGCCCGACGGCGGTGGAGTCACCGAGAACGGCAAGCCGCCGCGCTCGCCTGAGCGCAGGGACGGCGGCGAGCGGACGCGGGGGCGGTTCGGGCAGCGGGGTGACATCGACGCTCATCACGGTCACGGTCACGACCATCGGCCACGCAGGCTCACACCCGGTGAGGTGGAGGTAACGCGGTCACGACACCGGGCCTAATTCTTGACGCCCACCTCACAGGGGCCGGATATGGGCGGTTTGGCCGGAGTGGGCGATCAGTGAGGGTACGGCGGGGCCGCCGCCGGGCGCCGCGGCAAGCGCCGGCTGCGGCGAAGCCGGACGGCAAGAGACCAGCGGCCCCCACAACCCGCCCCTCCCGGCCACACCCCCCTGCCGACCCGATACGCAGCCGCCTCAGCGGCCGCCAGGCCTTGTCAAGGCACGCTTTCCCGCCTTGACAAGGCCTGGCGGCCGTTGAACAATCCGGCGTTCGGGCCGGCGGGAACCCCCCAGCCTCACACCGGCGGGAACCCCAACCTCACCGAAACGCAGGATAAAACGCCAGATCAGCATGCGGCCCCAGCCGCGCAGCCAACGCCGCAGCAACCCGAGCCGCAAACTCCGAAACCGCCGTCATCCGGACATACCCGGCATGCTTGGCCAGATCCCGCCACCAGGTCACGAACGCCGCCTCCCGGCTCACCGGTGCCGCGTGCCGGGACAGGTTCAACGCCCCCAGCTCCTCCCCGGTGATCAGCCACACCCGCAGCAGCTCGCTTGCGGTCAACTGCGCCGCGAGGACTTCGTCGTCGGCGAACGCCGGCCACACCCCGACCACCTCGGCCCGCCAGGCCGCGATCATCGCCTCGCTCATTCCCGCCGGCAGGGCCAGCGCGTCCGGCCAGCTGGCGAACGGCAGCCGCAGGTGGGCCGCGTCCACCAGGGCGGAGCGGACCCGGCCGGACTCGAAGTCGAGGAAGCGGACGCCCTGGCCCGTCACGAGGTTGTTGTCCGGGCTCAGCTCGACCGGGCTGAACGCCCGGAAGCCCGCCGCGCGGGACTGCTCGACCGCCGCTGTCACCTGTGCGAGCACCTCGTCCGGCACCGGGATGCCCAGGCGCTTCTGGATCAGTGACGGCACCCTCGAGCACAGCGCGTCGACCCCGTCGGAGTCGCTCTTCGCCGGGCCGCCGAGGCGCCGCAGCAGCGCGTTGAAGTCCGCTTCCCGGCCGGCCGTGCTCGCGTGCAGGCGGCCCAGCGACCGGGCCCAGGACAGCAGCGCCCGCTCGGCCGCGCGCGAGTCGCGGGCGTAGAGCTTGTCCTCGAGCGTCGGCGTGCGGCCCAGGTCCTCCAGCACCAGCACGCGGTCGCGGCCGTCGTGGGCCACCAGCTCCGGGCACATCCGCTCGTCCGGGGCCAGCGCCGTGAACAGCTGGTAGCTGACCGCCTCCTGGGCGAACGGGTCGGCTCCGGACTCCGGCCGGTCCGGGTAGTGCTTGATGACGAGCGTGCGCGGCAGCGCGAACGACGACACCACCCGCGCGCGGACCACCGTGGCCGGCCCGCTCCCCGCCAGGTCCTCGGGCGCGACCAAGGTGATCGCGCTGCCGAACCGGCGTGAAAGAACGGACTCGCCCGCCGCGACCGCCGCGGCGATGGCGAGCTGCCCGGCTCCTGCCCCGACTCCAGCGTCGCCGGCGGAGGAGGTGTCGACTGTCATTGTCACCGACCCTACTCGTGACTGAGCAACCATGACTACTGACATCCGGACAAGAAAGCGCATCCCGCCCGGATACGGGTCACCCGCGTGAAAGCGGACGCATTCCCACCGGAGAACGTTGCCCATTCCGGCGCACCATCAACACAATGGCCGCAGCTGCAACGATTCCGAGAAGGTTGACCAGCAGCTGCCCGACGGACTGGAGGCACCGGCTCCACTCCCCCGCCACGGCCGCGACGACCGCGTACCCCGCGGCCGGCACCGTGGTCACCGAGATGAACACGCCGACCAAGGCGGCCGACTTCGCCGACGTCATGGCAAGCATCCCGGCCGCGCCGGCGAGCATGGCGACGACCAGGGACGGCACGCCGACGGAGAACACGAAGTCGACCTCGTTGTGCTGTTTCAGCTCGAACGCCTTCTCCCCGAAGACGTCGGTCACGCGGACGAGCAGCGCGCCCCCCAGCGTAACCACCATCGCCAGCGGGAAGCCGACGGTCAGCGCGACCGCGGCCTGCCGGACCAGCTGCCAGTGCCGCAGCACCAGACCGACGGCGAGCGCGGCCAGCGGCCCGAACTCCGGGCCGACGACCATCGCGCCGACGATCGTCACCGAGGAGTCGGTGAGCACGCCGACGGCGGCGAGCAGGCAGGCGATGGTCAGGAAGGCCAGGAACGTCGCGTTCAGCCGCGACTCCTCACCCGTCCGGCCGAGCAGCTCCTGCCAGACGACGGCGTCCGCGGCTTCGCCCGGCGCGGCCTCCTCCGCCTGGTCGGCGGCGTCGGACAGCGCCGTGTCGAGGGCTTCGAGCGTGATGCCGCCGGTGTGGTCGAGGTCGAGCACGCACAGCGCGTCGACGATCTCGTCCGCCGCCTCGCGCGCGATATCGGCCTCGACCAGGTCACCCTCGGGCTCCACGGCGGCGCCGCGGTGCACGATCAGGTGCGCCGTCCCGGCGTGGGCCCGCAGGATTTCGAGCGCCTCGGCGGTCTTGTCCGGCGGGCACACGGCCCTGAGGTGCAGCACTAGTTCTGCGGGGCGGCGGCCGGTTTCGCGTCGATCCCGGCTTCCTTGCGCTGCTGCGCGGTGATCGGCGCGGGCGCCGCGGTCAGCGGGTCGTACCCGCCGCCGGTCTTCGGGAACGCGATCACGTCACGCAGCGAGTCGGCCTTGGCCAGCAGCATCACGATGCGGTCCCAGCCGAACGCGATGCCGCCGTGCGGCGGCGGGCCGTAGGCGAAGGCGTCGAGCAGGAAGCCGAACTTCTCCTGCGCCTCCTCCTCGCCGAGGCCCATCAGGTTGAACACGCGCTTCTGGACGTCGCCGCGGTGGATACGGATCGAGCCACCGCCGATCTCGTTGCCGTTGCAGACGATGTCGTAGGCGTAGGCCAGGGCGTTGCCCGGGTCCTGCTCGAACTTGTCGATCCACTCCGGGGTCGGCGAGGTGAAGGCGTGGTGCACCGCGGTCCACTTGCCGGAGCCGACCGCGACGTCGTCGCCGATGTCCTCGACCGGCGCGAACAGCGGCGCGTCGACGACCCACACGAACGACCAGGCGTTCTCGTCGATCAGGCCGAGCCGCTTGCCGATCTCGTCGCGCGCGGCGCCGAGCAGCGGCTGCGTCGAGGACGCCTTGCCCGCGGAGAAGAAGATGCAGTCGCCCGGCTTGGCACCCGCCGCCGCGGCGACGTTCTCGCGCTCGTGCTCGGACAGGTTCTTCGCGACCGGGCCGCCGAGCGTGCCGTCCTCGTTCACGAGGATGTACGCGAGGCCGCGCGCGCCGCGCTGCTTCGCCCACTCCTGCCACGCGTCGAGCTGGCGGCGCGGCTGGTCGGCCCCGCCCGCCATCACCACCGCACCGACGTACGGCGCCTGGAACACGCGGAACGGCGTGTCGGCGAAGAACTCCGTCATGTCGGTGATCTCGAGGTCGAAGCGCAGGTCCGGCTTGTCCGAGCCGTACTTGGCCATCGCCTCGTGGTAGGTGATGCGCGGGATGGGCCGCGGGATCTCGTGCCCGATCAGCTTCCACAGCGCGGACACGATGTCCTCGCCGAGCTTGATGACGTCGTCCTGCTCGACGAAGCTCATCTCGATGTCGAGCTGGGTGAACTCGGGCTGGCGGTCGGCGCGGAAGTCTTCGTCGCGGTAGCAGCGGGCGATCTGGTAGTACCGCTCCATACCGCCGACCATGAGCAGCTGCTTGAACAGCTGCGGCGACTGCGGCAGCGCGTACCAGGAGCCGGGCTTGAGCCGGGCCGGGACCAGGAAGTCTCGCGCGCCTTCGGGCGTCGAGCGGGTCATCGTCGGGGTCTCGATCTCGACGAAGTCCTGGGCGTGCAGCACCTCGCGCGCGGCGCGGCTGACCTCGCTGCGCAGGCGCATGGCCGCGGCCGGGCCGCTGCGGCGCAGGTCGAGGTAGCGGTGCTTGAGCCGGACCTCTTCGCCGACGTCGACGCGGTCGTCGATCGGGAACGGCAGCGGCGCGGACTCCGACAGCACCTCGAGCGCGGTCGCGAGGACCTCGATCTCGCCGGTGGCGATCTCGGCGTTGGCGTTGCCCTCGGGGCGCTTCGCGACCTCGCCGACGATCTTGACGCAGAACTCCGACCGCAGCGCGTGGGCGCGCTCGGCCATCTCGCCCTCGCGGAAGACGACCTGGGCGACACCGCTGGCATCACGGAGGTCGATGAAGATGACGCCGCCGTGATCGCGCCGCCGGGCCACCCATCCGGTGAGGGTGACGGTCTGTCCGGCCTGTCCGGCACGCAGGGTGCCGGCGTTGTGAGTGCGGAGCACTGCGACTGCTCTCCTTCGACATGGGTGGTTCTCGCTGCTGAAAAGGCTAACGAACCCCTCACCCTACGACGTCGGCAGGCCCGCCCGGCCGTGACCCGTGTCAGAGGACGTACTTGGGCCGCGTCTCCAGCGCCGCGACCAGGCGGTGGGCCTGCGCCAGGTAGGCCGCCACCTGGTAGATGCGGCCACCCGGGTGCGCCACCTGCCAGCTCGCCGCCGCGGTGGCGGAGGCGAAGAACGGCTGGCCCGCGCAGGCCACGGCGTCGACGCCCTCCAGCCCGAACCCGAGGTCGACCGCCGCGACCACCGCCGACGGCGGGTCGACCAGGAGGATCCCCTGGGACATCAGCTCGATGCGGATGCGCGTCCCGGTGACCGGGCAGATCGCGGCGGCGTGCACCAGCTCGCCGGTGGCGATGGCCAGCAGGAACATGTCGACGGTGCCGTCCGGGCCCGCGCCGAGGGTGCCTTCGGCGGGCTGGAGGCGGTGGTGGGCGCCGCGCGGCGCCGGGCCGGTCGACACGAGGTCGCGGTGCAGGGTGAACCCGATCAGCTCGACCAGCCGCCGGGCCTCGGCCGGGGCGACGCCGACGGTCGCGGCCAGCCGGTCGACGCCGACCGGGTGCCGTCCGGCCCGGGTCAGCTTCAGCGCGGCCCAGGCGAGCCGGGCGGCCGCGACACGGTCGGTCTGCGAGGTCGTCATCGTCCGGCTCCTTTCGGGTTCGATCCCTTCGACGTTAGGCGCCGGTGCGGCGGGACGACAACGACACGACCGGACATTTTGCCGCAAACCGAAGACACCGGGTCGCAAACGCCCCGAACGGCCCAGTACGTCACCCGGTGGGTCCACAAAGGATCGTCACAGCAGGCGCAGCTGCTCCGCGGGGGCGGCCTCGGCCACCGGCAGCTCGGGACCCCGCGCGGCGAACCCGCCCTTGCGGTCCAGGCCGTGCCGCCGCAGCAACGGCCCCACCCGCGCCGCGAGCCCCTCCCGGTAGGCCTTCCGGACGTAACTGCCCCGCGCGTACAGCTCCCGGTACCGCGGGACGAGCTCCGGGTGCGAGCCCGCCAGCCAGCGGCCGAACCACTCGCGCGCCCCCGGCCGCAGGTGCAGCGCGAACGCCGTGACGCCGGTCGCGCCGACGTCGGCGAGCCGGGCGAACAGCGCGTCCAGTGCCTCCTCGGAGTCGGTCAGCCACGGCAGCACCGGCGCCACCAGCACCGAGCACGGCAGCCCGGCTTCGCGCGCCTTGCGGACCAGCTCCAGCCGCGCCCGCGGGCTCGGCGTGCCGGGTTCGAGGCGGTGCTGCAGCTCTTCGTCGAGCAGCGCGATCGACACCGCGAGCCCGACCGGGACGTCCCGGGCGACGTCCCGCAGCAGCGGCAGGTCCCTGGCCAGCACCGTGCCCTTGGTCAGCACCGACAGCGGTGTGCCCGACCGCGCCAGTGCCGTGATGATGCCGGGCATCAGCCGGTAGCGGCCCTCGGCGCGCTGGTAGGGGTCGGTGTTGGTGCCCATGGCGACGTGCTCGCGCCGCCACGACGGCTTCTTCAGCTGGGCGGCCAGCACCTGCGGGGCGTTGATCTTGACGACCACCTGCGTGTCGAAGTCGCGGCCGGCGTCGAAGTCGAGGTAGGTGTGGGTGTTCCGGGCGAAGCAGTTGTGCGACACCATGCCGTCGGCCACGAAGTCGCCGGTGCCGGTGGTGATGTCGAACAGCGGCAGCTGCAGGCCCAGCGCCTCGATCGCCGCCACGCGGCGGCGGCTCGCGCCGATCACCGCGCCCTCGAGGGACCGCTTCCACGTGACCGCCGGGTTGCCGACGTGGAAGAACCGCAGCACCTCGCCGACGCCGCCGAGCAGCCGGATCTCCTGGCGCGTCGGGAACTTCGGCACCTCGTCGAGCTGGTACGCGAAGCCGAAGCGGGCGAGCGCGGCGGTGAAGGCGTCGGCGATCTCGGGTTCGTCGTGCGCCACCGCGAGGACGCCGCGGCCGTAGCCGCCCGCGATGTCGAAGACGCCGGCCAGGAACCCGCGCTGCCAATGGGCGTCCGGATCCGGCGGCACCTTGAGAAAACCGACCGAAGCGCCGAAGTCCGGCAGGTAGCGCAGGGCCCGGGTGGCGGCGTCCGGCTCGGCGGCGAACCCGCCCGAGCGCAGCATCCCGCACAGGTAGCCGGCCCGGTAGCCGAGCGTCTCGTCCGGCGTCGGCTCGAACCGCCCGACGCCGATCAGCTCGGTACCGGGCTCCAGGTGCGGCCGCTGCGCGGCGCCGAACCTGCTGCCGGTGACGTGCTTCCAGCCCTTGCTCGTGAGAAACCGGTGGTCGCCGCCGGCGACGAGCCGGGTGCCGTCTTCGAGGGTGACGCGGTAGGCCGCGCGCAGCGTGGTCCAGTGCGCTTCGACCCGGGTCGGCACCAGCCGCCGGGACGCGCCGTGGCCGCGGGTGCCGTAGATCGCGTCGCCGACCTTCAGGTCGGACAGCGCCTTCGTCCGGCCGTCGGCCATCAGGATCCGGGTGCCGCCTTCGAGGCAGTAGGTGCAGGCGTGGGAGCAGCCGCGATAGGGGTTGACGGTCCAGCCGAACGGCACGCCGGAGCCGTCGGGCACCTTGTTCAGCACCGATCGCGCGTGCACCTCGTGAAAGGTGACGCCGTCGAATTCCGGTGACCGCACCGATCGCACCAGGCCCTCGAGCCCGGGCAGTGCCGGTTCACCCTCCCCTGTCCGCTGCCGATCCCATCGCACGGCGCCAGTCGAACATATGTTCTAGACGAGTGTCAAACCGGTTCGGCACAAGCGGATCACGTGGTGCCGGTGGTGTTCGTGTGACCGGTGGGACGACCCAGGTGCCGCCTAAACCGATCCGGCCTCCCGCACGTGTCCGGTCGCGGCCCCACTCCGGACCGCCACGACGGCAGGGGAGAAACCATGCTGAAGGCCAGGAAGACCACGAAGAGCCGCACGAGGAAGGCCGGCGCCGTCGTGGCCGCGGTGGCGTCGGTCGCCGGGATGGTCTCCGCGGCCACGCCCGCCACCGCGGCCGCTTACCCCACCAGCGAATTCGCGATGCCGTACACGGTGAGTTACTACAACGGCACGGTCACCTGGTTCAACCGGTCGGTCGAGGTCAGCGGAGTGTTCAAGGCCAGCAACTGCCGCCGGATCTACGCGCGGGCCTACGCGGGCAATACCTCGCTGGACTTCAGGAGCACCAGCCTCTGGTGCAACCGGGCCGGCACGGCGACCCTGAACCTGGACGCGAACGTCGTCGGCGGAGCCGACAGCGTCTGGATCTACATGACCGACGAAACCGACCGCCACCTCGTCGAACGGATCTGCTACCGGGACGGCTACTGCCTCACCGTTTCGCTCTAGCCCCACCGCCGAACGGGTCCGGCGCCGAGCGGGTCCGGACCCGTTCGGCACGCGCGCTCAGGACGTGAAGCGCTCCAGGGCCCGGATCTTGTTGGTCGCGTCCAGGGCGGCCACCTTGTACGCCTCCGACAGCGTCGGGTAGTTGAACACCGCGTCCACCAGGTAGTCGACCGTGCCGCCACAGCCCATCACCGCCTGTCCGATGTGGACCAGATCCGTCGCGCCCGTGCCGAACACGTGGACGCCCAGCAGTTTCCGGTCCGTCGTGGACACCAGCAGCTTCAGCATCCCGTAGCTGTCGCCGGTGATCTGGCCGCGCGCCAGCTCGCGATAACGGGCGATGCCGACCTCGTACGGTACCGCCGACGACGTCAGCTGGGCCTCGGTCGAGCCGACGTACGAAATCTCCGGGATCGTGTAGATCCCGATCGGCTGCAGGGCGCCGAGCTCGTGCGCCGGCTCGCCGAACGCGTGGTACGCCGCGAGCCTGCCCTGGTCCATCGACGTCGCCGCCAGGGCCGGGAAGCCGATCACGTCGCCGACCGCGTAGATGTGCGGGACCGCCGTGCGGTAGTTCTCGTCGACCACCAGCCGGCCGCGCTCGTCGGCGGCCAGGCCGGCCGCCTCCAGGTTGAGCTCGCCGGTCATGCCCTGGCGGCCCGCCGAGTACATGACGCCGTCGGCCGGGATGCGCTTGCCGCTGACCAGGGTCGTGATCGTCGCGTGGTCGGACACCGCCACGTCCGCGACCTTCTCGCCGAAGCGGAACGTGACGCCCAGGTCGCGCAGCTGGAACTTGAGCGATTCGACGATCTCCGGGTCGCAGAAGTCGAGCATGTGGTCGCGCTGCTCGACCACGGTGACCCGCGAGCCGAGCGCGGCGAACATCGACGCGTACTCGATCCCGATCACCCCGGCGCCCACCACGACCAGCGACGACGGGATCTGCTCCAGCTGGAGGATCTCGTCGGAGTCGAGCACGCGGGCGGCGTCGAAGTCGACCTGCTTCGGCCGCGCGGGCCGGGTGCCGGTGGCGATCACCACGTGGTCGGCCGACAGCGTCCGCCGGTCGCCGCGGTGGCGGCCTTCGACCAGCACGGTGTGCGGGTCGGCGAAGGAGCCGGTGCCGTCGAGGAGGTCGATGTGGTTGCGCAGCAGCTGCGCGCGCACCACCTGGACCTCGCGCCCGACCACGTGCTGGGTGCGGGCGAGCAGGTCGGCGATGGTGATGTCCTGCTTGACGCGGTAGCTCGCGCCGTAGAGCTCGCGCTGGTTCATGCCGGTCAGGTAGAGCACGGCTTCGCGCAGCGTCTTGGACGGGATCGTGCCGGTGTTGACGCACACCCCGCCGACCATGTCGTGCCGGTCGACGACCGCCACCTTCTTGCCGAGCTTCGCCGCGGCGATCGCGGCCTTCTGCCCGCCGGGGCCCGAACCGATGACGATGAGGTCGTACTCGTGCTCGCTCACGACGTCGAGCCTGCGCACCCGGCGGTCCGTGCGCAACCCCCCACCGGTGAAGATCCGCACGCGAGCCGGTTCCGGGGTTAGCGTGTCCGGGTGCTGCGCGTCTCGCTGCTGGGCGAGCAGGTGATCGCCGACGACGAGTCCGGCGCCGTGCTGACGCGGTCGCCGCGGTCGGTCGCGCTCGTGGCCCACCTCGTCGTGCACGCCGGGCGGGCGCAGCCCCGGCGCCTGCTCGCCGGCCTGTTCTGGCCGGACTCCACCGACGCGCAGGCGCTGACCAACCTCCGCCGCGAGCTGCACCAGCTGCGCCGCGTGCTGGGCGACCCGCCCGCGCTGACCGTCACCGGGCAGGACCTGTGCTGGCGGGACACGCCGTCGAGCCGCGTGGACGTGCGGGAGTTCGCCGCCGCCCACCGGGCCGCGCTGGCCGCCGCCGACCCCGGTGCGGCCGTCGCCCACGCCCGGGCCGCGCTCGCGGCCTACCGCGACGAGCTGCTGCCCGGCCTGGCCGACGACTGGGTGCTGGCGGCCCGCGCCGAGCTCGAGCGCCAGTGCGTCGAACTGTGCGACCTGATCTGCCGGACGCCGTCGGGCGATCCCGCCGCCGCGCTCGCCGCGGCCCGCCGCCGGATCGCGCTGCGTCCCCTCGAAGAGACCGGCTACCGGACGCTGATGGGGCTGCAGGCCGAGGCCGGGGACCGGGCGGGCGCGGTGAGCACCTACCACCGGTGCGCGTCGGTGCTGGAGCGCGAGCTCGGCGTCGTCCCGGCCGAACCGACCCGCGCGGCGCTGCGCCGGCTGCTCGCCCGGCCCGACCCGGAACCGCGGCGGGCGGCCGCGCCCGGTCTCGTCGGCCGCGCCGCGGAGCTGGCCCGCCTCGGCGAGCTGTGGCGGACGGCCGCGGCGGGCCGCGCCGGGTTCGTCCTCGTGCGCGGGGACGCCGGGGTCGGCAAGACCCGCCTGGTGACCGAGCTGGCCGGGCTGGCGCGGGCCGAAGGCGCGGTCGTGGCGGCCGGCCGGTGCTTCGGGACGCCGGGACGGCTCGCGCTGGCCCCGGTGGCCGAGTGGCTGCGCACGCCCGCCGTGCAGAAGGCGGCGGCGGCACTGGACCCGGTGTGGCGCGCCGAGGTCGACCGGCTGCTGCCGGCCACGCGCACCACCGGCGAGCACGCCGTCGTCGAGGCCTGGCAGCGCCTGCGGTTCTTCGAAGGGCTGGCCAGGGCGCTCACCGCCGGCGGCCGGCCCGTCCTGCTGGTGCTCGACAACGCGCAGTGGTGCGACGAAGAGACCGGCGCGTTCGTCGCCTTCTGCCTCGGCCTGCTGCCGGAGGCGCCGCTGCTGGTCGTGGCGACGCTGCGCGACGGCGACCCGGGCGCGGGCGTCGCGGCCTGGACGGGTCAGCTGCGCGACGACGGCAGGCTGGCCGAGCTGCCGCTGCGCCCGTTCGACGCTGCCGGCACCGCCCGCCTCGCCGAAGCGGTCGCCGGGCGTCCCCTGTCCACTTCGGACCGTGACCTGCTGCACGCGGCCACCGGCGGTTACCCGCTGTACGTCGTCGAAGCCCTGCGGGCGCACGATTCCCCGCCCGCCGAAGGGCTGGCCGCGGTGCTGCGGACGCGGCTGGAGCAGCCGGGGCCGGCCGCCCGCGAGATCGCCGGGCTCGCCGCCGCGGCCGGCCGGGACGTCACCCTCGAGCTGCTCACCGAGGCGAGCGACCTCGACGCGGACACCGTCGTCGACGCCGTCGACGAGCTGTGGCGGCGCCGGCTCGTGCGCGAGTTCGGCGGCAGCTACGACTTCACCCACGACCTGCTGCGCGAGGCCGCCTACGAGCAGATCAGCCCGCCGCGGCGGTGGCTGCTGCACCGGCGGCTGGCCCAGGGGCTCGAGCTGCTGCACGCCGGCGACACCGACGCCGTGGCGGCGCAGCTGGCCGAGCAGTACGCCCGGGGCGGCCGCCCGGACCGCGCCGTCGCGCACTACCGGCGGGCGGCCGCCGTCGCCGCGGGCACGTTCGCCCACGCCGAGGCGATCCGGCTGCTGCGGGAGGCGCTGGACCTCGTCCGCGCCCGCCCGGCGAGCGGCAACCGCGACCGGGACGAGCTGGCCGTCCTCGAAGCGCTCGCCGGGCCGCTGAACGCCCACCAGGGCTACTCGTCCCCCGAGCTGCAGCGCACGCTGGAACGGTCGCTCGCGCTCGCGGAGTCGCTCGGTGACGAGGAGGCCGCGCTCACCGCGCTGCTGGAGCTGTGGTCGTCGCGGTTCGTCCAGGGCCGGACGGTGCAGGCCCACGAGGCGGCCGAACGCGCCCTCGGGCTGCTGGCCCCGGGGACGAGCGCCGAACAGGGCGGCTCGGCGCACTTCATCGTCGCGGGTTCGTCGCTGAGCCTCGGGCACGACCCGGCCGAGGCGCTGAAGCACTTCGAACTGGGCGCCGAGCGCACCCGCGGCGCGTCGTCGTGGCCGATCGGCACCCGTCCGGACGTCCACGGCCCGGCCTGGGCGGCGCACGCCCACTGGCTGCTCGGCGACGAAGACGCGGCCGTCGCGTGCGGTGCCGAAGCGATCGCGCTCGCCCGCCGGATCGACCACCCGTACAGCCTGGCCATCGCGCTGGCCTACGCCGGGATCACCCACCAGATGCGCGGCGACCGCCGGGCGCTGGAACAGGCCGTCGCCGAGCTGCGGGCCCTGTGCGACCGGTACGGCTTCGCCTACTACCGCGAGTGGGCGCTGGTGCTGGGCGGCTGGGCCCGCGGCGGCGCGGCCGGCCTGGCCGCGGCGCAGGAGGGGGTCGCGAACCTCAAGGCGGAGGGGTCGTTCGCGCGGATGCCGTACTGGCTTTCGCTGGTCGCCGAGCTCTCGGCCCCGGAAGCGGCGCGGGCGACGCTGGACGCCGCACTGGCCGCCGGGGAGGCCCGCGACGACCGCTGGTGGCTGCCGGAGGTGCTCCGCCTGCGCGCGGGCCACGACGCCGACCCGGTCCCCCGGCTGCGGGCGGCCGCGGAGCTGGCCCGCGTCCAGGGCAGCACCGCCCTGCGGGAGCGGGCCGAGGCGGACCTGCGCCGATACCCGCGCTGAGCGGCCCGAACGAACCGAACGCTGCGCGAACGCCTGCTGCCTACGTTCCTTCCGGTACCGCGAACCCGAGAGGGGCCACCCATGACCACCACCGCCTTGCCGCACGAAGAACTGGCCGCCGCGCTGCGCGGCGACATCGTCACCCCCGCCGACCCCGGCTACGACGAAGCCCGTGCCGTCTACAACGCCATGATCGACAAGCGCCCGGCCGCGATCGCCTACTGCCGCGACGCCGCCGACGTCGTCGCCTGCGTCCGCTACGGCCGCGCCCGGGGCGTGGCCATCGCGGTCCGCGGCGGCGGCCACAACGCGGGCGGCCTCGGCGTCGCCGACGGCGCGCTCGTCATCGACCTGTCGCGCCTGCGCAGCACCACGGTCGACCCGGTCCACCACACGGTCCGCGCCGACGCCGGCTGCACCTGGGGCGACGTCGACCACGCCACGGTCGCGTTCGGGATGGCGACGCCGTCGGGCATCGTCGCGTCGACCGGGGTGGCGGGCCTGACCCTGGGCGGCGGCATCGGCTACCTGGCCCGCCGCTTCGGCCTGACGATCGACAACCTGCTGGGGGCGGACGTCGTCCTCGCCGACGGCTCGTTCGTGCACGCCTCGGCGTCCGAGCACCCCGACCTGTTCTGGGCCCTGCGCGGCGGCGGCGGCAACTTCGGCGTCGTGACGTCGTTCACGTTCCGCTGCCACGACATCGGCGAGCACGGCGTGGTCATCGGCGGACCGGTGCTGTACGACCTGGCCGACACCCCGGAGGTCCTGCGCTGGTACCGCGAGCTGCTGCCGTCGCTGCCCGAGGAGCTGAACGGCTGGTTCGGCCTGCTGACGGTCCCGCCGGCACCCCCGTTCCCGGAGCAGCTGTGGGGCCGCAAGGCCTGCGGCATCGTCTGGTGCTACACGGGCCCGCACGACAAGGCGGACGAGGTACTGGCCCCGGTGCGCTCGTTCGGTTCGCCCCTGCTGACCGGTTTGCAGCCGATGCCGTACACGGCGCTGCAGGGGGCGTTCGACGCGCTGTACCCGGCCGGCCTCCAGTGGTACTGGCGGGCGGACGTGTTCCACGAAATCTCCGACAAGGCCATCGAAATCCACCTCAAGCACGGCGAGGAACTGCCGACCATGCATTCGTCGATGCACCTGTACCCGATCGACGGAGCGGCGAGCCGCGTGGCACCGGACGCAACGGCGTTCCCCCACCGCGAAGGCGGCTGGTCGGGCGTGATCGTCGGGGTGGACCCGGCACCGGAAAACGCGGACACGATCTCTCGCTGGACAAAGGACTACTGGGAGGAACTGCACCCGACCTCAGCGGGAGGGGCGTACATCAACTTCATGATGGAGGAGGGCCAGGACCGGGTCCGCGCCTCGTACCGAAGCAACTACGACCGACTGGCAACGGTGAAGAGGAAGTACGACCCGGAAAACGTGTTCCACATCAACCAGAACATCAAACCGGCCTAAGACAAAGGACACCATGTCGAGCACCCGGCTCGCGCGCTCGGGCCCGCCTTGCGGCAGCAGGCT